>JAITEL010000048.1 GCA_031282065.1 Treponema sp.
CAGCACCTATGACATGGCCCGTGTCATACCTATTGACGTGGCCAAGTCAGATCCCTTGATAGCAGAACGGGGACTTTTCGGACTGGATTGCTTCGGGGCTACGCCCCTCGCAATGACGGGTTCACTGCGCCCCCCGCCACCCCCCACATTCGGGAGACCCTAGCCCCGTCATTGCGAGCAAAGCGAAGCAATCCATTCCCCCAGCCCTGGGGGTCTGAACGGGGACTTTCCGGACTGGATTGCTTCGGGGCTTTGCCCCTCGCAATGACGGGTTCACTGCGCTCCCCGCCACCCCTCACATTCGGGAGACCCTAGCCCCGTCATTGCGAGCAAAGCGAAGCAATCCACTCCCCCAGCCCTGGGGGTCTGAACGGGGACTTTCCGGACTGGATTGCTTCGGGGCTGCGCCCCTTCCAATGACAGGTTCACTGCGCTCCCCGCCATCCCCCACATTCGGGAGACCCTAGCCCCGTCATTGCGAGCAAAGCGAAGCAATCCACTCCCGCAGCCATGGGGGTCTGAACGGGGACTTTCCGGACTGGATTGCTTCGGGGCTGCGCTCCTCGCGATGACGGGTTCACTGCGCCCCCCGCAATGAGGAAAGCCCCCCGTCATTGCAGGGGAGCCCCTCGTCATTGCGAGCAAAGCGAAGCAATCCATTCCCGCAGCCCTGGGGGTCTGAACGGGGACTTTCCGGACTGGATTGCTTCGGGGCTTTGCCCCTCGCAATGACGGGTTCACTGCGCTCCCCGCCACCCCCCACATTCGGGAGACCCTAGCCCCGTCATTGCGAGCAAAGCGAAGCAATCCACTCCCGCAGCCCTGGGGGTCTGAACGGGGACTTTCCGGACTGGATTGCTTCGGGGCTGCGCCCCTCGCAATGACGGGTTCACTGCGCTCCCCGCCACCCCCAACATTCGGGAGACCCTAGCCCCGTCATTGTGCGAGCAAAGCGAAGCAATCCACTCCCCCAGCCCCGGCAACCGAACTTCCAGCCCCGATGTTCTAACCCGCCGCCCTGGGGGGAGGCATAAGCGGGTAAGCCTCCCGAACGCGGTACAGGGCCTCCTGCGTGCTCCCGGCAGCCGTGCATCCTTCCTACTTCCCATAGTTTTCGCTTCTGGAGTACCATGAGCTATGGCTACTTTCATTGAACCGAGAATCCTCAAAGGCTTTAGGGACTTCCTGCCTCCTTTGGAGATTGCCCGCAGGGCCTTGCTGGAGAAGCTCGAATCCTGTTTCCGGTCTTTCGGCTTCGTACCGATTGATACCCCTGCTTTGGAATACGCAGACATCCTCTTAGGCAAGGGCGGCGGAGAAACAGAAAAACAGATATACCGCTTTACGGATAAGGGAGGCAGAGACGTGGCCCTGCGCTTTGATCTCACCGTACCCTTTGCCCGGTTTGTGGCAGAACACCGGGGGGAACTGTCCCTGCCCTTTAAGCGCTACCATATAGCCAAGGTATGGCGGGGGGAAAATACCCAGCGGGGCCGGTACCGGGAGTTCACCCAATGCGACTTTGATATCGTAGGCAGCGACAGCCCGGCTGCGGATTTTGAAATCCTCCTTATCATGCGTACGGCCCTGCTCGGCCTTGGGGTAGGGGACGTATGTATCCGGCTGAACCACCGGGGCCTTTTCAACCGCTTCCTCTCCCGTCTTGGCGCAGGGGAGCAATCCGTGGAAATCCTGAGAACCGTGGATAAGCTTGCGAAGATAGGCAGGGAAGCCACGGAGGACCTGCTTGCAGGGCTCCTTGACCGTGCCAGGGCCAGGGACATCCTGAGCTTTATCCAGGTTCAGGGCAGCTTTGAGGAAACCCTGGCAAGCCTTGCCCAGGCAGTCGGGGAAGCTTCTCCTGAAGTGCAGCGCCTTGCCCTGCTGCGCCGTTTCATGGCGGATACGGGTACGGCATCTTCCTTTGTGCTGGATCCCTCCATTACCCGGGGCCTGGATTACTATACCGGGGTGGTCTACGAAACCTTTCTGCACGATGCGCCGGATATAGGCTCGGTGTGTTCCGGGGGCAGGTACGATAACCTGGCGGGCCTCTATTCCCGGGAGACCATCCGCGGGGTGGGCTCCTCCATCGGGCTCGACCGCCTTATGGCTGCACTGGAGGCCCGGGGAACGCTCCCTTTTCGCGCCTCCTATACCCGTGTTGCCATTGCCTGCATGGAGGAAGGTGAGGCAGGGCACTACCAGGCCCTGGCAGCCCGCCTCCGGCACGGGGGCATCCCCTGTGAGGTGCTCCTTGAGCCGGGAAAACCCTCGAAACAAGCCATGCTGGCCGAGAAGAAGAGCGCCCGCTGGCTGGTGATTCCGGGGCCAGAGCCCCTGGCAGATCCCCTGACCCTGCGGGATCTGCACACGCGGACCAACCAGGAAGGGCTTACTCTGGAGCAGCTTATCGAGCGGCTGCAACAGGAGGGCGCAATGCGGGGGCTTGACTCTTTTGCAGGAGTTCCTTAGACTGAACGGCATGAACCGGATTCTGGTGTTTTACCGCCATCTTAAGATATTCAAGCATTGCCAGCATCCGGTGTATTAAGAGGTAGCCTCAAGGCACCTAGGCCGTGGATGAGTCCACGGCTTTTTTTTGGAATGGAGCGTTTTGAGTCTATGCGGGATATACTGCGTATTTTGATACCCAAGGGGCGTATTTTTGATAAGGTGGCCCGGCTTTTCGATGAGGCAGGGTTCCCTATAAGCCTTACGGAACGAACCTACCGGCCCCTGATTGGCGCACCCTGGCTTACGGGGAAGATCATGAAGCCTCAGAATGTCGGGGAGCTTTTGGAGCTGGGCAGCCATGATGCGGGATTCACCGGCCTTGACTGGATCCAGGAGAGCCGGGCTCAGGTACAGGAAATCATGGACTTAGGGTTTGACCAGGTCCGTATTGTGGCGGCAGTTCCCGCGGACCTGGACGAGCAGGCCCTTAAGTCCAGGCGGCTGCGGGTGGCCACTGAATATGTGCACCTTGCCGAACAGTGGCTCCAGGCATCAGGCTACCCCTACCGGATACTGCGAACCTACGGTGCCACCGAGGTGTTTCCCCCGGATGATGCGGACATGATCATCGACAACACCGCTTCCGGGAGAACCCTCAAGGATAACGGCTTGCGGATCATCGCCACCCTCGTGGAATCCTCCACCCATTTCGTTGCTTCTCCCCTGGCTATGGCCGATGAGGTAAAACGCACCCGTATTGAGGAGTTGGCCATGCTGTTTAAGGCGGTCCTCGACGGCAGGGAGCGGGTCATGCTGGAGATGAATGTGAGTAAGTCCCAGTTTGCCGCGCTGGTTACGGGGCTTCCCAGTATGCGCAGTCCCACCGTGGCGCCCCTCTATGGGGACAGCGGCTACGCGGTGAAGATAGCCGTTAAGAAAAGCGACGTTCCCGCGATGATTCCCCGCTTGAAAAAGCTGGGGGCTGCGGATATTGTGGAATACGATCTGCGGAAAGTGGTACCTTAAAGGTATGGGGGGCCGAAAGGTCCCCCAAGCCCCCCGGAAGTGCGTCTGGGCCATCGCAAAGGACGCTGCCCCCTGGGGGGAAGGAGATGAGTATATGGAGAGAATGGCTGAAATCAGGCGCAGCACCCAAGAGACCGACCTTTTCATAAAGCTCTCCCTGGACGGCTGCGGAAAGATACAGTTGGATTATCCCATTGGCTTTATGAAACACATGCTGAGCACCTTTGCCCGGCATGGGCTTTTTGATCTGTATGTGCAGGCATCCGGGGACATTGCCGTGGATCAGCACCATCTGGTAGAGGATACCGGTATAGTCCTGGGCCGCTGTTTCGCCCAGGCCCTGGGAGAGAAGCGGGGAATTCGCCGCAATGGCAGCTCCCTCTTCCCTATGGATGAAACCCTCGCACGGGCGGTGGTGGACCTTTCAGGCCGCTCCTTCCTGGTCTTTCAGGCCAAGCTCTCCGGGATCCCCTTGGTTTCCGGTACTTCCTCATTCCAGACCGACACGGTGGAGGATTTCTGGCAGGGTTTTGTCCAAGGGGCAGAGGCTACGCTCCATCTGGACATACTCCGGGGACGCAGCGATCACCACCAGATCGAAGCCCTGTTCAAAGCTGCGGCCAAGGCGCTTAAAGAGGCGGTGAGCCGGGATCCTTGTGCCCCCGACCTGGTGCCCTCTACCAAAGGGGTCTTGGTATGATAGGGGTGGTGAACTACGGCGCAGGGAACCTGGGTTCCGTGATGAACGCCTTAGCGCGGCTTGGACTTGCCGCCCGCTTTGCCTTAGGGCCGGAAGAACTGTCCCCGGTGCCTGGGGCTTCCCCTTTTGAGCGCATCATCTTCCCTGGAGACGGTCATTTTGCCTCTGCTATGGAAGCCCTGGAACAATCCGGTTATGCCGGGGCCCTGAGGGAATGGATCGCCGCGGATAAGCCCTTCTTGGGGATCTGTATCGGCTTACAGCTCCTCTTCGATTCCTCTGAAGAGGCCCCTGCGGTGGATGGCCGGGTATGGCAGGGCCTTCAGGTGATCCCCGGCAGGGTCCGGCGTTTCCCCGGACGGAAGGTTCCCCAGATTGGGTGGAACCGCACGTTTTTTGCTCAAGCCCCGTGGGCTTCTAAGCTCTTCCGGGGGATGGGGGAACATACCTTTTTCTACTATATTCATTCGTATTATGCGGATCCCCAGGTACCTGAGTTTACGGTTGCCCGGGCCCGGTACGGGCTGCCCTATTGCGCTGCCATAGAACGGGGCGCTCTGGCGGCGGTCCAGTTTCATCCGGAGAAATCCGGTATCCAGGGCCTTAAGGTCCTGGAAAATTGGGCAGACCATGCGTAGGAGCGGGCTAGTTCATGGGTGATGCAGGGTATGGGACCTTGGCCAAACGGATTATCCCCTGTTTGGACGTAGACGACGGCCGGGTAGTGAAAGGGGTCAAATTTCAGGGCTTACAAGACGCAGGAGACCCGGTGGAACTCGCCCGCCTCTACAACCGCGAAGGGGCGGATGAGCTGAGCTTCTTGGACATCGGGGCCTCCTATAAAAGCCGGGCTACCCTCTTGGAGGTGGTCCGTCAAGTGGCCGCGGAAGTGTTCATCCCCCTGTGTGTAGGCGGGGGCATTCGGCAGGTAGCAGATATGCGAGAGGCCATGAACGCGGGAGCGGACAAGGTCGCGGTTTGTACGGCGGCCTTACAAAACCCCGAACTCTTACGGGACATGGCCCGCGCCTATGGCAGTCAGTGTGTGGTCTTATCCCTTGACGCCAAACGGGTTGGGGAGGACCCGGAGGGCAGGCCCCAATGGCACGCGTTTTCCCAGGGCGGCAGGATCGATACGGGAATAGACGCCATAGCCTGGGCATGCAAGGCCGTTGAACTGGGCGCCGGGGAGATACTCCTCAATTCCATTGACGCCGACGGTACGGGCTCAGGCTATGACCTTCCCCTCACCAAGCGGATATTGGAAGCCGTACCGGTACCGGTGATCGCCTCTGGGGGTGCGGGGACCTTGGAGCAGATCGCCCAGGTGCTCTTAGCCCCCCAGGAAGGAGGCGAGGACCGGGCTGATGCAGACGCGGCCCTGGTGGCCTCCCTGCTGCACTTTGGGAAAAGGAGTATCCCGGAAATCAAGGCGTATATTGCATCACAAGGAGGGTGTGTCCGATGGTAATTGCTTCTATAGATATACGGCACGGTCAGGTGGTTCAGCTCAGACAGGGAAGGGACCTGGTTTTACAGCAAGACAATGCCGGGGAATTGGCGGAAACCTTTGACCGCTACGGAGAGGTGGCGGTGATTGACCTGGACGGAGCTATGGGGGACGGCTCCAATCTTGAAATGATAAAGCCCCTCCTGCGTAAGGCTGAATGCCGCGTGGGCGGGGGCATTCAGACCCTGGAGCAGGCCCGGGAACTGGT
The DNA here is from genome assembly GCA_031282065.1 of Treponema sp. GTDB lineage: Bacteria > Spirochaetota > Spirochaetia > Treponematales > Breznakiellaceae > JAIRLU01. The sequence goes on from JAITEL010000048.1 coordinate 5,902, forward strand.
GAGCCTGGGCGCTCGGAAGATCATCATCGGCTCACGGGCCTTTCGGGAGCCCCGAAAGCCGCAGACCTTCCAGGCGGAAGGAGCCTTTGAGCTTAAGACCGACTTCCTCAAGGCCCTGGTTAAGGAGATAGGCCGGGAACGGATCATGGTGGCTGTGGATGCCCGGCCAGATACCAGAGGGAATTATGAAATCCTGGTAGATGGCTGGAAGACCCCTACCGGCCTTTCCCTCATTGAAACTGCCCAAGCTGTGGAGCCTTTTGCCGCAGGGCTGCTCTTTACCTGTGTGGAGCGGGAAGGAACCATGACCGGTATTGACCGGACAGGGGTACGCCGTCTTCGGGAAGCGATCTCCTGCGCGCTTACCGTGGCGGGCGGGGTTTCCACCTTGGAAGAAATCGAAGCGCTTTCTGCCCTGGGCTGCGATGTGCAACTGGGCATGGCCCTGTACACCGGCAAGATCGATCTGGGAGCGGCCTTTATCCGTTCCCTGAACTGGGAAAAAGGCGCTTCCCCCCAAGGAGCGCTGCTTCCGGTCATAGCCCAGTCTCCGGACGGCCAGGTTATGATGACCGGTTTTGCCGACCCCCAGGCCTTGGCAGCATCCTTCAGCCGGGGCAGGCTCTGTTTCCACAGCCGTACCCGCAATACCCTCTGGATGAAAGGGGAACACTCAGGCAATACCCTAAGACTCCTGCGGCTTCGTGCGGATTGCGACCGGGACGCGCTGCTTGCGGTGGTGGAAGCCGCAGGACCGGTCTGTCATACGGGGGGCTACTCCTGTTTTGAAACAGGCCGGCGGTATACCTGGGAGTATCTGCAAAGTATTATTGCAGACCGCTTGAGCAAGCCGCGGCCTGGTTCGTATACCGCCACCTTGGATGACAAGCTCGTGCGCGAGAAGATCCGGGAAGAGGCCGAAGAGGTCTGTACAGCCAAAACCCATGCGGATGTGGTCTGGGAAGCGGCGGACCTGCTCTTTTTCACCACCGCGCTTATGACACGGGAAGGGGTTACGGTCGCAGAAGTGCTGGATGAGCTTGACCGGCGGCATAAGAAGTAGGGCTTTACCCGGCGCGCTGACCGGGGGGCATCCCGGCGCGTATACGGGCGGGCTCGGTGTATAGGTAAACAGTAAGGAGTAATGATGGGTGTACAACTACACAATGGAACGTCTCTGCCGAATATCCCCTGGGAGGAGCGGCCCCAGGCAGGCAGGCATGAGGTGCTATGGCGGTATTCCGGGAATCCGGTTATTCCCCGGAATCTGACCGCCTCGGCAAACAGCATTTTTAATAGTGCGGTCGTCCCTTTTAAGGGGGGCTTTGCAGGGGTGTTCCGTTGTGATAATACCAGCCGGCAGATGAATATTTACGCAGGACGCAGTAAAGACGGCTTGCAGTGGGCCATTGAGGATGAGCCCATTGCGTTCAGCAAGACCGATCCGGAACTGCCCGATGCAGAGTATAAATACGATCCCAGGGTGATCTTTATCGAGGATCGCTGGTACCTCATGTGGTGTAACGGCTACCATGGCCCCTGTATAGGGCTCGGGTATACCTTTGACTTTGAGCGCTTTTATCTTTTGGAAAACCCCCTCATGCCCTTTAACCGCAATGGGGTCCTCTTCCCCCGGAAGATCCGCGGCAGCTATGCCATGCTGAGCCGTCCCAGCGATTCAGGGCATACCCCCTTTGGGGACATCATCTATTCTGAAAGTCCGGATCTCACCTATTGGGGAAAGCACCGGCATGTTATGGCGCCCCTGGGCTGGCAAAGCGCCTGGCAGAGTACCAAGATAGGCGCAGGCCCGGTACCCATTGAAACCTCCGAAGGCTGGCTCCTGTTCTACCACGGGGTCTTGACCAGTTGTAACGGGTTTGTGTATTCCTTTGGTGCGGCCCTGCTGGATTTGGAGCAGCCCTGGAAGCCCATTGCCCGCTCCCGGCCCTATCTCTTATCCCCTCAGGCTTTGTATGAGTGTGTCGGGGATGTGCCCAATGTTACCTTTCCCTGCGCCTGCCTGGTGGACGCTGACACGGGGCGCTTAGCCATCTACTACGGCTGTGCAGACACCGTTACGGGGCTGGCTTTTGGGTATATTGATGAAGTGCTTGACTTTGTGAAGCGGCATAATTGTCTTAACTAGGACAAGGGGCTTGGCTAAGCTAGGACAAGGGTCTTGGCTAAGCTAGGACAAGAGGCTTGTCTTAACTAGGACAAGGGTCTTGGCTAAGCTAGGACAAGGGGCTTGGCTAAGCTAGGACAAGGGGCTTGGCTAAGCTGAAGGTCAGATGGGGCATAGGCGAGCCCTCTGGGGAATGTGTTAGAGAGGAGGCAGTGAAGGCCCATGAAAAAAGAGCTACGGATCGCTATATCAGGAAAAAGCGGCTGCGGCAATACCACGGTAAGCAGGATAGTGGCGCAATCCTTAGGCCTGCGGTTTATCAACCTTACCTTCAGGAACCTGGCTCAGGAACAGGGTAAGGAACTTTCGGAAATCCTCGCCTTAGCGGCTGAGGATGATGCTTGGGACAAGGAGCTGGACCTGCGGCAGGTGGCCCTGGCACAGGAAGAGGGGGGCTGCGTGCTCGGTTCCCGGCTGGCTATCTGGCTCCTGAAAGAGGCGGATCTCAAGGTATACCTTACCGCGAGCAGCGAGACCCGAGCCGCGCGTATTGTGAAACGGGAAGGGGGGATCCCGGCAAAGGTAGCCGCGTTTACCCAGGAGCGGGACCGCCAGGACAGGGAACGGTATCTGCGGATCTACGGCATTGACAACGACGCCTACGCCTTTGCCGACCTCATCATCCCTACGGATGACCTGGACCCCCCGGCTATTGCCCGGCGTATTATTGAGCAGGCCCGGCAGCAGGGCCCGTGATGGAAGTGCGCCCCCCTGCCCCCTTACCGGAAACGTATACAAGCTTCAGGGACAGCATCTATGCCCATTATGCACGGGCCGGGCGGGTTTTCCCCTGGCGGGAACCTACAAGCCCCTGGGGGGTTCTGGTTTCCGAATTCATGCTGCAACAAACCCAAACCGAACGGGTGGTCCCCTATTGGGAACGGTGGATGTCTTTGTGGCCAACCCCTCAAAAGCTCCACCAGGCATCTTTGGAGGAGGCCCTGCGGGAATGGAGCGGTCTGGGGTATAACCGCCGCTGCCGGTATGTGAAAGCCTGCGCCCGGATCATCACCTTGGATCAGGGCGGGGAGGTGCCCAGGACCCCGGAGGAACTGCTCCCCCTGCCGGGGATAGGCCCTTATACGGCCGGGGCCATTGCCTGTTTTGCCTATAATTACCCCGGGGTTTTCATTGAGACGAATATCCGTGCGGCGGTGCTCCATTTCTTTTTCCAGGGCCGGGAGGGGGTGAAAGATACGGAAATACTCCCTGTCCTCCAGGCCAGCCTGGACCGGGAAAATCCCCGCAGGTGGTATTGGGCGCTCATGGATTACGGCGCGGCATTAAAGAAAGTAACCCAGAACCCTAACCGAAAGAGCGCCCATTATACCAGGCAGTCTCCCTTTGCCGGTTCTTTCCGGCAGCGCCGGGGGGCGGTCATCAAGTCCCTCCTCTCCCAAGGCCCTGCAAGGCTCCCGGAGCTGGGTAAGCGTACCGGCATGAACGCAGATGACCTGTACGAAGTCTTGAAAGCCCTGGAAAAGGAGTCTATGGTAGCCGAGGAAGGGGGGATTTACCAGATCAGCCCGGGGTGATACCGCTCAAAGGGCCCCTGGTGTTTGAGGGCCTGCCTGTACTATAGTCTATCCTATGGCTCTCCCTCCCTCGGATATACCTTCTTTATCCTCTAAGCCCTCCGCAAAACCTCCCTGGATCCGGGTGAAGCTCCCCGGCGGAGCAGCCTGGAAGCAGGTGGAAGGGATCCTGGAAAAATACCGCCTCCATACCGTATGCGATGAGGCCCGTTGTCCCAATAAGGGGGCCTGTTGGGGAGCAGGGACCGCCACCTTTATGATCCTGGGGGACAGGTGTACCAGGGGCTGCCGTTTCTGCGCAGTCTCCACCGGTGTCCGGGGGCAGGATCTCCGCGAGGATGAGGGAAGGGCCATTGCCGCGGCTGCGGCGGAACTCAAGCTGCGTTATCTGGTCCTCACCTCGGTGGATAGGGATGATCTGAGCGATGGGGGAGCCGGGCACTTTGCCGCTTGTCTGAGGGCCATCAAAACCGGGAACCCGGGTATCCCGGTGGAACTGCTCATCCCTGATTATGCGCTTGCTGAACTCGCCCCTCTGGTGGCCGCAGGGCCTGCGGTCATTGCCCATAATGTGGAAACCGTCCCTTCCCTGCAATGGGTTCGGGACCCCCGCGCTTCTTTTGCGAAGAGCCTTGCCACCCTGAGGGCCGCCAAAGCCTTGGGTATGGGACTAACCAAAACCAGCCTGCTCCTGGGGCTCGGTGAGCAAAAGGCCGAAGTCTTAGGGGTGATGGATACCTTACGGGAAGCCGGTGTGGACATCCTCGTCCTGGGCCAGTACCTGAGGCCCTCGCCCAAACAGATCCCCGTGGCCGCATACCTAAGCCCGGAAGACTTTGAAGCCTATGCTGCAGAAGCACGGAACCGGGGCTTTGCCGGGGTACTCTCCTCCCCCCTGGCCCGGACCAGTTATCATGCCTATGAAGCCTGGCAACAGCAGACCCAAGGCAGGGGGCATGATGGTCCTTGAAGGGCTGGGAAAACCTCCGGGGTGTAAGCTCATACGGCTCAGGGCGGATCTGGAGGGAGGGCTCATCCGAAGTATACGCATTCGGGGGGATTTCTTCGCCAGCCCCGAAGAGGGCTTTGATAGGGTGGAACAGCAGCTTGCAGGCTTGTCCCTTTGGGAAGTAGCCGCAGCCTTTGACGGCTTGTTGCAGGAGGCGGGGGTGGAGGTATTCGGCATTTCAGGGGAAGGGCTGGCGTCGGTGCTGTTTGCTGCCTTGACCCGGACCCGCCCCGGGGAGGGAACATGACGGGCTCCTCTGGCTCGCTCATGCAGCCGCCCTTCCCTTTCCGCTTCATTAACAGCGGCTTCCATGATGGATACTATAACATGGGTTTGGACGAAGCCCTCCTTGAAGGGCTTGCTCAGGGAAGGTCCCTGCCGGTGTTACGGTTTTACAGCTGGAAACCCCCGGCGGTTTCAGTGGGGTATTTCCAGGGACTGAGCGAAGAAGTGGACCTGGAATCCTGTCGCCGTCATGGGGTGGACGTGGTCCGCCGTATCTCCGGCGGGGGAGCGGTGTTTCACCATGAAGAGCTTACCTACAGTATTATCATGCCCCTCGGTCATCCGCTGGCAGGGGAGAGCCTCCAGGGTTCCTACCAGAGGATCTGTACGGGGATAATCCGGGGACTGGCCCTCTTAGGGGTTTCCTCCCGCTTCGCCGGCATTAACGACATTCTTGTGGAGGGCCGAAAAATATCCGGTAATGCCCAAACCCGGCGTATGGGCTGTGTCTTGCAGCACGGCACCCTGTTATTGGCCAGCCATGCGGACCTCATGTTTGAGCTGCTGCGGGTTCCCCGGGAAAAACTCAAGGATAAATGTATCCGGGATGTTAAAGACCGGGTAACGAGCCTCAAGGCGCTCCTTGGCCGGGATATTGCGTATGAGGAAGTGGCCAATGCCTTAGCTCAAGGCTTTTGCCAGAGCTTGTCCTTGGAGGGTATTCCCGCGCCTTTGCAGCTGGAGGAGGAAACGCGGGCCAGGGAATTAGCCGCAACCAAATTCGCCACTCCCCAGTGGCTGTATAGCCGCTAGGGGTTCCTGGAAGGATTTAGTCTATGACCGTTACCTTAGAGGCCCGGTACCGGGGAGTTCCGTCCCGTTTGCTTCGTTCCATATCCTCTTCACACAGATACCGCACTTTCATGCCCACCTCTAACTCGTCAAAATCCCTATTGGTAACCGTATCATAATAAAAAAAGACATTGTTTGTTTTTTCATCCTTGATGAATCCAAAACCGTTTTTGATGCTGCAGATGACTGATACCAAGTCGGGATCGCTTCGGGGACCGCTTGAGCTTAGTGAAATCCTCGTGTCGGTATCTTCCTCATCGGTATCTTTCTTTTCCTTAACAAAAAGACCACTGATACTTTCTGTGGGGGTTTGCCGGTTGATCCGTTCATGCATAAGCACTGGATAGAGTACTTCGTCTAATAAGGGCCGGGATGTTTTGGTTTCTGCTAGGGCGCCGTTTTCATTGTAATAACTGTAATCCCAACAGATAAGCATCACCCTGGTTCCCAGGGTATTTAATTTTCTCACCAGGGGTACATAGTCGCCATCTCCAGCAACCAGCACCAGAATATCAAAGCGTTTATAGATAGCCAATTCATAGGCTTCCAGGGCAAGCCATACATCTATGCCTTTTTCCTGCCAGGTGTTATTTTCCCCTGCATACCGCAAGGGAAGGTAATGGGTAACGATATTTTCACGCATTAAAATGTCTTCAAATACCCGTTCACTCTGTACTTTTTCTCCCATATCTCGTGCAGAAGAACGGCCCCGGAAGTAATGGGCGTCAATGATCTGGCAATGGCGCAGATCCGCTATGCCCATGATGGACGCAATCTCGTTGCGGATAAAATCATGCAAACCGGAAATACTTATCCTGGATTTTCTTTTGTGTCCGTACTTGTAATAATTACTGACTTTGTAGAAATAATAACCGTCATAAAATATGCCAATACGGATGAGATTTTGTATGTGAGTATTCATCGGTGTAGTGCCTTATAACCATTCTTTGTATATGATTGATACCGAATGGGATACATTTCCTGTTTGTATCCCCCTGGATTGTAGACTACCATAGTATAATTTCCTTTCATTAACAACATCGTTATTGTTCATTTCTCCCGCAAGCAAAGGCGAAAATTGATTATGTTGTCTGAAATTATTTGTAACAATACTTTAACGGTAGTTTGCATAACAATATACACAAATATCAATGCTTCCAACACAGCCACATTCACGTTTACACGGGAGTCTTATTTCTATATCCCTATCATAAGGATTAAGCGTAAATTGGCAGTAGTACGCATATTCTTTAACGGAGCGTTCCTTCCTCCTGTTAAAAAACCAATCTGAGTAATAGGCGGAAATGTCTGTTCTTCTGTCTGCACTGATAATCATACTATTTCTTGTTCTTATATTCAGAAAATACCATTTATTGCTTTATAAACCGTCATACAAACAACAAGACATTTGTTGATAATAATAATTCCCGCATTGCGTTAAAACCTGGTAACACATTGTACATTTCCCCATTATCTATCGATTTTTATAAGTATAAATATATATTTTGAAGATGTCAAGCCTTCGTGTTGCCTCATGAAAAATGTTACCGGACATGACTTATGCCTCAAACTGAAAAGATTACCCCCATTAAAATAAGGATGCTTAACGGAGGGTTCCTAATGGGCTTAACCATGCAAGCAAAATAATACAGGCCCTGTTACCGGAATGCAACGAAAGAGAAGAAACGGGGAGATGGGCATTGCGGTGTCCGCCAGAGGTGTTTTGATCCTCCCCTTATCTTGTGTTATTATTGAAAAATGAGCATAGGAAAAAGCGTTCCCCGTATCGACGCCTTTGAAAAGGTTACCGGCAGGGCCAAATATACCGACGACCTGGTAGAGCGGCATGCCCTCATTGCAAAGGTACTCCATGCCACCATTGCCCACGGACTGGTAACGCATATTGATACGAGGGAGGCTGCCCGGATACCCGGGGTGGTCCAAATCCTTACCTGCTTCGATGTGCCGGATATCCCCTTTCCCACCGCAGGGCACCCCTGGTCAACGGATCCTACCCATCAAGACCCTACGGACCGCAAACTCTTAAACCGCCATGTCCGCCTGTATGGAGATGACATTGCCGCGGTGGTTGCCCAAGACGAAGTAGCGGCTAGCCGGGCCCTGCGGGCCATCAAGGTGGACTACGAGACCTATCCTTTCTTGCTCACCCCAGAACAAGCCATGCAGGAAGGGGCCCCCAGGATACACGAGCACTGCCCCGGGAACATACTCAAGCACACCGCTATGGAAGACGGCGATTTTGCCAAAGCCACTGAGGAAGCAGGGCTCCTGCATTTTGAGGAAACCTATGAGACCCCTATAGTACAGCACTGCCATATTGAACCTGCGGTATCCTTTGCCTACATGGAAGGCGGCCGGGTGGTGGTGGTTTCCTCTACCCAAATCCCCCATATTCTCAGGCGCATCGTGGCCCAGGCCCTGGGGCTTCCCTGGGGTAAGGTGCGGATCATAAAGCCCTTTGTAGGCGGCGGCTTTGGTAACAAGCAGGACGCCCTCTATGAACCCCTCAATGCCTACCTGTCCCTGCGTTTAGGGGGAGCTTTGGTGAAGCTGGAATTAAGCCGGGAGGAGCTATTCTTTGCCACCCGGGTGCGCCACGGCATGCAGATACGGCTCTCCTCATACCTGCGTCCCAACGGAAGACTGGTGGCCCGCCAGTATACGGCCTACTCCAACCAAGGGGCCTACGGCTCCCACGGCCATAGCATTGCCGCTAAAGGAACCAATGTGTTCCGCCAGCTCTACCAGGACGAAAAAGCCCGAAAGCTTGACATATTTACCGTCTATACGAACACCGCTACTGCCGGGGCCATGCGAGGATACGGAACCCCCCAGACGGTGTTTGCCATCGAATCCCACATGGACGATATGGCCAGGGCCCTTAACCTAGACCCTATCGACTTCCGCTTTATGAACCTCATGCCCCAGGGTTACAAGGATCCTTTTTCCAAGAACGTCAATTACTTTGATTCCTTTCAGCAGTGTGTGGAGCAGGGCAAAGCCTATATGCACTGGGACGAAAAGCGGCAGGCCTATCAGCACCAGAGCGGCCCGCTGCGGCGGGGCGTGGGTATGGCCCTGTTTTGGTATAATACCGGGGTGTGGCCTATTTCCATTGAAGTGTCTTCCTGCAGGATGGTTTTGAATCAGGACGGAAGTGTGCAGGTACAACTGGGGGAAACGGAAATCGGCCAAGGGGCAGATACGATCTTTGCCCAGATGACCAGCCACACTTTAGGGATCCCCCTGGAAGCGGTCCATGTGGTCAGTACCCAGGATACGGACATTACCCCCTTTGGCACGGGAGCCTATGGGTCCCGCCAAAGCTATGTGGGAGGCATGGCGGTGCATAAGACCGCCCTGATACTCAGGGAAAAGGTCCTCAGCCTGGCCGAGACCTATACGGGTATGCAAGCCGCTAGCCTGGATATTTGCGGGGGGATTATTGTGCTGAGGTCCCTCAATAACAAGCCCGTGATGAGCCTGGGAGAGCTGGCTACCGAGGTGCTCTACAGCCCGGTCCATGCAGAGCACCTCACCGCAGAGACCACCCTTCAGGCTAAGAGCAATGCCTACAGCTTTGGCTGCGCGTTTGCCGAGGTTGAGGTGGACATGCCGGTGGGCAAGGTGCGGCTCCTTGATATGATAAACCTGCATGACTGCGGTAAGCTGCTCAATCCCCAGCTTGCCCAGGCCCAAGTGCATGGGGGCATGAGCATGGCTATAGGCTATGCCCTGTCGGAACAGCTCCTCTATGATACCCTCACCGGCAGGCTCCTGAACGGTACCTTTCTCGATTACAAACTGGCTACCATCATGGATCATCCCCGCCTTGCCGCGGCCTTTGTGGAAAACTATGAACCCAGCGGTGCCTACGGCAGTAAGGCCCTGGGAGAGCCGCCGGCAGTGCCCGGGGCTCCTGCGATTCGTAATGCAGTCCTCCATGCCACGGGGGTGGGGATACCCCGCATTCCCCTTACCCCCCATGTCTTGGTTCCTGCCTTTAAGCAAGCGGGGCTTATATGACAGCGCCAGCGCAGAGGAAGAAAGGCTATGTATGATATAGAAGCCTTATACGAAGCCCGGAGCCTGGATCACGCCATCGCGCTCTTGGAGGAACACCCGGACGCCCGCATCATTGCCGGGGGCAGCGATATATTGATTCAGATTAGGGAAGGCAGGCTTGCCGGGGCAAAGCTGGTGAGTATCCAGAAACTCGATGAGCTGCGGGGCATATCCCGCTCAGAGGACGGGGCCATCCGCATCGGGGCGCTTACGAGCTTTTCCCATATTGCCCAAAACCCTTTGATTCAAGCGCACCTGGGCGTGCTGGTACAGGCGGTGTCTTCTATAGGCGGCCCCCAGATACGCAACATCGGTACCATAGGCGGGAACACCTGTAACGGCGTAAGCTCGGCAGACAGTGCGGCAACCCTTATGGCCTTGGATGCGCTCATGGAATACCGGGGACCCCAGGGGAGGCGCGTCCTTCCCATACAGGCCCATTATGTGGGCGCAGGAAAAACCGCCCTGGCCCATGCAGAGCTGCTTACCGCTATCTCCATACCCAAGGAAAGTTACCATGCCTGTTACGGGTGTTACCTGAAGTACGCCATGCGGAATGCCCTGGATATAGCCACCCTGGGCTGTTCCGTGAACCTGCGGCTTAGCCAGGACAAGCAGCGCCTGGAACGGGTGCGCATCGGCTTTGGGGTGGCAGGTCCTGTACCGATACGGGCCCCCCATGCAGAGGCCGCGCTCAAGGGGAAGGCGCTCAGCGAAGAGACCCTACGCGAGGCAGGGACCGCGGTCCTCCTGGACGTACAGCCCCGTTCAAGCTGGCGGGCAAGCAGGGAACTGCGCTTACAGCTTGTGGAAGAGCTCACGAAACGGGCTTTACGCTGCTCCATACGCCATGCGGGAGGTATACTATGAGTCCAAGACAATGGGCGGAGGTTCACTGTGTCATCAACGGGAGAGCCTGCCAGACCGTGGTGGATGTACGGGCTTCTTTGGCGGATATGCTTCGTGGGGAGTACCGGCTCACCAGCGTAAAGCAGGGCTGCCAGGTCGGCGAGTGCGGGGCCTGTACGGTGCTCATCAACGGGGAATCTTTTAACGCCTGTATTTACCTTGCGGTATGGGCGGACGGCAAGGAAATCCGCACCCTCGAAGGGGTGAGCAAGGCCGATGGGGAGCTTTCCGCGGTACAGCGGGCCTTTGTTGAGGAAGGGGCCATACAATGCGGTTTCTGTACGCCGGGCTTTGTGATGACCGCCGAAGAGATTGCCGCGCAGGGGAAAGGCTACAGCGATGAAGAACTACGCACGCTGCTTTCCGGTCATTTGTGCCGCTGTACCGGCTATGAGAACATACTCAAGGCGGTACGGCGGGTTGCCGGCACGTAGCGCCTTTAAGCCTGTCCCCCTTTGGGTATTCCCCTTGGCTTAACTGGGACAAGCCCCTTGTCTTAGCTAGGACAAGCCCCTTGTCTTAGCTGGGACAAGCTCCTTGTCTTAGCTAGGACAAGCCCCTTGTCTTAACTAGGACAAGAGTCTTGCCCTAGCCGGGACAAGCCCCGCGAAGCCGGCGGGGTATTTTCACCGCTGCTTGTAACCGATAGTATGGGTATGAACATTGAGAAAGAGAAAAAAGGAATAAAACCATGATGTACCGACTGCCGTATCTGCTGCTGCTGGCGGCCGCTTTAGCGGCGGCTCCTGTGCTTATGGCCCAAAGCCCCGCAGGGGAGGGAACGCCGCAAGGGGCAGGGGGCCAGGCCTCGGAAGCAAGGCCTGAACTGCCGCGGGTATACCGGGAGCTTTCCCTGGGTATGAGCCTGGAAGACCTCAAGGCGGCCTTGAAAGCGGACGAGCTCTTTAACTTCCGGGGAGACCGGGATGTTTCATTCCTCCCCCTGGGGGAGCAGAACGTGGTGGAGACCGCGGGGTTTTCCTTTATCAAGCGGGCATTGTTTCAGCTTAAGGAAGGCAGGCTCTTTGCTATGGCTTTTACCATGAACAGGGACCTGGTGGATCATTATTCGATCTTCACGGTGTTTGTGGAAAAATACGGGGAGCCGGATCTCCTTGACCCCAGGCAGGCGGTGTGGGAATCAGAGGCCACGAGAATCGTCCTGGAACGGCCTTTGACCGTAAGCTACATGGATATGCCGGTGTTTAAGGCACTCCTTGATACGGCTCAAACCAGAGAATCCCAGGAACTGCGCCTGCGGGAGGATTTCCTGAATGGATTCTAGGGGCGGTTTCCGTATCCTGCGGGTCATCAGCATAAGCCTTTGCTTTGTCTTTACCGCAGTTACCTGTATGGCCAGAGGCCCGGACTTTGAAACCAGGGAGCTCAGTATAGAGACCAGCCAAGGGGCGCTCATCCCGATTAGTACAGAGATTGCCCGCAGCGATGAGGAGCGCTCCCAGGGGCTTATGAACAGAAAGAACCTGAGCGATGGCAAAGGCATGCTCTTTGTCTTTGAGAAGGATCAGATCCTGTCTTTCTGGATGAAAAACACCCTCATTCCCCTGTCCATTGCGTTTATTTCCGCTGAGGGGAGGATACTCGAAATCCACGATATGGAACCGGGGAACATAAAGCCCCTGTATTCAAGCCGCTCTGCCCGCTATGCCCTGGAGACGCCCCGGTCCTGGTTTAGCCGGGTTGGGGTTAGCGTGGGGGACATCCTCCGCCTGGAACGGTAGCGCGGCATGGAAGGGACGAGTTTTGTGCTCAAAGGGGACATCTGCTACAGCAAGACCCCGACTTCCCTCTTTACCGCGGAACAGGGCTTTCTGGTGTGTACCCAGGGAACATCCGCCGGGGTCTTTGATAGGTTCTCCCGCATACCTCAGGAATACCAGCACCTGCCCTGCATAGACTGCAGCGGAAAGCTCATCATACCGGGCCTGGTGGACCTGCACATGCACGCCCCCCAGTTTGCCTTCAGAAGCCTGGGCATGGATCTGGAACTGCTGGACTGGCTTGAAACCTGGGCTTTCCCCGAAGAAGCCAAGTACCAGGATATAAGCTACGCCCTTCGAGCCTATAGGGCCTTAGTGGCGGACTTACAGCAAGGCCCCAATACCCGGCTTTGCATCTTTGGGACGGTCCATGTACCGGCCACCCTCCTTTTGATGGAGCTCCTGGAGCACTCGGGGCTTGTGTGCATGGTCGGTAAGGTCAACATGGACCGCAACAGCCCCGACAGCCTGCGGGAAGCGGATGCTGAACGCTCTGAGGCGGCTACCCGGCAATGGCTTGAGCAATGCAAGACATACCGGCGCTGCAAAGCCATCCTTACCCCGCGCTTTATTCCCTCCTGTAGTGATGATCTTATGCGCCGCTTGTCCGCGATACAGCGGCAGTATGGGCTTCCCGTGCAGTCCCATGTATCGGAGAATCTGCGGGAAGTCGCCTGGGTACGGGAACTGAGCCCGGAGGCAAGCTGCTATGGGGATGCCTATGCCCGTTTTGACCTGTTTGGGGGCGAGGTACCGACTATCATGGCCCACTGTGTCTATTCAGGGAGCAAGGAGATAGCGCTTATGCAGCGCCGGGGAGTCTATGTTGCCCACTGCCCCCAGTCAAACATAAACCTTTCTTCAGGGATAGCGCCGGTACGACGCTTTCTTGAGGCAGGGCTCTCAGTGGGTTTGGGCAGCGATGTGGCCGGAGGGGTGCATACCTCAATCTTTCGGGCCATGAGCGATGCCATTGGGGTCTCCAAGCTGCGCCGGTGTATGGGGGCAAAGGATGAGGCGCCCCTGAGCTTAGAGGAGGCCTTTTATCTGGGCACCCGGGGAGGGGGTTCTTTCTTCGGCCAGGTGGGGTCTTTTGAGGCAGGGTATGAATTCGACGCCCTGGTTATGGAGGACCCCAAGCCCCTTCCGCCCTTTGCGCTGACGGTGAAGGAGCGGCTTGAACGGATAGTGTGGTGCTCCGATGATCGTTCCATCCTGAAAAAATACATCCGCGGCACCCCCCAGCCCGCCAGCGGGTTTAAGGCCCCTGACGGGCAGTGGCGGTAAGGAATCGAAGCGCCCCTTGCCTCCAGATGAGCAGGACAGAATTCCGGGGGGCTTGGGGGGCCCTTCGGCCCCCCATATAACATTATGGGCTAAGGCGGCGTTCAACCTGGAGCGCTTCTTCTTCCAAAAAGACGGCTCTGAAAATAGCCGCTGCACGGCGGTACGCCTGGGCCGCCTCAGCGCTTTTACCCATTTTTTCGTACACATCCCCTTGAGCCTGCCAATCCTTGCCAAGACCATAGCTGTTCTCCGCCCGGCGGTCAAAGCCTATGGCCTTTCCCAGGGCTTCCAAGGCCCCCGCATACTGTCCGGCTCTGGAACGGACCGATGCGATAAGAAACCAATCATAGGCAGCCTGTTCCAGGTAGTTGTCTTTTTCATGGATAGCCAGGGCTTTTTGGAGGGCCCCTTCCGCTTCGCTCCACCGGCCTTGTTCCTTTTCCGCCAGGCCTATGACGGTCCAGCCCAAGGCAAGGGAGAGCGTATCGGATCCTATGGCTGCCAGGTGGCGGCTTACCTGGGTCTTGACCGCCTCTGCGCTTGTGCCGTCTGCCAAAAGCATGCTTCTGGCCTTATGTATCCGCACTACCCCGGCAAGCTCCGCTGCACCGGCCTGTTCTGCTTCGGCTAAGGCAGCGTTCCAAAGCGCATCTGCCTCCTCGGTACGGCCCAGGGCGTACAAGACATTCCCCCGTGCAAGTCCCTCCCGGATAAGCAGTTCCGGATCATCGCTGCTCACCGCAAGGCGCCGGGCTTCCTCAAGAAGGCTTAGGGCCTGCCCGTAATTCCCCTGATCCATGGCCTTATGCACCAGTTCCAACTGGGTGCCCGCCTGGTTCTTGAGGGTGAAAACCGCTACAGGCCGTTTAGGCGCAGAGGAACAAGCCCCAAGCAGGGCTAAACCGAACAGCCCTAAGCACATCCCTGCCTGACTCCTAGAGGATTTGCTCGTCAATCGGCTTACCCCCAGGAACCATAGGCAGCACCTGTTCGTCGCAGGGGATGAGCGCGTCAATCAACGCCGCATTACCGCGGTGGAGTTCCGCTACGGCCTTAGCCAGGGCATCTGTAAACGCCCCCTCATCCTCCGCACGGTAGCCCCTAAGCCCGTATGCCTCAGCGAGCTTCACGAAATCCGGGGGCCGGTCCAGGGTGGTCTCCGAATACCGTCTTTCGTAGAAAAGGGTTTGCCACTGCCGGACCATACCCAAGACCCGGTTGTCCAAGATAAGGATAAGCAGGGGAATCCGGTAGGCCGCAAGGGTACCCAACTCAGCGCAGTTCATCCTGAAGGAGCCGTCCCCGGTAAAAAGCACCACCGGCTTATCCGGGTTGGCGATCTTCGCCCCTTCGGCAGCACCCAGGCCAAAGCCCATAGTCCCCAGCCCGCCTGAGTTGAGGAAGGTCCGGGGCCGGGTAATCGGATAAAACTGGGCGGCCCACATCTGATGCTGCCCTACATCGGTAACCACCAGGGCATCCTTTCCCAGGGCTTTGGCGGTCTGTTCAATGACGAACCGGGGGTGGAGGCCCTGCCTGCCCTCTTGCGTATGGGCCTTGGGAACCAGGGTTTTCCAGGTCTCAATAGCCCCCTTCCAGGCCGTTTCCAGCTTGGGCGGGAGCTTTTCCAGCACCTTGGAAAGGGTCTTTTGGATATCCCCCACTACCCAGGCTTCAGCTTCAACGTTCTTGTTGATCTCCGCAGGGTCTATGTCAAAGTGCAGCACCTGAGCGCTCGGGGCGAACGTATCCGTGCGGCTGGTAACCCGGTCGGAAAACCGGGCGCCTATGGCAATGAGGAGGTCCCCTTGCTGCACCGCCCGATTGGAAGCCACGGTCCCGTGCATCCCCAAGAGCCCTATGTTCAGGGGATGATCCTGGGGAATGGCCCCGATACCCATGAGGCTCACCGAAACCGGCGCTTGCAGGCGCTCTGCCAGGAGCCGGAGTTCGGCAGAAGCCCCGGAAAGGATCACCCCGCCGCCTGCGTAGATCACCGGGCGCTTTGCCGCGGTAAGCATGGCCACTGCCCGCTCTATATCCTCCCCGGTGAAGGTTTCTTCCTCAAAGCGCCGGGTAAGCCGCCGCGCCCGGGCCTTACGAATGGGGTCGCTGAGGGGTTCCCCCTGGGCACGGGGAACCCATTCCCCCTTTATCGCGGTAATGTCCTTGGGGATATCAATGAGCACCGGGCCGGGCCTGCCGGAGACGGCCACCTGGAAGGCTTCACGGACCACCTCGGCTAAGTCCCCCACGTCTTTGACGATCCAGTTGTGTTTGACAATGGGCATGGTAATGCCGGCTATGTCCACTTCCTGAAAACTGTCCTTACCGAGGAGGCCGGTCGCCACATTGCCGGTAATGGCCACCAGGGGTGTTGAATCCATAGCCGCAGTGGCGATACCGGTTACCAGGTTGGTAGCCCCCGGTCCGGAGGTGGCGATACAGACCCCCACCTTGCCGGTAGACCGGGCATAACCGTCTGCGGCATGGGCCGCGTGCTGTTCATGGCTCACCAGGATATGGCGGATCCGGTCTTTCTGTTGGTATAACTCGTCATAAATAAACAAGACCGCGCCTCCGGGATACCCAAAAACCGTATCCACGCCCTGTTCAATCAGGGCTTCCACGAGGATCCTCGCGCCTGTATACTGCATAGTTCTTACTCCCTCTCTCTCTTAGTCCCTTAGAATGGCCCCTGAAGCGGCAGAACTCACCTGCCGGGCATACCGGGCCAGGTAGCCGCTCTGCACCTTGGGGGGCAGGGGCTTCCAGGCGGCTTTACGTTCTTCCATCACCTGAGCAGGGGCCTTGCAGTTGATGCTCCGGCCTTCAATATCAATGGCGATGATATCCCCTTCTTCAAGCAGCGCAATAGGGCCGCCCTCGGCAGCCTCCGGGGAGACATGGCCTATGGCCGCTCCCCGGGTGGCCCCGGAAAAGCGGCCGTCCGTGATGAGGGCCACCTTATCGTCCAGGCCCATACCCGCTAAGGCTGCGGTAGGGGCCAGCATTTCCTTCATGCCCGGCCCGCCTCGGGGGCCCTCGTAACGGATGACGATCACGTCTCCGGCTTTGATCTTTCCTGCCATGATCGCATCAAAGGCGGCTTCTTCCGCATCAAAGACCCGGGCAGGCCCTTCGTGCTTCAGCATGGACGGGGCCACGGCACCGCGCTTTACCACACAGCCTTCAGGGGCCAGGTTACCCTTGAGTGCGGCAAGACCTCCGGTAGGGGAATAGGGATCCTCTATGGGCCGGATAACTGCGCTGTTCCGGTTCACCGCAAGGCTGTCCCCCAGCACGCCGTAGACCGTAGCCGCTTCCAATCTCAGGAGCTTTCTTTTAGCCAGTTCCCCCAGCACTGCGGGAACCCCCCCGGCAGCGTGGAGGGCTTCGATGGGGGTGGAACTAGCCGGGGCCAGTTTGCAGAGATTCGGGGTTACCGCGCTTACCTGGTTCAAAAGGTCCAGCCCCAAGGTGAATCCCGCTTCATGGGCAATGGCCGGCAGGTGCAGCGCCGTATTGGTGGAACAGCCCAGGGCCATATCCAGGGCCAGGGCGTTCATAAAGGCGTTTTCCGTAAGGATAGACCGGGGCCGGAGGTCTTTCTTCCACAGCTCCAGGGCCAAAACCCCGGTCTTTTTGGCAAGCCGCAGCCGCTCAGCCATGACCGCGGGGATGGTCCCGTTCCCGGGCAGGGCCATTCCCAGGGCTTCGGTAACGCAGTTCATGGAATTCGCGGTGAACATCCCTGAACAGGACCCGCAGCCCGGGCAGGCCGCCTCTTCCAGGGCCTTAAGCTCCGATTCGTCCATCTTGCCGGCGGCCACGGCTCCCACCGCCTCATACACCGTCGTAAAGGTCAGGGGTTTACCGTCCTTTGTTCCTGCCAGCATAGGCCCGCCGGAGACAAAGACCGCAGGCAGGTTGAGCCGGGCTGCCGCCATAAGCATCCCAGGGACTATCTTGTCGCAGTTAGGGATGCAGATAAGGGCATCGAAACCGTGGGCCATGACCATACATTCGATGGAATCGGCGATGAGTTCCCGGGTTGCTAAAGAATAGCGCATCCCCTCATGGCCCATAGCGATCCCGTCGCATACCCCTATCACCGGG
Organism: Treponema sp.; assembly: GCA_031282065.1. Taxonomy (GTDB): domain Bacteria; phylum Spirochaetota; class Spirochaetia; order Treponematales; family Breznakiellaceae; genus JAIRLU01. The sequence continues at coordinate 23,893 of JAITEL010000048.1, forward strand.
AAGCGGACCGGGACTCCCCCTGCCAGGCGTACCCCCTCTGCTGCGGCCCGGGCAATGCTGTCCAGGTGTACATGACCGGGTACGATCTCGCTTTGTGCCACTGCAATACCGATGAGGGGTCTTGCAAATTCTTCATCAATGAACCCCAGGGCCTTAAACAAGGACCGGTGGGGTGCCCGGGCAATACCGTTCTTTACCACATCACTTCTCATAGAGTGCTCCTCCGCGTAAAACTACGACGTCTTGTGTTCCATTCAGGGAGATACGAGGCATAGCTCCTGGAACCGCTGCCCTCTCCTGCATGGTAACGAGGGAACGCCATAATCCTGCTCGTATCCCTTATTGTGCCTATTTAAAAGGCTGCGTCAACACCTGCGGTGGGCGTAGCGGGGGGCGGCGTAGTGAGGGAACACGGCGCAGTCCCTTCGTTCCTGCCTCTGGCAGAGAGCAGCTTACATAAAAGGCTAGTCCTAGGGTAAGGCCAGGGGCTTGTCCTAGGTAAGCCAAGAGGCTTGTCCTAGGTAAGGCAGGAGGCTTGTCCTAGCTAGGCCAGGAGGCTTGTCCTAGCTAAGGCAAGGGGCATGGCCTAGCTAGGCCAAGGAGCTTGTCCTAGCTAGGCCAAGGGGCATGTCCTAGCTAAGCCAAGAAGCATGTCCTAGCTAAGCCAAGAAGCATATCCTAGCTAAGCCAAGGGGCATGTCCTAGTTAAGCCAAGAAGCATGTCCTAGTTAAGGCCAGGGGCATGTCCTAGCTAAGGCAAGAGGCTTGTCCCAGCTAAGGCCGGGAGGCTTGTCCTGCCCGATGGACTTGCTTGCGTTGACCGGGGCGCCGGAGAGCTCCTGTTCACCGGCCAGAGGGTAAAGCGCGCTTTGAAAAGCAGTACTGCTGCTTGCAGGGTGCAGCCCAGGTCATTGCGTGAAGGGGCTCAGATGTATACACTGGTGGTATGACCAGGGGTATCTTACTAGCAGGAAATGAATCATCTTTGTCCTCTGCGGTGGCAGTGGAAGCGGCTAAACGGGTTGAGTACTTTGCCGCAGCGTTTATTCCCAATCGGCTTACGGAACCCATAGGGCCTAAGACCCTTCCTGCGGCAGAATCCCTGATTCCCCTTCACTGGAATCCGGGAAGCCCGGTTTCGGCCCGGACCCTTATCTTGGCAACGGAAAACCGCCTGGAGCATATCAATGAAGCCCTCCTCATCTGTGTGCCCCCTTCGGTACGCAGGCACCCGGGAGAGCTGGTGGCCACGGAAATCGAAATCATGGTCAACGATCACATCAAGGGCTGGTTCTTCCTGGTCAAGGAATTAACCGCCCTCTTTCGGGTGAAGAAAACCGGAACCCTGGCCCTGGTCCTCTCTGAGCTCGATCCCGGAGGGGGAAGGGAGGAAGCCCCGGACCTCCTGGGGGCTTGCGCCGTAGAGTCATTTCGGGCCTTTACCCAGGGCTTACTGTATTCTTCCCTGGAAGAGCCCTTCCGAATCCTGGGCTTTTGTGCTTCTGAATCCAGCAATGATCCGGATTTTGCCGCCTTTATCTTTAAAGTCCTGGAAGAAGGGGGGAAGCGGAATAACGGCAAGTGGCTGAGGTTTGGTAAAGGCCGCGGCATCTTCGGCAGATACTAGCTGAAATACCCCACGCCTGCCTCAAAAATACCCTGGTATTTGTTTCCCGGAATGTTGCGGTGCACGTATGCTCCTGCACGCTCACTATGCCCCATCTTCCCCAGGATCCTTCCGTCAGGGCTGGTGAGCCCTTCTATGGCAAAATCCGAGCCATTGGGATTATCCGGTTCAGCCGCAGTGGGCAGCCCCTCCTCATTCACATAACAGAAAGGAACCTGCCCTGCCTTGAACAGGGCCTCTCCCTGGGCCTTGTCTATGACCAGGCGGCCTTCCCCGTGGCTTACGGGGATCACCTGGATGGTCCCCGGGGCTTCCTGGGCAAGCCAAGGGGACAGGTTAGACATCACCTTGGTACGGACCATCCGGGACACATGCCGGCCGATACGGTTGCAGGTCAGGGTCGGCATGGCGGGGTCAGCCTCACGGTAGGTACCGTAGGGCACCAGCCCCAGCTTGATGAGGGCCTGGAACCCGTTACATATCCCCAGGATAAGGCCGTCCCGTGCCTCCAAAAGCCCGTGCAGCCCTTCCCTGATACGGGGCGCCCTGAACACATTGGCGATAAACTTCCCTGAGCCCTCCGGTTCATCTCCTGCGCTGAATCCCCCTGAGAGCGCGAGTATCCGGGCTTCTCCCAGGGCTGAGGCTAATTCCTTAATGGATGCCTGAATCTGCTGCCGGTTTTGGTTTCTGAATACCAGCAGGCGGGTGGACCCGCCGGCCCTGCGAAAGGCCCGTGCCATGTCCCATTCCCCGTTGGTTCCGGGAAACACCGGCAGGATCACCAGGGGGCCCTGGCGGTTCAGGAGGGAAAAAGGGGGCCTGGGTTTAGGTGCGGCAGGGCTCCCCTTGTTTCGCCAATCCTGAGGCTCAAAGGCAAAGGTTTCCTCCTTCCCCGGATCTTGCTCGGCTACGGTCCTTCCCTGGGAGGTCTGGGGATAGACCCTGTTGAGGGGACCTTCATAAGCCTGTCGCAGCAGGGCCAGGGAAACACCTGCCGTGGGCGCGCCTGCGGCGGGCATAGAGGGAGCGGCGGACTGAGGGGGTACGGCATACGTCCCTTCGTTCCTGCCTCCGGCACCTGCGGGCTCGCCTGCGGTGGGCGCGTCTGCGGTGTGCAAAGGGGGAGGGGCGGACTGGGTGAGTACGGCATACGTTCCTTCGTTTCTGCCTCCGGCACCTGCGGGCGCGCCTGCGGTGGGCGCGTCTGCGGTGTGCAAAGGGGGAGGGGCGGACTGGGTGAGTACGGCATAGGTCCCTTCGTTTCTGCCTCCGGCACCTGCGGGCACACCTGCCGTGGGCATAGGGGGAGTGGCGGACTGAGGGGGTACGGCATACGTCCCTTCGTTCCTGCCTCCGGCACCTGCGGGCACACCTGCGGTGGGCATAGGGGGAGTGGCGGACTGAGGGGGTACGGCATACGTCCCTTCGTTTCTGCTTCCGGCACCTGCGGGCGCGCCTGCGGCGGGCGTAGAGGGAGCGGCGGACTGAGGGGGTACGGCATACGTCCCTTCGTTTCTGCTTCCGGCACCTGCCGGCGCGCCTGCGGTGGGCGTAGAGGGAGCGGCGGACTGAGGGGGTACGGCATACGTCCCTTCGTTTCTGCCTCCGGCACCTGCGGGCACACCTGCGGTGGGCAAAGAGGGAGTGGCGGACTGGGGGAGTACGGCATACGTCCCTTCGTTCCTGCTTCCGGCACCTGCGGGCGCGTCTGCGGTGTGCAAAGGGGGAGCGGCGGACTGGGGGAGTACGGCATACGTCCCTTCGTTCCTGCCTCCGGCACCTGCCGGCGCACCTGCGGTGGGCGTAGAGGGAGTGGCGGACTGGGGGAGTACGGCATACGTCCCTTCGTTCCTGCCTCCAGCATCTGCGGGCGCGCCTGCGGTGGGCGTAGAGGGAGCGGCGGACTGAGGGGGTACGGCATACGTTCCTTCGTTTCTGCCTCCGGCACCTGCGGGCACACCTGCGGTGGGCAAAGGGGGAGGGGCGGACTGAGGGAGTACGGCATACGTCCCTTCGTTTCTGCTTCCGGCACCTGCGGGCGCGCCTGCGGTGGGCGTAGAGGGAGTGGCGGACTGAGGGGGTACGGCATACGTCCCTTCGTTCCTGCCTCCAGCATCTGCGGGCGCGCCTGCGGTGTGCACACCTGCGGTGGGCGTAGAGGGAGTGGCGGACTGGGGGGGTACGGCATACGTCCCTTCGTTCCTGCCTCCGGCACCTGCCGCCTCGCTGGCGAGGCGTATCCTGAAAAGGGGTTCTCCTATGGTCTTTGCGGCAAGCGCCCATGCCCCGGCTCCTGCAAGGCTCCGGGCCAGGGCATCCGGGGAACAGGCGCCCGCGTCGAGTTCCACCAGGACCGCGCCCTGGTAGCTGCTCTGGTCAAGCAGGGAGCAGGCCTGCGCCTCTGCTTCAAGGCCCGCCCTATTGCCAAAGGCCATGAGCGCCAGGCTCGCGGCTATGCCCCCGGGACCTACCGGGTATGCCGCCCGGACCAGTCCCGCCCGGTGCAGGGCCATGAGGGTCTCCATATTCGCCTTAAAGCACTCCCATTCGTCCTTTTGAGGCTCCTCATACAGCAGAACTATGGGGTTTCCCGGGGCTCCGCTGAGGGCGCCGGAACAGATAGACCCTGCCGGGGCCGTACCCGCGGCAAAGGCCACCAGGCTTGGGGGAACACATAGGGATATGCCCTGCTCCTCATCATGATAGGTTCCCGACATGGAATCCTTGCCTCCAATGGCAGGCACCTGCAAGGCTAGCTGGGCTTCCAAGGCCCCTAAGAGCGCGGCCGCGGGTTTTCCCCAGGAGGCCGGCCTTTCCGGGCGTTCAAAGTATTCCTGTAAGGAAAGCCGGCTGGTCCAGGGATTTCCCCCCAGGCAGGCGAATTTGGCGAGGGCTTCTTTGATGGCGCCCTTGGCTCCCCTATAGGGGTTTTGACCGCTCAGCTCCGGGTTGTACCCATAGCTCATAAGGCTTGCGGTAGCACTGCACCGGTCTGTCGTGGAGATGAGGCTTGCCATGCCGCATTCAGGGGTTCCCTGTTCTTTGCCCCCCCAGGGGAAGAGCACCGAAGCGGCCCCCACCGAGCCGTCGAAGCCTTCTTGCAGCCCCCGCCTGCTTCCTGAGCGCAGGGAGCCGAGTTCTTGTTGCAGCCGTTCCAGTACCTGCTCCGGCGAGAAGTGCGGCGCCTGTGGCGCACTTCTGCTTGAGGCTCCCGTGGGAAGGAGGACCTGGGCAAACCGGGGAGCGCCGCCTGAGTTGAGAAAGTGCCGGGACAGGTCTACGATACATGTACCCCGCCAGTGCATACAAAGCCGCGGACCTGCTTCTCCGGGGCCCAGGGCAGCCGCATCCTGGCCGCCTGCCAGGACTTCCGCGATGACCGTGGCCTCAAGGTTTTCCTCCCGGGCATAGCGGATGAAGCGCTCCGCAGCATCCGGGGAGAGGACCACCGCCATGCGCTCCTGGGATTCGGAAAGGGCCAGCTCCACCCCGTCAAGGCCGGTATATTTCTTGGGGATACTATCCAAATCCACCCTGAGACCCGATGCCAGTTCTCCCACCGCTACCGCAAGCCCTCCGGCGCCAAAGTCATTGCACCGTTTGATAAGGCTGCTTACCTGGGGATTACGGAAGAGGCGCTGCAGCTTCCGTTCTTCCAGGGCATTGCCTTTCTGCACTTCCGCAGCGGAACCGGCCACCGATGCCCCATGATGGGCCTTGGAAGAACCGGTGGCCCCTCCTATACCGTCCCTTCCGGTTTTACCCCCCACCAGGAGCACCAGATCCCCCTTTTTCGGTTCCTCCCGCCTCACCCAAGCTGCGGGGACCGCCCCCATCACGGCCCCCAGTTCCATGCGTTTTGCAAGAAACCCGGGATGGTACCATTCGCTTACCTGTCCTGTGGCAAGCCCTATCTGGTTTCCATAGGAAGCAAAGCCCTGTGCGGCTTCCCTGGCCAGCTTGATCTGGGGGAGCTTCCCCGGAAGCGTCTCAGAGAGCCGGGCCCGGGGATCCCCGCCTCCACAGATACGCATGGCCTGATGTACATAGGCCCTCCCGGAGAGGGGATCCCGAATGGCTCCCCCTAAACAGGTGGCAGCTCCTCCAAAGGGTTCAATCTCCGTAGGGTGGTTATGGGTCTCATTCTTAAACAGGAGCAGCCAGGGCTCCTGCCGGCTTATACCTGCATCCCTGAATTCCACCGGTACCTTGACGGTACAGGCGTTGATTTCCTCAGATACATCCACATCCTCCAGGAGCCCTTGTTTCTTGAGCACCTTTGCCCCAATGGTGGCTATGTCCATAAGGGTCTTCGGCGGGGCTTCCCCATGGGCATACACATACCGGCGGGCAGCTTCGTAGCGCGCCAGGGCCTGTTTGAGGCCGGGATCGAGGCTGGTTTCATCCCCATTGAGGATGTGCAGCGCGGTGGTAAAGGTGCTGTGCCGGCAGTGATCAGACCAGTAGGTATCCAGCAGGCGGAGCTCGGCCAGGCTCGGCTCCCGGGAGCAGGAGGAGAAATAGGACTGGCAGCAGCGCAGATCCGCTTCGGACATGGCCAGCCCATAGCGCGCTTGCAGCGCTGCAAGGTCCCCAGTCCGGGAAAATCCGGTCAGCACCGGAATATCCTGGACCGCTGCCTGGGCTTCCTCGAAAAGGGCATAGGGAGAAGCCTCCCGAGAATCCACGGGGTTTATCAGGTACTGTTTCACCCCTTCCAGGCTGGCATCCGAGAGGGGAGCTGAGGAGTGGAACAGATAAAACCGGGCGGTCTTCACCCGCGGTTTTACCCCGGTTACCAGTTCAATGCACTGTTCTGCTGAATCCGCCCGTTGATCGTATTGGCCCGGCAGGTACTCTATCCCAAAATACCGGTCTTTCGCTGCTGCGGGAATCAAAGGGCCGTAAAACACCCTATCGCAGGGGGCTTCAGAAAGCACCAGGGCCACTGCCTGCCTCCATTGGGCTTCGCTCAGACCGGCCACATCGTAGCGCTGGAGGATCCGTATTCCCTGTAAGGAGGCCAGGTCAGGATAGCGGCTCCCCAGAAAACCGGTGAGATCCTGGAGGAGATCCCCGGCCTCCCGGCTAAAGCCCTCGCGTTTTTCTACATATACCCGTTGGATAGTCTCCTGTAGTGCTTTCATACTACTCCTTCCTGCTCATCTAAGGCGCTTCCCCCATACCGGTCTTTGGAAGCGCACCATGTATCTCTGGACAGACCCGCCTTTAAGCCCGCACATCCTTGAGTCGCCCGTTTCAAACACCTTGAAACAGGCGGCTCAGTCGCTCCGCTTTGACCCGCGCCGCCTAGGGGAACCCCTGCTTGACAAGGCGCGCGAAGAACAGTATACCTAAGCCAAGGTCCAGTAGCTCAGGGGATAGAGCGGCCGCCTCCTAAGCGGCAGGTCGGCCGTTCGATTCGGCCCTGGATCAAAGGCTTAGCCTGCAATGCCTATTGCCCGGCGCAGCCGGTTTACGGTGGCCTGGGCCAGGGGCCTGGCCTTGGCAGCGCCCTGGGCAAGTATCCTGTCCAGGGCAGCCGGATCCGCCATGATTGCTTCAAAACGGTTTCGTAAAGGGCTCAGTTCCCGTTGTACTACCCGCAGCAGTTCTTCCTTGGCATCCCCCCATCCCATACCCCCTTCACGGTACTGTTTCGCCAGGGTCTTTTGTTCTTCCTCTGAGGCAAAGAGTGTATAGAGCAGGTATATCTGGGAGGTCTGCGGGTCTTTAGGCTCCTGTACGCCTTGAGAGTTGGTTACGATCCGCATGATGCGTTTTCGCAGCTCTTTTTCCGGTGCGAACAGGGGGATGGTGTTCCCGTAACTCTTGCTCATCTTCCGTCCGTCCAGGCCGGGGACCACCGCCACGTCTGCCTGCACCGCGGCCTTGGGGACTTTGAGGATCTCCCTTTTATAGGTAAAGTTGATCCCTTGGGCAATGTCCTGGGCCATTTCCACATGCTGGACCTGATCCTTGCCCACAGGGACCACATCCGAATCAAAAAGGAGGATATCCGCGGTCATGAGCACGGGGTAGGTAAAAAGCCCCATATTGATCCCCACATCAGGATCCTCATGCTTCTCCAGGTTTTCCTGTACTGCCGCCTTGTACGCATGGGCCCGGTTCATAAGCCCCTTGCCGGTGAAGGCCATGAGTATCGTGGTAAGTTCAAAGGTTTCGGGGATGGCACTTTGGCGGTAAAAGATGACCTCCTCAGGATTGAGTCCCGCGGCAAGCCAGCCTGCGGCCACTTCCCGGATATGGGCGGACAGGACCTGAGGGTCTTTGACCGTATTGAGGGCATGGTAATCCGCGATGAAATACCGGGCATCGTAGTCCTTAGCCAAATGGAGCGCGGGTTTAATGGCCCCGAAATAGTTGCCGATGTGGAGTACCCCCGTGGGTTTAATGCCGGTAAGGGCGATGTGCTTCATATATACCACCATACATTGCGTTGGGAACACTGTACCGGGAAAGCGCGGGACTGTAAAGGGAGGAAGGGAGCCGTACCTCTCCCCTCTATATCAGGGGCACGGGCAGGATTATACTCATACCATGTGTACCATTACTCAGGAAGAACAGAACTTCCTCCTGGCGGCGGCCAGGGAAAGCATCGCCGCCAAACTCGGTGAAAGGGCGCCCCGCTACCCCGTGGAGCCGGCAGGTAAAGCGCGGGGGAACTCGGCCTTGACTCGGTCCTGCGGAGCCTTTGTTACCCTGCATAAAGGGAAACAGCTTCGGGGCTGTATCGGGAGGATGAGCGCCTCCGAGCCTTTGGCAAAGACCGTCTGTACCATGGCCATAGAGGCGGCCTTTGGAGACCCCCGGTTTCTCCCCCTCGGCAAGGATGAACTGCCCCAATGCCGCCTGGAAATATCCGTACTTTCTCCCCTGGAGCCCTGCCCGGATCCCCGGTCGGTTCAGGTGGGGGTCCACGGCCTCTACCTCATACACCAGGGCCGTTCCGGGGTTCTGCTTCCCCAGGTCCCCCTGGAACAGGGCTGGGATTTGGATGCCTACCTGGATTACATCTGCGTCAAGGCAGGACTGCCTCCCCAGGCATACCAGGCCCCGGGAGCCAAGCTCTATACCTTTACGGCCCAGGTTTTTGGGGAAGCTCGGTAAACCGGCTTATGTATGCGGCTCTGCCGATCTGGTAGAGGTTGTTTCCCCGGCTGTCAATGATCACCACCGTGGGGAAGTCCTCTACGGTGAGGCAATGGACCGCTTCGGTACCCAGCTCCGCAAAGGCGATGATCCGCGCTGCTTTGATGCGGTCCGCCAGGAGCGCGCCCAGGCCCCCTATGGCGCCTAGGTACACGGCCCCGGTTTCCCGCATCTTCTGAACCACCGCAGCTGAACGGGTACCCTTACCGATCATCCCCCGCAGCCCCAAGGAAAGTAAGGCAGGCGTATAGCTGTCCATCCGGGAACTGGTGGTAGGGCCTGCGGCACCGATGATCCGGCCCGGTCTTGCCGGGCTCGGTCCCACATAGTAGATAATCTCGTCCTTCAGGGGGAAAGGCAGGGCTTCACCTGTTTCCAGTAAGTGGAAAAGGCGCCGGTGTGCCGCATCCCGGGCGGTGTAGATGATACCGCTTAAGAAAAGGAGATCCCCTGCATGGAGGAGGGCGGCTTTCTCCCCGGTCAGGGGCAGGTTCATCCGGTGTTCCATAAGAGCCTCCTTACAGGACCATGCGGGCATGGCGGCTCACATGGCAGTTCAGATTGACCGCACAGGGGAGTCCGGCAATATGGGTAGGCATAGTTTCCACGGCCACTGCGAGGGCCGTGGTGGCCCCTCCGAAGCCCTGAGGGCCAATGCCCAAGGCATTGATCCGCCTCAGGAGCTGGGCTTCCAGATCCGCGTAATAGGGATTCCCGTGAGGGCTTCCCAGGGGACGGAGCAGGGCTTTCTTGGCTAAGTAGGCGGCCTTGTCAAAGCTGCCCCCTATGCCCAGGCCTACGACCACCGGCGGGCAGGGGTTGGGCCCTGCGCTTTCCACCACCTGCAGCACAAAATCCATGAGCCCCTGGACCCCCTCGGCAGGGTGGAGCATCTTAATCTGGCTCATGTTCTCGCTCCCAAAGCCCTTGGGGGCTACGGTAATGGTGAGGGCATCACCGGCCACAAAGTCAATGTAGCAGAGGGCAGGGGTATTGTCCCCGGTGTTTACCCGTTCCAGGGGGTCGCTTACCACCGACGCGCGGAGAAACCCTTCCCGGTACCCTTGACGCACCCCCTCATCCACCGCGGCAGGGATATCCCCCTCCAAGTGCAGGTCCCTGCCGATTTCCAGAAACACGCAGGCCATCCCCGTGTCCTGACAGATAGGGATCTCCAGGGAAGGGGCCAGTTCAAAGTTGGCGATGATCTGGTCCAGCACTTCCTGGGCTAGAGGCCAGGGTTCCTGTTCCCGGCAGCTTCGGATACATGCCTGGACATCTTCAGGCAAATGGCGGTTCGCTTCGATACACAAGTGTTTTACTGCTGCGCTTACCGCTGCACTGGGTATGATTCTCATAATGCCGTACGCTCCATAAACGAGTTATGCAGGAAACCGGCATAGCTGCCCGGACTACTGCATGTCCTGTATTATACCGCAAGCCTTTGGCATCTGCAAAAGCACGGATCTCCTGGCGCCATGGTTTCTCTCTGAGGGCTACCCTGTGGATCCTATTGACGAATTCCTCATAAACTGGTATTTTCCATAGTAATGACAAGTATGGAGTGGTCCCAGAGACGCATATCCTCTAGTAAGCTCCCGTGCAGGCTATCCTGGATTCACTTGTTTTGTCAAAAAATCGCTCATCATAGATGCATAGTAGGTGATACCAGCCTCTATAGAACAAGGCCCCAAGGGGAGCTTCCCTGGAAGTGCCTGATGTATGTGTGAAAAGACCTTCGTTATTAAAGAGGAACCAGAGTGACCATATCTAAAGAAATAAGCCGACTTGAACATTCTGCAATACAAGTAACTATCACGGTAGGCAAAGAGGATCTTAATGCTGAGTATGATCAACTAGTGGCCGATTACCGTAAGACCCTCCAGATTCCTGGGTTTCGTAAAGGGAAGGTCCCCAAAACGGTGCTGGAACGAAAATTAGGGGATGGGCTTAAAGCAGAGACCTTGAGCCGTATCCTGGAGCGGGCAGTTACGCAAGTCCTTGAGGATCCCTCGTTCCCCGAGGCAGATCGCCCCCTGTCCTGTTCTACCCCTGAGATACAGGGTGAACCGAAACTGGATTTGGGGACAGACCTGGTGTTTTCGGTGTTCTATGAGGTGTTGCCTCCGGTGAGCCTGGGAACCTGGCAGGGACTTGTCGTGGAGGTTCCCCAGGTGCAGATTACCGATGACGATATAAATCGGGAACTGGAAATCATTCAGGATCGGAACGCCATCATATTTGACAGGGCTGATGAGGCCGAAGCCGCGGCAGGTGATATGGTTACCATCCAGTATAGTGAGCTCAGCGATACGGGAGAGCCTGTCCCAGGTACGGAGCGGCAGGATTTTGAGTTTACCTTGGGTTCAAGGCATAATCGGTATCATATAGACGATGAGATGCTTGGGATGAAGCGCGGTGAAACCAGGGACATTGAAAAGACCTATCCTGAAGATTTTTACGATACGGAGCTTGCGGGGAAAACCCTGAAGATCCGGGTAAGCCTGACTGCCCTCAAGGAAAAGGATCTCCCCGAGATCAATGACGACCTGGCCCAGGATGTGGATGAAAAGTACCGGACCCTGGAGGATCTCAAGGCGAGTATTCGTTCCTCCCTCATGGAAGATGTGGATCGGCGGCTGCAAGCGAGTAAGATCGATAAGCTCCTGGAAAAGATCCGGGAGACCACTCCGATGGATCTTCCTGAATCCCTGATCCGCTTCGAGCTTGAAAGACGCTTGCAGAATGTAGCCCGCAATATGCAGCTTCCTTTAGAAGAGTTGCCGAATCTTATAGAACGCAAGAATGGCAGTTTCAGCGCCCTGGTAGAGGCATTGCGGCCGGAAGTAATGAGGGAACTGCATAGCCGGCTCATTATTGATGCCCTTATGAAAGATCGGGGTATTGCTATCTCCGATGAAGAGATGGAACAGGAATATGCACACATGGCAGCCCAGACCGAGACCCCGGTGGAAGAGATACGATCCTATTATGAAGCTCAAAAAGAGCGGAAGGATCTGCTTATGGAGGCCATGAAAGATCGAAAGGTGCATGCCTTGCTGCTGGCAGAAAACACCATCACCACGGGCAAGCCCCTGTCGTATCTTGATCTGGTAGAACATAAGGATAGCAATACGCTATGAACGAAAAAATGAACAGCCTGGTACCCATGGTAGTTGAGCAAACCGGCATGGGGGAGCGCGCCTACGATATCTATTCCCGTTTATTAAAAGATCGGATCGTTTTTCTGGATGGAGAGATCAACGATCTTACCGCGGACTTGGTGGTGGCGGAACTGCTTTTTTTAGACGGCCAAGATACGGATAAGGATATAAACCTCTACATCAATACCCCCGGCGGTTCGGTTACCGCAGGGCTGGCCATTTATGATACTATCCAGTATGTCAAGTCCGATGTACAAACCATTTGCGTGGGCCAGGCAGCCAGTATGGGCGCGCTTATTCTTACCGCAGGGGCCCGGGGTAAGCGCTACGTGCTGCCTTCTTCTCGGGTGCTCATCCATCAGCCCTGGGGAGGTGCCCAAGGGCAGGCCCGGGACATAGGGATTCAGGCAAAAGAGATCCTGCGCTTAAAAAAGATCCTGGTAGAGTATTTTGCCACGCATACCGGTAAAGCGGTCCAACAGATAGCTTTGGATATGGAAAGGGATTTTTATATGTCTGCTGCTGATGCGGTGGCCTATGGAGTGGCTGATTCGGTCTTAACGAGGGAAAAATATGGCAAGAATTCGTAATGGTTCCGGTGGATTTGAGCGTTCCTGTTCCTTTTGTGGAAAAGGTCCGGATATGGCAAGGCATCTTATTGCCGGGCCGAACGATGTATTTATCTGTGATGAATGTATAGATGTCTGCCGTAAGATCATCGCCGAAGAGAGTTATGAGCTTCCCACTCAGTTCACCGGTGAGATTCCAACCCCTCGGGAGATAAAAAACTACCTGGATCTCTTCATCATTGGACAGGATATGGCGAAACGGGCCCTCTCGGTAGCGGTGTATAACCATTATAAACGGATAGCCAATCCTCGCAAAGGGCAGGATGAGGTAGAGATCGAGAAGTCCAATGTGCTGCTTATTGGCCCTACGGGCACGGGGAAAACCCTCCTTGCGAAAACCTTAGCCAAGAAGTTGAAGGTTCCTTTTGCCATTGTAGACGCCACTACCCTTACTGAAGCGGGGTATGTGGGAGAGGATGTGGAGAACATCCTCCTCAAACTGATTCAGAGTGCCGGAGGAAACATCCCGGCAGCAGAACGGGGAATCGTCTACATTGACGAAATCGATAAGATCGCCCGCAAAGGCGAGAATATTTCCATTACCCGGGATGTATCCGGGGAGGGGGTTCAGCAGGCCCTGCTTAAGATCATCGAAGGGACCGTTGCGTCGGTACCTCCCCAGGGAGGGCGTAAACACCCGAACCAGGAAATGCTGCGGATTGATACCACGGATATACTCTTCATCTGTGGCGGGGCTTTCGTAGGCTTGGAAAAGCTCATTGAACGGCGGGTGCTTCAGCATCCTCTGGGCTTTGGCGCGGAGGTGAGAGAAAAGAACAGTAAAAACCTGAAAGAACTCTACGATGCCCTGCACCCGGATGATCTCATCCATTTTGGGATGATTCCTGAATTCATAGGGAGACTCCCTATTACCGTGAGTCTGGAAGAGCTGAAACGGGATGAGCTTAGGCGTATCATCACCGAACCCCGAAATGCCATTGTCAAACAGTACCAAGCATCCCTGGCCATGGACGAGGTTATGCTTGAGTTTACCGAAGGGGCCATCAACGCCATTGCAGATACCGCGATCAAGCAGAAGACCGGCGCTCGAGGGCTGCGGGCCATTGTGGAGAAACTCATGACCGATATTATGTTTGAAATTCCCTCTATGGAGGGAAGCAAGCGGGTTGTCATTACCCAGGAGGTAGTGGAGAAATCCGAATCCCCTGAAATCCTTCCGTTCCAAAAAAGCGCATGAATCTCCTTCTGGTCGGTTGCTTCTATGTTGCTTGCTGTACAGCTTTGACAAAAATCTGCGTTTCATAGTATAGTGGCACCTGTTAAGGATATTACCTCGTGCTTAAAAGTGGAAAAATTATATCGGTTGCCATAGAAGATGAAGTAAAGACGGCGTATCTGAACTACGCCATGTCGGTTATTGTGGCCCGGGCCTTGCCGGATGTGCGGGACGGCTTAAAACCCGTGCACCGCAGGCTGCTGTATGCTATGGACGAGCTGGGACTGCGGCCTAATGCAGCCACCAAGAAGAGCGCCCGCATCACTGGTGACGCGATGGGTAAGTACCACCCCCATGGGGACGCCTCCATTTATGACGCCCTGGTTCGTATGGCTCAGGACTTCTCCTTGCGCTATCCCTTGGTACAAGGCCAGGGTAACTTCGGCTCCCTCGACGGCGACCCTCCTGCGGCTATGCGTTACACCGAAGCCCGGCTTTCCCGTATCGGCGACGAACTGCTCTTGGATCTCAAGAAAGAGACCGTGGATTTTGTTCCCAATTACGACGAATCCCTTATGGAACCTCTGGTCCTCCCTGCTGCGGTACCGAATCTGCTCATCAACGGGTCCAGCGGCATTGCCGTGGGTATGGCCACTAACATGGCCCCTCATAACCTGGTGGAAGTCTGTCAGGGGATCTGCGCATACATTGATAACCCCGATATTACCCTGGAAGCCCTGATGCAGCATATAAGCGGCCCGGACTTTCCCACCGGAGGCATCATCCTGGGCCGCCGGGGCATAAAAGAAGCCTATAAGCTGGGCCGGGGTAAGATCATGATTCGGGGCCGCTTCACCGTGGAGACCACCAAATCCGGCAGAGAGATCATCGTTTTCCATGACATCCCCTATACGGTGAACAAGGCCTCCCTGATTATTCGGATTAGCGAACTCATTCGGGACAAGATCATAGACGGTATTGCCGAACACCGGGACGAATCTGACCGGGAGGGCCTGAGGATCGTGATTGAACTCAAAAAGGGGGCCATCCTCAAGGTCGTGCTGAACCAGCTCTTCTCCCATACGACCTTGCAATCCTCCTTCAGTATCATCAACCTGGCCCTGGTCCAGGGTAAACCCCGGTGCCTGGGCCTCAAGGAACTGATCCATTACTTTGTGGAACACCGGGTTGAGGTGATCACCCGGAGAACCCGCTATGAGCTGCGCAAGGCGGAGGAGCGCTCCCATATTGTACAGGGGCTGCTCATCGCCCTGGAACACATTGATGAGGTGGTGGCCGGGGTGAGGGCTTCCCGGGACATCAACGTGGCCAAAACCCGTCTGGAGGAGCGCTTTCACCTGTCCCCTATCCAGGCTTCTGCCATTGTGGACATGCGTCTTGGCAGGCTCACGAACCTAGAAACCGAGAAGGTCCGACAAGAACTGTCCGAACTTTCCCTCTACATCGCATATCTGCGTTCCCTTTTGGAGGATGAGCGGAAACTGCGGGAACTCATCAAAGAGGAAACCCGCAGTATTGCCGAGCGCTACGGGGATGATAGGCGCACGGCAATCATGAGCGGGGAAGTGGAGAACATCAATATCGAAGACCTCATCAAAAAAGAAGAAATGATGATTCTCATTTCCAACCTGGGCTACATTAAGCGGATCCCGGTATCGGCCTACCGGAACCAGAGCCGGGGCGGTAAGGGCATGGTCAGCGCCCGCCTTGCGGAAGACGACTTTGTGGAGCAGATCTTCGTGGCTTCCACCCACGAGTACATCCTGTTCATCACCAGCGAGGGCCGGGCCTACTGGATGAAAGTCCACGAGCTCCCTGAAGGTTCCCGGATTTCCAAAGGGGTCCATATCAAGACCCTGCTCAAGGTTTCCTCCAATGAGGATATTACCGCGGTGGTGTCCCTCAAGGACTTTACGGATGATCAGTACCTCTTCATGAGCACTGCCCGGGGCCTGGTCAAGAAGGTGCAAACCAGCATGTTTGCCAGTGCCAAAACCCGGGGAATTCATATCATCAAGCTCAAGGAAGGGGATAAGCTGGTGAACGCCCTGCTCACCAGCGGAGATGATGCGGTGGTCTTCATCTCCCGCAAAGGCCTGGCCCTGCGTACGGCAGAGGATCAGATACGGGTCATGGGCCGCTTCAGCGGGGGGATCATCGGCATGAAGCTCGACGACGATGACGAGCTCACCGGCGTGCTCCGGGTGGATGATAGGGAGACCATGCTGCTCATCTCTGAATACGGCTTTGGCAAGCGGGTGAGTTTTAGCGAGTTTACTTCCCACGGCCGGGGAACCGGCGGGCAGCGCATCTACACGGTGAGCGAGAAAACCGGCGAATTGGTGGGCTGCGTCAATGTCCGTGATACCGAGGAGATCATGGGTATCACCAGCCAAGGGAAGTCCCTCAAGCTTAAGGTGGAGGGCATCCGGGTTATGGGCCGGGCCGCCCAGGGGGTGCGCATCCTCAGTATCGACAAGCCGGACTTTGTTATCGGTGTGGATAGGATCGTCGGGGAAGCCCCCCAGGGGGTTTAAAGCCCATGACGGGCAGTGGTAATTAGGCAGCTAAGCGCCCCTTGCCTGTAGCTTGGGATGATCAGGACGAACTTCCGGGGGGTTTATGGGGGGCCTTTCGGCCCAGGGCAAACTCATTTACCTCTTTTTGAGGGAAGGCTAGAATAGTATCTGTCCCAATGGGAGGAGCTAGATATGGAAATAGACGCGCGAAGCATCGAAAAACTGGAAAAGAGCTTTGAA
>JAITEL010000156.1 GCA_031282065.1 Treponema sp.
GCGCGGTGTGGCGCCGGCGGCCGCCCCCCCCCCATATAATACATAACAGGAACAGTACCTTGATAGCAGCGCTCATACCTTCTTGTCTTGAACGCGCTACATGAGGACTATCTGCCAGCATTTTCTCTACCTCCCTCCTATGAAACCAATGGAATCTATAATAATTCCTTTCCAGAAAAAAAGCAATATTTTTTTACGGTACGTTTTTTGAGAACGTCTAAAACATATCATCCCTGATGCAATTCAAGGCAGGGAACACCGGGTGTCTATGCCTCAAAGATGCTTGGGACAGTACCAAAATTCAATTCAGGAAATATGGAGGTAGATTCGGCAGCAGCCTTATTTTCAGCTTTAATGGAATCAAATACTTCTTGCCTAAAAACCTTTACCGTCTTGGGAGCATCAACCCCAATGCGGATATGATCTCCTTGGATTTCTATGATCGATATGGAGATATCCTCCCCAATCATGATCTTCTCGTTAACCTTGCGGGACAGGATTAGCATGGACCTTCCCTCCCTGCTCTGTGGGCCAGTAACTCTGCCATGACATCATGCTTAATCTTCCATCGAGGGTCGGACAATACCGCTTGCATCCCAAACCGGGTATCCCGGTTAATAACCAGGGGCCCTTGTAAGTTAGCGGTCATCAAGCCCCCTTCCGGTGGAATAGTAAGGATTGCAAGAATCAGGGCCTTACTCGGATCCGAAAGGCCTATTTCCAAAAGCTCTTCATTATCAATATCCACTTCATAATCTGGCCTGAAAAGAAAGGGGTTAATCACAATAAAGGCAATGCTTTCCTCCTCCACTGATTGGAGCCAGTAAAAAGGCTGCCGTTCCGCATCCAAGAGTACATACTGCTTATACGCGGCAAAGCCCAAGAGTCCCTGGGAAAAGGTTATCTCTTGACATTCGTCCACGTCGATTAGTCCGTATGCCTTTGTTACTACCTTCACACGCCGCACCTCATTATTTGGATAAACAAAAGCACTCCTTACTACCGTAAGAAATCAAGTAAGCTTGGGGAAAACACTTTGGCCGCGGTCTGGAGCGTTGCTTTATGGGCAAATTCCATCATGCTTAAATCCGTGGCGGCAGCAGCAAAGTCCAGGGAAGCTTCCCTGCTTAAGGCAGCAGTAACCTGGGGGATCTCTTCGTTGAGCCTTCTCCAGGTCATCTCTGCCCGTTCTCCCCGACTCCCAATCTCCGCCAAATGGCTTTGCAGGTTGTTTAAGGCCAGATCTATACCCCCCACCCCTTGGCTGCCGATGAAATCCACATCCCCCCGAAAGAGGCCATCCCTCAAGCGCAGGACCATATCAAAAGCTGAACCGCCAGAAACCCGGGCACTGGGGTTCCAGTTCGGCGCGCCGGGATCCCCATTCGCGAGGATGATCCCTAAATCCTGCAATACCCGTGAGTCCTGCCTATCCTCCATACGGATGAGGTGGGCATTGGTCCCTTCCAAGGCAAGGCCCCGGGTTACAGGATCCACATAGGCTTTTACCGGCGCAGCAGATTCGTTTATTTTTGCCACAATCCCCTGAAGGGTATCCCCAGGGCTGAGGGTAATCTCTTCCCCATCCACATAAAAAGCCCCAGAAGCCGTTACCCGATACTCTGATGCATCAACCCCAGAAAAGACCTGCATCTTTTCCGCCCAAAACGCTTCACCCCCGCCAATATCCAGGGTTGCATAGGTTCCATCGGTAATTTCAGTTTTTCGGGAAGCCCCGGCGCCTCGGTATTCCACCCCTACCACCATGGTTTCTCCGCCTCCCTGGACGGTTCCCTCTACCATACGGAAGGGTTCAGTAAAGGCCTTGTCCCCTGCAAATATCTGGCGACCATCAGGCCCCAGGGCATTGGAAACAGAAACCAGCTCTTTGAGGAGCTCATTCACCTCTACAGCCATGTAGTGCATATCCTCCTGGGCATAGGTACCGTTGGCTCCCTGAACCGCAATCTCCCGGATTCGCTGCATCACGTCGTTAGCCTGCCGTAGATAGGTATCGGTCTGATTAAAGTGATCCTGGGCATAGAGGGTATTCTTTTCAAACCGTTCGAGCCTGGATAAGTAAGACTCATAACGCACCGCATGGGACGCTGCCAGGGGATCATCCCGCAGTTCATGGATCCTGGTTTGCCCTGCGATCTTGGACTGTATGCTGGAAAGCTTCTCTTCTTGCCGTCTGAGGTAGAACTGCATATCGTTATTCTGCATACCTGTGGAAATTCTGTACATTGGTAAACTCCTTGTATCCTGTGCCTGTTTCAAACCCCAATGGTACGAACCTGTAGTTCGATGAAACAGGCTTCTAAAAAGCGACTTAAAGTCCGCTTTTTCCCTTAAATTTTAGATTGTTGAACAAACTTTGCTTGTCTTTTCACCATTTTACCTGTTGAAACAGCCGCTCGGAGTGGCTGATACAGCAATAGGACTTCACCGAATACGGTATCAGATCAGCCCTATACTCCCATCCGGTTAATCAGGGTATCCAGTAGGGAGTTCATGGTGGTGATAAACCGGGCTGCTGCAGCATACCCATGTTGGTACTTGATCATGTTTGCCAGTTCTTCATCCATATTAACCCCTGAAACCGAGTCCCGCATATCTTTGAGCTGCTTCATGACCAGGTTCTGGGTTTCCAATGCCCGGTTACTCTGTTCTCCTAAGAGCCCGATACGGCCCACCGCGTCGGCAAAGTAATCATCAAAGGTTCCCAACTGCCCCACCATAACCTCGGTATTCCTGATGGCAGCAATGGCCAAGGCGGCATCTCCATTCCCTGGGTTAGCAGGCTTGCCGTTTTCACCCAAACCAGAGGCCACCGAAGCCGGTTCTTTGATGAGCGCAGGATTCACCTCAATCCACCCCGATGGATGGGCTACCGGGGCAGTAGAAAAGTTTGCGCTACTCCCCCGCAAGGAAGCAACCGCATCAGGCCGCGCCCAGTCATAGGCTCCCTCTGGACCGGAACGGTTTAAAATCCCTGCATACCCTTCCAGGAAGCGGCCCGAATCTTCAATATGCCGGATCACAAAGTCAGGGTTATCCTGTTCTCCTGAAGGCGTTCCCTTGAGGCTGAGCCGGCCTTCCCGGTTCAGCCGGGCTACCACTTCTGCTCCTGAATTATTTATCCGGGAGATAATATCCCCCACCGTATCGGTCGGATAATAGGGTATCTGGGTTTCACCGCCGGCTGATGCCAGGGCAATCACCCCGTTCAGCCCCACCTGGGCCTGGTTTTCCAAGGCATTGGTTCCGGTGATACGGAAAATATAACTTGCGTCAAAAGCACCATCCCCATCCCTATCGTAATTTCCGTTTACATTGGTCACAAAATGGTGTTCGGTAAAGAAGTCCTGCCCGGTAAGGCCATTGATACCATATCCGGCACGGTGAACTTCGTTCACCAGATCCACAAAATTCATGGTCATAGAGTCCAGGCTTTGTATCTCCGATTGAATCGTCGTATCCCGAAGGTCCACGAGTGCCGCCAAGCTGCCGTTATGGAACTGTATCCCTTCCCCCGTGTCTGCCCAGACGATCCGGGAATACCCCTCAGCCTCAATATCTGATGCTGAAGCTGGTTCCAAGGCAAATTGCCGGCCTATACGCCCCTGGACCACTACCATCCCCGCGGTATGGACCATGAATTCATCCGGATCCCGGTTGTCAATGGTAATATCAATAATTGATGATAGCTTATCCACCAGGAGATCACGCCGGTCCAACAGATCATTGGGATTGTCCCCTTGGGCTTTTACCTTTTGAATGTCCTGGTTTAAACCGGCGATCTGCTGAGAAAGTTCATTCACCCGCCGGACCGTAAGTTGAATGTCTTCTTCCGCCATGTCTTTTAGACCCTTGAGCGACTGGTAACGGTCATGAATGCTGTCGATGAGGGTCTTGCCCCGTTCGATCACCGAAATACGAGGAGCCGTATCAGTAGGATAGAGAGAGAGTTCCTGCCAGGCATCCCAAAAAGCATCCATCTTGCCCCGGATTGAAGTATCCCCCGGTTCCAGGTAGATCTGTTCCAGCATACGGACATAAGGGTCCCGGGTTTCCCAGTAGCCTTCCCCGCCTGCCTGGGCTACAATACGTTTATCCAGGACTTGGTCTCTCAGCCGTTCTATCCGTTCCACCACGGTCCCCTGTCCTAACTGGCCGGGGGTTTCTGCACGGTTGAGGCCGGGCGCATAAATCGGATGAAAGGCTGAAAATTCCACTCGCTGTCGAGAATAACCCTCTGTAGAGGCGTTGGAAAGGTTATGCCCTGTTGTATTAAGGGCCTGCTCATGGGCAGATACAGCCCGTTTTCCCAGTTCTATACCTAAAAAGGTCGATGCCATGACGATTTTCTCCTAATCAGAGGCTCTGATTCACCATCATACTCCGCGCGTCTGTCTCTACCTTAGTTCCCCACCGAGAATAGAACTGCGTCTTACGCTCAGGACACGCGGCCTCAAGGAAGTTGTTTACTATCGTTTTCGCTTCATTGAGGTATACTACCAAGGATTCATTAGCTAGCCGTATTTTAAGGGCTCTCAGTTTAAGGTTCCGGTACATTTCGGTTAAGCCGTTCCGGTCTTGTTCTGGGAGCCGGGACACCAGACTATAAAAGCTCGGCTTGTTATCTGTATGATCCGTTTCAGAGGGAGAGGCATCTCCCTCTAAAAAATCAGATAGCAGGGCAGCCCGTTCTGCTTCCAATACCTGAAATTGATCACCGTATTGATTCATGGTACTAAGCAATGACTCAAAATCCGTCCATTCCCGGTTAATAACCGCATGCCTGACTGACGCTTGAATCGCGGAAATTTTCTCCAATACTTCGTTTTGCAATTGCAAAATGAGTACATTCCGTTCATTTGCCATTACTTCTTTACTGTCCGTATCGGTATCGGGGATATCCTGCACCATTACCTTTGCTTCCGCTTCCATCGTGTGCCTCCAATTCAATATCGGCCACTAAGATACAGGGGATTAAATAAATAAATTGATAGGTTTATAAGAGAAGTACCATGTAAGCGGGAAACGGGAGTCGGACCCGCGACATCCACCTTGGCAAGGTGGCGCTCTACCACTGAGCTATTCCCGCACAACTGAGCCGCGAAGGGTTCGAACCTTCGACCCGCAGATTAAGAGTCTGCTGCTCTACCAGCTGAGCTAGCGGCCCTCACACTAAAAACTACCGGACCGCTATCAACCCTGCGTCCGACAGGACTCGAACCTGCGGCCTACGGATTCGAAGTCCGTCGCTCTATCCAGCTGAGCTACGAACGCAATCAACTTTATACATAATACTTATTATGCTATAAGTATGTCAATACCAAATGTTCCCCTTTCTCCATAAATCCGTAGAAAACACCTGGAAGCCTTGGCTGCCTTTCGGCGTATTTGAAGAACCTGCAAGGGGACAGTCCCCCCGCAGGTTCCATACGGGCAGCCCTTATACGCCGTGATGGCTTACTTGGATCGAGACAGGGTAACCGCCGCGGTAACCACAATATCATCTACCGAAGCTCCCCGGGACAGATCGCTTATAGGTTTGGCAAAACCCTGCAGGAAGGGGCCAAAGGCTTCAGCTTTTCCCAGTCGCTGAACCAGCTTGTAGCCGATATTCCCCGCGCCTAAGTCCGGGAAGATCAAGGTATTAACCTTACCCCGTACAGGACTGCCGGGGGCCTTCTTATCGGTTACCGAAGGTACGAGGGCGGCGTCAGCTTGCAGTTCCCCGTCAAATACAAAGGCAGGCTTCTTCGCCTTGAGCAAGTCCGTAGCGGCCTGAACCTTTTGGACATTCTCATGATCTGCGGAACCCTTGGTAGAGAAGGAGAGCAGGGCCACTACCGGTTCGGCACCCAGGAATTCCCTGCAAGACTGGGCTGCACTCTCGGTAATGTCCGCAAGCTGCTCCGCGGTAGGAGCCGGAATCACCGCGCAGTCCGAGAAGATAAGCGCCCCTTCTACTCCCCAGGCCGGATCCGGGGTCTGCACCACGAAACAGGAGGAAGCGGTTTTGAGGCCGGGAATGGTACCTATGATGGCAAGGCCCGCGCGCAGGACATCCCCGGTGGTATTTTCCGCACCGGCCACCATAGCATCGGCTTCGCCCAGCCGTACCATCATAGCCCCCCAGCGCAGGGGTGCAACGATATCCAGCCGTGCCTGTTCAGGGGTCATGCCCTTCTTTTTCCGCAGCTCATAGTATTCCTGGGCGTATTTTTCAAGGAGCCCCGAGGCGCCGGGATCCACGATATGAATCCCCTCCAAGGAGACCCCTCCCTGAGATGCGACGTTCTGTATCTCCGGCTCTTTACCGAGCAGGGTTACCGAAGCGGCCAGTCCTTCATCTGCGAGAATCCGGGCGGCTTTGACCGTACGCGGCTCTGTTCCCTCTGGCAGTACCAGCTTTTTCTGCAGGGATTTAGCCTTTTGGCGCATGTCCTTTACAAAATCCATAGATTACTCCTTACGTATGCTGTTTGATTTATTTAGTGATGTATGTGCTCATCGGGTATACTACCCTTTTGTTTCTTAGTATACCTGTTTATGGAGCGCTATGCAAGCAAAAATGCGGTCAAGAGGCCATAGAAATGGCCTCTCCCCCGAAGGCGGCATGAGCATAGGACCGGCCGTTCCACACCGGAACTTGTAAGTGCCGCACCGGAACTTGTAAGTTTTACACCGGAACTTACAAGTTTTATACCGGAACTTGAAAGTTCTACACCGGAACTTGTAAGTTTTATACCGGAACTTGTAAGTTCCACATCCGTCTGTGGAAACGCCATACCCGCCTTTGGCTAGTCCTGGTGTTTGCAGGCCAGGGGCTTCAATGCCGAAGGCCCCGGCGATGTTATCCGGCACTTCAGGGGCGGGAGACTTCAATCATGGCGATATATTGGGTGGTACTGTCCGCCCGCCCATCCTAGAGGGGCCCAACTGCCCGCAGGCGCCGGCAATACTCACGCCCTTGCGTAAGCGCCGGGTTACCTTGAGTCCCCGGCTCTCCAGCCGCTGCATATAGGCGCTCACTTCCCTGTTTGAAGGTTCTCTCAGGGGGCGGCCTTCAAAGGCCATGCCCTGTACCGGATTCCAGGGTATGAGGTTTACCACCACATCAAGACCGGAAGCAAAGGCAGCAAGGGCGTCACTGTCCTCTTGCCGGGTATTGATACCCCCCAAAAGAACCTCCTCCAAAGTGATACGCCGCCCTTGCCGCTGCTGATAATCATACAGGACATCCTTAAGAGAGGAGAGAGGGTTGCTCAGGGTTACAGGCATGAGCCGGGAGCGGAGCGTGCTGTCGGCGGTGGTGAGGGACAGGGCAAGGCCCACCCCGGGGCCGGCAGCGGCAAGCTGGCGAATACCTGCAATGATACCGCTGGTGGATAGGGTGATGCGCCGCTTTGACAGGCCAAAGCCCCGGCTACCGGTAAGCACCGCCACGGCCTTACGAAGCTGAGGAAGGTTCAAGAGCGGCTCCCCCATACCCATGAATACGATGTTGGCAATCCGGGGTTCTATAGTACGCAGATGGAGGAATTGTTCCAGAATTTCCCCGGAATCCAGATTGCGGGTAAGTCCCCGGATCCCGGTCTTGCAGAATACACACGCCAGGGGACAACCCGCCTGGGTGGAAAGACAGGCGGTTTTACGGTCTCTCCCGTCCCTGAGGAGGACCGCCTCGATTCGCTGTCCATCGTACAGGCGGATGTACAGCTTCACCGTACCGTCCGGATCCTCTGCGCGGCCCTCTATACCGCTGGAATAGAGGGAAAACCGCTGTTCCAGGTCTTTCCGTAAGGAGAGCCCCAGATTACTCATCTCCTGAAACGAAGATACCCCCCGGAGGATCCACTGAAACACCTGTTCCGCCCGAAATTGAGGAAGGGGTTTGAGGGTTTCTGCTAAGGCTTCAAAGGGCAATCCTGAAAGAACCGGTTTGCGCTGGTTATGATGCAAAACAGCCTGCCGTGCTTTTTAGGATTTAAGCCTTTCACAGAATTCCATAATAGTGGTATTACGGATTCCCATGCGCTGAAAGGCTTCCAAGGTCTCCAGGGCCTTGTTTCTTCCCCCGTTTCGCAGGAAACAATCCGCTAATTCCAGGTAAAGCCGGTAATTTCTGGCATCCTGCTGAATGAGTCGCTGGAGGGATTCAATGGCCTCATCGTATTTGCCCTGGGCCTTGGCCACTACCGCCAATCCCAGAACCGCATAGGTATCAAATTCAATATTGAGAGCCCGCCGGTAATAATTCACCGCCTGCTCATAATCCCCCAGATTCCGGTAGGCATCCCCTGCACGGGTGAGGATAACCTTGTTCCGCGGATCCTGCTCAAGGATCCGGTTCCAGTATTCCAGGGAACGGTTTTGCTGATTCAGGCCCCGGTAACAGTCGGCAAGGCCAAAAAGCGCGTAAAAGTTATGGGGATCCTTGTACAGGGCCTGCTCAAAAAAGCCGATGCCCTGGTCAAAGGTCTTCAATTTCCGATGACAGTTCCCAATAGAGGTAAGGACCCGGATATCTACCTGCTCTTTACTTATGTCAAGCATCTTTTCCCAATAGAACAGGGCATCCCGGTATTCTTTGAAATCATAGTGGAGATGACCCAGTCCAATGATAGCATAGGCGTTGTGCTCTTCCATTTCCAAGACCCGCAGATACACTGCCTTGGAATGTTTAAAGTCCCGGACCTTGCGGTAGGCATCCGCAACACGGGTAAGGACGGTGATGTTTTTATCGTCGTGGTGCAGGTACTGTTCCCAGATTTCTATGGCTTTGTGGTATTGGCTCAGGGCCTTATAACAATCCGCCAAGCCAAAAAGGGCATAATTATTTCCCGGGTGCTGGATCAGGCATCGCTGATAAAAGGTAATCGCCTCTTTAAAGGTACCCTGTTTACGGGCGGCATCCCCCATACCAACCAGGGCATAGTTATTATTATCATCTATGGCCAAAATCTTATTAAAACACCCTATGGCTTCAAGGATCCTATCTTCTTTTAACGATTGATAGCCTTTTTTCGATAATTCTGAAATCTCTCCCAGCTCCTGTTCTTCACTGCACCGGGTTCCCAGAGAAGCAGTTAGATCTCCACCGTTGCCATTCCTATGGAACAATCCTGCACCCTGTGTAAGGTAATCTTTTTGCTTTATTTCATCACTCATTGGGAGGCTCCTCTTCTTCATGTATTAAATTTTTTATTAAAACAGAGAGCTGCATAGCAATTGATTCAAATTTAGTATGGTCCGGTGCAATCCAATACATACGAAGGGCGTCCATATACCGGTCTTGGGATTTATAATAATCCCCGACCCGTGAAAGCCCATCAGAATAACCGGTGGTTAAAAATATCTTTTTAGCCCCTTCAATATCCCCTGCATTAAACAGCATATTTCCTTTACGATTAAGCGCTGCTTTTTGGGGCCCATCAATTTTGGCTTTTTGAGTGGTTTTTATAAATATCGTCTGATCGCCAAATTTATCAAAAATTTTTTTATAATCCATTCTGGATCCATACTCGTAGTAATATAGTATTATTATGGTTTAATATCGGTAAAATTACCATTTTTTTACCCTTTTATCGAGATAATAACGTACTATACCTGGCAGGAGACAGCCCCGGTTTAGCGCCATATAAAGAAATCAACCACTGAACGGCCATAGCGTTTTGACCCTTCAAGAACCATTCCCCCGACGGAGCAGGCCAGCCCCCGGTCCTCCCAAGAGGCGTCTTCCTGGGGACGGTGCAAAAGGAGCCGCGAGCCGGTCTGTATCAGCGGGGAAGCGGCGATTGCCCTGACCAGGTCCCCTCTAAACCGGTAGGCAAAGGGAGGATCACAGAATATAACCCCAAAACTCCTGCGAGCCCGGCGGATGTAGTGTTCCACCGCCATGAACCGGCAGTGGATCCTCACCGGTGCTATGGCCACATTCTTAATCAAGGTTTTCCATTTCAAGGGATCCTTCTCCACTGCTTCAATAGGGTCTGCTCCTCGGGACGCAGCTTCCAATGCCATAATACCGGATCCGGAAAACATATCAAGAAACGCGCATTGCTCCAGATCCCCTAAGGTGGCAAATACCGATTCCCGCATCCTATCCATCGCAGGGCGTATACGACCCTGGGGAACCTGCACCTGCCGGCCCCGTAAAGAACCTCCGGAAATACGCATGCTTCAATACTCTTTTAGGAGTTCATTGAGTTCATCCGCACTGACCAAAGGTTCCACCAGCGACTGGTCGGCCGCGTATCGAGAATCATCAATGACCTTTTTTCGGGCCATACTATGGGTTTGTAACAATACGATTTTTTCTCCGAGTACCGGAAACCGGAGGGCGGAAATATTCCCGGAACCGGTTAAAAATTTGTTTAGGGTCTGTGCAAATTGACATTCTATATCGTATAAATTAACTAACTGTTCGTTCCGTTCCATGAGATGCGGGTTCTCCAAGAGCCCGTCCAAAAGCAGCCCAAGGATGTCATCAATAAAATCAATGTCTTCCATGGTCTTCTTCAGAAATAATTCCGGGTCCGGTTCAAGGACGAGTATATCTTGTACCATCCTGAGCCTGATATTAACAAGAAAAATGTTATCTTCAAAATTAAAATATTTATCCATATCCCGTCGTCTTATTATCGGTACATTGCTCGCTTCTACCGGTGGATCTTGTACTTTTTCTGCTTATTCCGGTTTTACTTGGATGCTTATCCGTTCATCCTTCTCGGTCTGCATGAGCATCAAGATAAGGGGGGCCTCAAAGGGCAGGGAAAGACCAAAGACTTCTTCCGTATCAGCACTAAAAAAAATCCTGTGGCTTATCACCGGCGGAGACTGTGCGGCCTCGGCCCCGGAAGCGGGAATATCCACGGGGGTGATGGCCATATCAACGGCTCCGGTATATACCGGGGTATTATGAGGAACGGTTTTGGTGATCCTTAGATAGGTGGTTCCCTGAAAGCGCTCGCCTGAAACCTTCAGGGTATTACCCCCTAAGCTGCTCCACCGGCTTCCTGAAGAGGGGCTCTTTTGCTCTGAACTTACCCGGGAGAAGAGCAGCATAAACCCTGAGCATACCACAATGACTATGAACAGCATCGCATACGACCGGTTGGCGGTAAGCGTCCCGAACAGGGAAGGATTGGATTTGGAGCTGTCCCGGTTTAATTCCCGTACAGCGGGGGAAGCCCGTTCAAGCCGGTGTGCTCGGGAGTAATAGAACACCAGATCCCTATCCGGATTTTTTGGGGGGTCCGAAAAGGGCTTATCGTCCATACAATCAACCTCCTAAACCCGTACTGCATGCAGGGTTGCATACCGAAGATAACCAGGCCGCCCCTGCAATGGCTGCGGCCTTTTCCGCCAAATCTACAGGATCGATAAACCGGTTCCCTATGGAGCGACCGGTTTCAATGAGCAGCGTGGCTGCTGCCAGCGCACAGGCGTACCCGTCAAAATGAGCGCTCCGTTTCATCCGGGCAGCAATAGCCGCACAAAATCCCGCAAGCAGGTCTCCGGTGCCTCCGGCAGCTAAAACCGGAACCATACCGTCCACCACTCCGAACCGTCCGTCTTGGCAGGCAATGAACAGTACGTGCCCTTTGAAAAGGATGACCGCCTGTTTTTCTTGAGCGAGTTTTCTGAGCAAGGGACCTGGATGGGCCAAAACCGTTTCTATAGACACCCCTGCTAAGGCGGCACATTCTCCAGGATGCGGGGTGAGGATGGCGTTTCCGTGGAAAACCCCGTCCTTAGCCAGGTAGATGGCCTCGGCATCTAAGATGAGGGGAATCCCCTCCCATTCCCGAACCAAAGCCCGGTGAAATAGCATGGTTCGATCCGGGGTTTTTCCCCAGCCCGGCCCCAGGAGCAGGGCATCAGGATAAAACCGCGTTTCCTTCCCAGGGGTATAGACGACACTGTCTTCGGTCCCGGCAGGTACCACCATCACCCCTCCTGCAGAGTCCGCCAAGATGGGATAGATGGAGGCATCCGCTATGAGCCTGACCAAGCCTGCGCCGGCTGCCTGAGCTCCTGCCGCAGCAATCCGGGCGGCTCCGGTACTCCCCGGTGCACCCGCATGGATTTCCACCACCCCCCGCTGGTGCTTATAGGCATCCGGTTTAATGGGAGGTATTCGATACCGGGCCTCCTCCCAAGTGAGGAGTTCCTCTCCTTCAAAGGCATTGATAAGAGCCTGAGGAAAGATCCCCCCTACCTGCACGATGCGTCCCCCGTAAGGCCGGGCAGGAGGATTGTACAGTGCGGCTTTAACCGGTTCTATGGCGAGGCTGAGATCCGCTTTGAGAATGGGCATGGTCTGCTCCCAGAAATCGAAATTCCCTGAGGGCAGGTCTATGGAAACCACCAAAGGCCGTCGGGGGGGACGCAGGGTACCCTCAGCACCGGTAAGGGCGTTGAGAGTCTGTACCATGCTTGCGGCAGTTCCCCCTAAGGGCCCGGCAAGCCCGGTTCCTGCAATGCCGTCAATGATGATATCCCCGTGACCTAGGAAGTGCTGGGGCTCCTTAAGATCCTTCCAGGTAAAAACCGGCACCCCCAGTTTACTGAGGGACCGAAGGGCCTCAGATTGGGGACTGTGTTCTTCATCTTTGGGGAGGCGCTTGAGGATCACCCCATGGGAGGCGGCATTCCCTACGCCCTGCATGAGCAGTACCCGGAGCATGACCATGGCATCTGCGGCGTTATTACCGGAACCGGCAAGCACCAGGATACGCGGGGCAGGGCCCTGAAAAAAGCCGGGGGAAGCGTGGCGTAAGGTCGCGGCACAAGAGCGGCCTGCCGCCTCTACCAGGGCAAACGGATTAAGTCCCCAAGAGGAAGAAGCCTCTGCATCCAAGGCTCGGGCGTTTTTCGCAGTAAGCAGTTTTACCGGACCGGCAGGCGGGCTTCCGGGTATCATCATAAAGGGACATCTCCTATCAATTTATCGGTTCTCCACCAGACGAGCTTTATGTTCCAATTATCCGCCAGGAGGCCTGAGAGGATGCCATCCTCGGCAAGATCAAAGGCGTTGAACTGTAATTCCTCCGGCTTTACCTGAATAAGCCCCCGGTGTTGTTCCCTGCTGTTCGTGGAACCCGCGTCTAAAATCAGGATGGCATACCCTTCTTCCACGGGAACGGACAAGAACACCCGTTCCTTTCGGATGACCCCCAAGAGCGAATAAAAGAGCTTTACCGCGGTCTTACGGCCGCTTTCGATTACCGTGGATTCAAAGAAGGGGACTTCGATGGTTCGCTCATAGGAACCGTCTTCCACCCGCATGACCCAAATCACCGAGCTGTCCGGTTCGCTGCCGGATCGGGTATTGGTGGATTCATCGTAGGTATCCCGGTAATAATCCACCTTGAGGTACAACTTCCGCTCATCAGGAGCTGCGGCAATGGCATCCAAAGAAACAAATACAATATCCCTATCCGGCGGAATGGGAAGGGCGGTATTGTGCAGTTTCACCAGATACAGGGACATCCCATCCGCGTCGAACCAATAGATATGCCAGCCCGTGGGAAGACGGCATACCACGACCAATTCATCCTGGACCGAACTATACAGTCCTTCGATTTTCGGGAAGGGACTGCCGCCGATACCTTCCTGGCCCAGGTACCGCACAAAGCGGCCATATTCATCAAAATGCAAGATTACCTTGTTATGGAGGGCCTTTGACTCAGGATCAAAACGCTGCCCTTCATCGGGAAGCTGGTCTTCCACGTACAGATGTTTCCGGGAATCCACGGTGATTTTTCCGGGAGCCTTCAGGGGATAGGTAAAGGCCCAGCGGGTTACTATTTCACCTTCCTTCCAGGGCAGCAAGGTGAGGGGCAGGGGATTGGTTTGGTCATTATACATCATAACCAACAGATCCCCATAGGAATTATACCGGCTTATCTTTTCCCCATTGGCATCGGAAATATAGAAAAGGCCCTCCCGCATGGTAAAGTCGGCTCTCCTGATACCCTGGTCTCCCTCCAGGTTATAGAGGGCTATTTGATCTTCCATACGTCCGATTTCCAGAGTGAAGAGGTCTTCCCGGGTAATGGCGGGAAAGGCTTCCCGAGTACAGGCCCCTGCAAAGAGGCTCAAGAGGGTACTAAGCAGTATCCCCCGTTTCACCTTGAGGCTCATAGCGGAACCTCAGACCCCTCAGGGGAGGGGCTACAGCGCGGAACGGAGGACTCGAAAGCCAAGATCGCTGTATCCTTTGGAGGGATCCCCTCCGTGCCGATAGCTTGAACGCAGGTACTGCGCCTTACTGTTCCAACCGCCGCCCCGGATTACCCGGACCGGCTGGGAGAAGGCCACCGAGGCTTCGGTTTCATATCCCCCATACCAATCCCCGCACCACTCCCATACATTGCCGATCATATCATACAAGCCCAGGCTATTGGGAACTTTCATAGCAACCTCATGGGTTTTATTATCGCTGTTTTCCGCATACCAGGCAAGGGAGGAGAGGTCCCGGCCTTCGGGATAGACCGCCCCCGCAGGAGCGAGCTTTCCCTCCCGGGCCGCATATTCCCATTCTGCCTCGCTCGGCAGGCGGTACCCGTTGGCAGCGGCATCCGCGTGTAGCGTGTCATCCCTCCAGATGTACACCGGGCGTAATCCTTCCTTTTGACTCAACTTGTTGCAATACTCCACGGCATCATACCAGCTTACCTGTTCTACCGGCAGGGCCTCTCCCTTAAAACGGCTGGGATTGTCCCGCATGAGGGCCTGGTATTCTTGTTGGCTTACTTCGGTCTTCCCTATCATGAAACTCCGGATCCGTACCTCATGGGCCGGCTTTTCATCTTCCTCTCCCGCGCTGTTCCCCATTTGAAATACCCCGCCCTGGACCCATACCAGGTGTTCGGGAACCGGTTCTAAGGCATGGTCCTCCTCCTGAGATGGTTCCTCCTGGGCTTGTTCCTGCCGGGGAACTTCAGGAACCGGGATAGTCCGGCTGGGGGCCGGTTCAGGAGCCTTTTCCCTGACTGAGGGGGTTTGCATCTTCGTATCCAGCGTACCTTCTGCATAGCCGGCAGAAGCGAGGAGTATACCCAGAAACAGGAAGCCCGGAACCTTCATGGGTATCCATGATACCCTAAACCGGGGAGCTTCCGCCAGATCCTCCTGGTAAGCCTAAAGCCGGACGGCTCACCGGGAGAAAGGGCAGCTTCCCGGGTCTGCTGTAAGGGCTGCACGGGGGCCAACGGCAACATGGAGGTGTGTTACAATGTGCAGACGGCGGTGGACGGGAAACCTGCTGAAAGCCTTGGCCTGATGGGGTGATGGAGGGGTGGGTTATGATCATGCGAAACCGGCTGTGCCTTGCCGGCGGGTTTAAAAGCCCCGGATTAAGAACGTTTTTCATCCGGCCCAGAAGCTTTTTCATCCGACCCAGAAGCTTTTTCATCCGACCCAGAAGCTTTTTCATCCGACCCAGAAGCTTTTTCATCCGGCCCAAAAGCTTTTTCATCCGGCCCAGAAGCTTTTTCATCCGGCCCAGAAACTTTTTCATCCGGCACAGAAGCTTTTTCATCCGGCCCAGAAGCTTTTTCATCCGGCCCAAAAGTTTTTTCATCCGGCTAAGAATGATTTAGAGCCGGCTATAAAACCGGATACAGCCGCTTATACCGGTTTTACCGGGACTCAGCAGGGGCTGCATGTGCCGGTATACGAAAAAAAAGCGTGGACAGCGGCATGAAGTCTGGGGCCTTCGGCCCCCCCCTATAGAAAAACCGAGCGCCCCGGTGAATATTCACCGGCTTGTCAACAGGGAAGTTTACGCGTTACTGTAAACTATGCTTGAAAATCTTATCAAAGCCCTATTCGGTTCCCAACATGAACGGGACCTTAAAGTGCTCTTGCCTATATTACACCGGGTCAATGAAAAAGAAGCCTGGGCCGCAGGACTTCCTCAAGAGGAATTCCCCCGGGTAACCGCTCAATTCAGAGAACGCTACGTCACGGGAGAAAGCCTTGATGCCCTCCTTCCAGAAGCCTTTGCCCTGGCCCGGGAAGCAGCCCGGCGGAACCTGGGAGAACGGCCCTACGATGTGCAGGTCTTAGGTTCTATCGTACTCCACCAGGGTAAGATCGTGGAGATGAAGACCGGGGAAGGAAAGACCCTGATGAGCGTGGCCGCGGCCTACCTTAACGCCATCCCGGGTGAGGGGATCCATGTGGTAACGGTAAACGATTACCTGGCAGAACGGGACGCCCAGTGGATGCGGCCTATCTTCGCCTCCCTGGGTCTCACCGTGGGAACCATACTCTCCAACATGGACAATGAGCGGCGTAAGGAAAACTACCGCTGTGATATTACCTACGGCACGAACAACGAGTTTGGCTTTGATTATCTGCGGGACAATATGTGCCGGGACCTCGGAAGCCGGGTACAGCGGGGTCATCATTTCTGCATCATAGATGAAATCGACTCTATCCTCATAGATGAAGCCCGGACTCCCCTTATCATCTCCGGCGCTGCCGAGGATGATACCTTCAAGTTCGCCGAGGTGGAGCGGCTTTTAGACTCCCTAGAGGAAGTGCGCAAGAAGGAGAACGGCGAATATCCTGACGAGACCCAAGGGGAGGAAGTGATCGGGGACTATAAGCTCAACGAAAAGAACAAAAGTATTTCCTTTAGCAATGCCGGGCTGGCCAAGATCGAGGAGATCCTGCAGAAGCGGAACCTCATCAAAGGGGCCATCGTGGATGAGGAGAATTTCGAGTACATTCACTACTTTACCCAGGCCCTGCGGGCCCATAAGCTCTTCCATCTGGATGTGGATTATGTGGTTCAGGACGGACAGGTTCAGATTGTAGACGAGTTCACCGGCCGTATCCTCCAGGGCCGCCGCTATTCCGACGGGCTCCACCAGGCCATTGAAGCAAAGGAGCGGATCAAGATAGCCCAGCGCAACCGTACCCTCGCGACCATTACCTTCCAGAACTACTTTAGACTCTATGCAAAAATCTCCGGTATGACCGGCACCGCGGATACCGAGGCAGTGGAATTCAGCAAGATTTACAACCTGGAGGTGGTGGTGATTCCTACGAACCTGCCGGTGGCCCGAAACGATGAGCACGATCTGGTCTACTTGAACGAAAAGGAAAAGCTGGAAGCCCTCTGTGATGAGATTGCCAAGACCTACAAAAAGGGGCAGCCCATGCTGGTAGGGACGGTTTCCATTGAAAAGTCCGAAGTCATCTCCACCTTGCTCACCCGGCGGGGGGTGCGCCACGAGGTGCTCAATGCCAAGAACCATGCACGGGAAGCGGTGATCATTGCGGAAGCGGGCGCAAAAGGGGCGGTTACCATTGCCACCAATATGGCGGGCCGCGGCACAGACATTAAACTGGGAGGTAATCCGGAACACCGGGCCCGAAAGCGGGCAGGCACCACGGCAAGCCCGGAAAGATACCAGGAGATCTACCAAGAGGAATACGAGCAGTGGAAAAAGGATTACCAGGAAGTGCGGAATCTCGGGGGCTTGTACGTGATCGGCACTGAACGGCATGAGAGCCGGCGGATCGATAATCAGCTTCGGGGCCGTTCAGGGCGGCAGGGGGATCCGGGCAGGTCGAAATTCTTCATTTCCATGGATGATGATCTGATGCGCCTCTTTGGAGGGGATAACATCAAGAACATCATGGCCAAAATCGGTATGGAGCCCGGGGAGCCTATCTTTCATCCCTGGCTCAATAAGAGCATTGAAAAGGCCCAGAAAAAGGTGGAAGAGCGGAACTTTGAGATTCGCAAACACCTTCTGGAATACGATGATGTGCTCAATCAGCAGCGGAAATTCATTTATGAACAACGAGATGCCATCCTTTCAGACCAGGATCTCAAGAAGCGGGTAAACGATGCCACCCGTGATATGGTAGCTGCGGCCATAGAGACCTGTAAGAACACCCATCGAAAGGACCCGGGAAGCGCCATAAAGGACCTAAGCGAGTATCTTAAAACCAAATTCGGCTATTCCCCGTCCCTTGAGCTGGCGGGAACAGGGGAAGAGCAATTCGAGCGCCTTGAACAAGAGCTTATCGAGGCATTGGAACAAGACATCGCTCAAAAAGAAGCGCTTATTGGGGAACAGAACTTGAACGCCTTCATCAGGATGCAGTACCTCCAGGCAGTGGACCGCAAGTGGCTGGACCACCTGGAAAACATGGAGGCCCTGAGAGAGGCGGTATATCTGCGCAGTTATGCCCAGAAAAATCCCCTGACCGAATATAAGGTGGAGGGTTTCCAGATTTTTGACACCATGATCGACCAGATTCGGGAAGACATTGCCTCTAGGCTGCACTTGGTCAGGATACAGGTTTCTGCTCAGCCTGGAGAGCGGGAAATCAAGGGTCGTACCATGTCCCAGTCTGCAAGCCACGGGAGCCTTGGGGCCTTTGCCACGGTAAAAGGCCGGCCTGGAAGCGCTTCTTCGCGGGACCAGCCTGAAGCGGTTACCGTGGTCCGTTCCCAGCCCAAAGTGGGTCGTAACGACCCCTGTCCCTGTGGGAGCGGCAAGAAGTACAAGCATTGTCATGGGAGATGAAAGAGCAACTACCCTACCCAGGACGGATTAAAACTATGAGTGAATCACGTATTGATTGGCATCAGGGCTTCCTCAGTGCCCTCAAACTCGAATTCCAAGCCTACCAAGATGCCCTGGAATTTCTTAGTGAAGTAAACCTCAATGCAAAACCCTTTCGCATTGATGCGGTCATTAAGAAGAAACACGACGTGGTTATCCACAAACCCATAGCGCAGATATTCAGAACGGTGAACATTCTGGAATACAAAAGTCCAGAGGATTATCTGTCGGTGGAGGCCCTGTACAAATGTCTGGGGTATTGTTATCTGTATGCGGCCCTTGAGCATCACCCATTGACGGAAGTGAGTCTGAGTATAGTGGTCAGCCGGTATCCCCGGGAAGGGCTCAAACACATTCGGGAGGTACTGGGATGGGGAGTTTATGAGCAGGGAAGGGGAATACACCTGATAGGCGGAGGGGAACCTTTAGCGGTACAGATCATTGAGAGCCGGAAACTGGATGAGGGAGAGGATCTGTGGCTGAAAGACCTGAGAGATAACCTGGAGGAAGAGAATCTTGACAGGATAATTCTGGAGAGCAAACACTATACAGAAGAGTACATGAGAGCGTATATGGACATCATCGTACGGGCGAATGTGGAACTCTTGGAGGAGTATATGGGAAAAAAGACGGTAGAAGAGGTATTGATTAAGACCGGGTGGGCAGCGGAGTTTGAAGCCCGGGGCAAAGCCGAGGGCAAAGCCGAGGGCAAAGCCGAGGGAGAAGCCCGGGGCAAAGCCGAGGGAGAAGCCCGGGGGAAAGTTCAGGGCAAGGCGAGCGCTATCAGGCAGACCCTTGAGCTGCTGCGGAGCGGGACCTCCGCGGAGGAACTCATGCGGCTCTGCGAGGAGGAACTCAAGGCCCTGTCCGAGTCCTGAACCAGGGGAGCCTCTGCTGGAACCATCGCCATGAGGGATTTCCCAGGGCTCTGAGCGTGCCCTAACGGGGAGGAGTATATGGGAAAAAAGACGGTAGAAGAGGTATTGGTTAAGACCGGGTGGGCAGCGGAGTTTGAAGCCGAGGGAAAAGCCGAGGGAAAAGCCGAGGGAAAAGCTGAGGGAAAAGCCGAGGGAGAAGCCCGGGGCAAAGCTCAGGGCAAGGCGAGCGCTATCAGGCAGACCCTTGAGCTGCTGCGGAGCGGGACCTCCGCGGAGGAACTCATGCGGCTCTGCGAGGAGGAGCTCAAGACCCTGTCCGGGTAGCCGGCCAGGAAGCCCCGGCTGGAAGGCGGCCCTGGGGGGCGGGGCAAGGCCCCTGAAGCCATGCCGGGGGCGGAAAGGGGCGTGTGTTGCAAGAGGCCCCAAGGGGTGTTTTTCCCTGTGCCCCAGGGCCTTGTTGACATAAAAAGCTAAATGCGATACATATATAAATAGTTGCAAGATTTGGCATGGTGAAAAATTGAGGGTTCCTATGAAGGGGATGGCTCATTTTTTATAGTGAAAGGAAGGGGCGTTCAGCCGTTGGCTGTTCCTTCCGGTAATGTTCAAGGAGGATTCTTTAAAGTAATGAAGAAAGCTCTCGTTGGTTTTTTAATCCTGGCTTTAAGCGCAGGAGCCTTTGCTCAGGAAAGCAAAGAGCAGGGTCTGAAATTCGGCGGCGCCCTGAAAACGGGTATCCAGTTTCAGACCGATAATACGAAGGGTCGCGATGGTACTGACAAGTATGATCTGTACGAGCCCTCTATTCGTATGTACAATGACGATGCGGATGCAGAAACCCGCCTCGATTTAGACGGTTCCTTTACCAAGGACAATTACGGGGTGGTGTTTCGGCTGAGGACCGACACGGTCATCAGCGGGCCCCAGGTAGAGGTCCACCAGGCCTATGCGTGGGCGGATTTCCTTGGTGAAATCATCAACATGAAGGTCGGCAAGATTGACGACTCGGCATGGAACACCGGCGGGGATGAGGATTTCCACTACAGCACCGGCGTAGGGCTGCGTTTGGAGTTCAAACCCATTGAGGGCCTTAATGTGGGGGTCTTCCTGAACAGCATGAATCAGGACACCTATACCACAGCGGTTGCGAATGGAAAGAACGGCAAAGATGCGAGAAAAGCACTCGATGATTTCATACTTGCTAAGGAGTTCCTCCTGGAAACCGCCTTTGGGGCCAAGTATGAGCACGATTTGTTTGATTTTGCCGCAGGCTTACGCCTGGACGGAAAAGGCGACGGCCTGGATCAAGGGGAATTCTTTACGGAGGAGTGGACGACGCGCGCTCCTGTTGCTGATGAAATCATGTTGCCCGTGGACCCCCTCGGGGTGGAGGAGGGGTTCATCCCTACAGGTATAATCATCCCAGCTGATGAAGGGAAAGACACCGATCTGGGCTTAGGGGCCTATGCGGGCTTCTCGGTGAAGGCCGTAAAGAACCTCACCGCGATTGTGGAAGCCCGGTTCAACAACATACCCGGCTATAACGATTACGGCTGGATCTGGATCAACGAAACCCTGGGCTATGCCATCACCGAGCAGCTTGAAGCAGGCCTGGTGGCTCATCAGTACCTCTTCGGTGCGGATACCTTTAAGGATGTAATTACGCTTAAGGATGATAAATCTATTTCTCCTTATCTCACCTTTAAGCCCTATGTGAGCTATGCCCTGAACGACAAATGGACCGTGGGTCTGGATGTTCCCGTGGGCTTCTGGATTGATATTGTTGACTACGACATCGGGGTGAAACCCAAGGTCAGCTACAAGCTGGGGGAGAACGCCTCCATCAACGCCTTCTATCTGTTTGACATACTTCAATATGGTGATTTTGGCTTGGGTGGAGACAAGCTTGATTCTGTTATGACTAATACCGTGCAGATCGACTTCATCTGGACCTTCTAAGAGCGCTTAATCCGCTTCAGGGCCGGCCCCAAAGGGCCGGCCTTTTCTTTTCCCCAAAGCCCTGCCTTTACCCCCCTAAGAGCAGGTCTTGCCCCTTTAAGAACAGGCCTTGCCCCCCTAAGAACAGGTCTTGCCCCCTTAAGAGCAGGCATTGCCCCCCTAAGAGCAGGCCTTGCCCCCCTAAGAACAGGCCTTGCCCCCCTAAGGAAAAAGCCTCCCCCGCCGGGGACTAAACGTGAACCGCAAAAATGTTAAGCCCTATGTGGAGTCCCAGGGCTTCACAAATGCTCATCTTCCAGCCAAGCCGGATAAAGCAACAGCGCCGCTCCCTCCCTACTCTATTCCATGAGACCATTACGTTCTCTCAAACAAGGGGTCTGGTACGAAATCCATACCCGTATCAACAATCGGGAACCCCTCTTCCGTACCCATAGGGCATTGGGCCTGTTTGCACAGGTCTTCCATGAGACCAGAGTGCGCTT
>JAITEL010000020.1 GCA_031282065.1 Treponema sp.
AAGAATCATGCCAGCGAACTCTTTTGCTTGTTGAACGTCTTGAGTTATCTGATTCACGGGATACAGGATATGGCGGATGAGGAGTACCGGAAAGCGCGAGGGAGCTTTGGGAGGCGGGACGCGTTTTTCTGGGCGCTCCGGTATGAAATGAGCCGGTATTTGCACAAAGATTGGACTGACTTTTTACTCGCCATTGCTGGCGAGGCCCCCGATGATTCTTGAATTTGGAATTGCTGCAAGGGGACCGTTTTTCCTTTGGAGGGGAGGTTTCCCCCCTCATGAGGGAAGGTTTCTCCCTTTGGAGGGGAGGTTTCTCCCTCAGGAGGGAAGACTTCTCCCTCAGGAGGGGAGATTTTTTCCTTTGGAGGGAAGACTTCTCCCTCAGGAGGGGAGGTTTCTCCCTTTGGAGGGAAGACTTCTCCCTCAGGAGGAAAATATTTCCCCTCCTGAAGGAGAGCCTCTGTTTGGCCGCCCGGGGCGTTTTCGCGGTGCGCGGCACACCGGCGGCCGCCCTGAACTCAGGGGCGTACCTGAGAGGCGGACAGGGCTCCCTGCTGAGGCGTACCGGTCATCCTCAGGGCCTCCTTGCAGGATCACCTGCTGCGGATACACTGCATCGCGGTTACCAGCGCTGAAAAAGCGATGAGGATGGGGAGGATAGGAGGAATGACCGGGCTTATGACCATGAGGTTGTACATGCCGTGGAGGATAACCGCGGAAAGAAAACGCCCCAGCCCCCGGAAGGGCCTTTCCCGAAACCCCAGGACCCCCATCCCTATCCGCGCGGCGCAGGCTCCGTGCAAGGGCGCGGAGGTAAGGGTCCGCAGCAGAGCTATCCGCATATCCGAAGCGCCATAGGAAGCGTTTTCAATCAGCGCGAAGCCCAGACCCGCCACAAGCCCCATAGCCGCGCCGAAGCGCAGCGCCTCCTCCCCGAAAGCGCGGCTTCCCTGGTCCCGGGAAGGGAAGGGAAGGCCCTTGCACACGCGGGCAAGCCGGAACAGGAGGGCCAGGGCCAGGGCCCGCCCTGCCTCCTCGGTAAGGGCAATACGAAGGAATACCGAAGCGAAGAAGGCCCCCATGCCCTCCTGCGGTGCAGTATCGAGAGTACCCCGGAACAAGAGCCCTTGGAGCACCGCGGCGATGAGCACCGAAAAGACCCCTGCCAGCAGGGACAAGAGAAACCACAACGCGGGGAGGGGAAAGCGGCGGAAGCGGAACCAGAGATAGACCAGTACCACCGGCACTGCGGCAATAAGCAGCAGGAGCCCTAATATCCATAATCCAGCCATAGCACTAGTCTTATAGTACCCCTTTTGCTATGCTGGAGTCCATGAGAAGCTTAGCAGCCCTGGGGTCTATCCTCCTTACCGGACCGAAACACAGCGGCAAAACCAGCACCGGCAGGGTTTTGGCCCGCTATGGGGGCTGGGACTTTGTTGATCTGGATGAGCTGATTGAACGCCAGAGCGGGGCCAGTCCCCGTACCTTGTATGCCCAATCCCCTGAACGCTTCCGGCAGGCCGAAACCCGGGCACTGAAAAGCCTCCTGCCCCCGCAGGGTGAACCGCCCCCCCCACAGGTCATTGCCGCGGGAGGAGGCCTCATTGATAATGCGGATGCCCTTGCCCTGGCGGAAGCCGCGGGCCTGCTCATGGTCTATCTTGAGGTGTCTGCAGAAACGGCCTGGCAGCGCATAGCCCGGGAGGGGCCCCTGCCGCCCTTTCTCAACACGGCTAGGCCCCGGGAAACCCATGCGGCGCTGCACCGGCGCAGGGCTCTGGCCTATCAGAGCCGGGCCCATATAAGGATAGGCGCCGACGCAAAGGGACCTGAGCAGCTTGCAAAGGACATCATGGCTGCCCTGGACCGCTACGGACTTGATACACCGTCCCCTCTGTAGGTATTATAGAGCTATGCTCTTTCCTCTTATCAAAGACCTGCTGCACCTCCCCGCGGAATCCCAGAACCTGACCATCCGCGGCTGGGTCAAAACGAAACGGGAACTGAAAAACCGTACCTTTGTGGAAGTGAACGACGGGTCTTCCCCCGCAGGCATCCAGTGTATATTCGACCGGGGAAGGAGCGGCCCTCCCGGACTTTCCCCTTCGGCAGAAAGGACCTTGGAAACCTTGGCCACGGGGAGTTCCGTGGCAATTCAGGGGCGCCTGGTAGCCTCTCCGGGTTCAGGCCAGGCAGTGGAACTTGCAGCCTATGCCATTGAACGTCTCGGGGACGCCCCCCCCGAGACCTACCCTTTGCAGAAAAAACGGCATTCCCTGGAATTCCTGCGGGAAATCGCCCACCTGCGCGCGCGGACCGGCGTCTTCGCTGCGGTGGCCCGGGTACGGAGCCGCCTGGCCTTCGGGGTGCACCGCTTCTTTCAAGAACAGGGATTTCACTACATCCATACCCCCATCATCACCGGCAAGGATGCTGAAGGAGCGGGGGCGCTGTTTCAGGTTACTACCCTGGACCTCAAAGCCCTGGCCCAAGCCGGTAAAGCCCCGGATTATGGAAGGGATTTCTTTGGCAAGCCTGCGTATCTTACGGTCTCAGGTCAGCTTGAAGCGGAGACCTACGCGGCGGCTCTGTCCCGAGTCTACACCTTTGGACCTACTTTTCGGGCAGAACACTCAAACACCACCCGGCACTTGGCAGAATTCTGGATGATTGAACCGGAAATCGCCTTTGCCGATTTGGCAGACAACATACAGTTAGCAGAAGCATTCCTTAAATACCTCTGTACCCTGGCATTACGGGACTGTGCCGAAGACCTGGCCTTTATAGAAAAGAGAGGAACAATAGAAAACCGCGATGCCCGCATCGAAACGGGCAGTACCGCTTCCCTGCAAAAGATCCTGGATTCCCGGTTTGTCCGCATGAGTTATACCGATGCGGTAGCTGCCCTGGAAAAAGAGGCCGCCCGCTTTACCTTTAAACCCTTCTGGGGCGGTGATCTGCAAAGTGAACATGAGAAATTTCTCACCGAAAACATCGTGGGCGGACCGGTGATAGTAATTGATTACCCTAAAGACATAAAAGCCTTTTATATGAAGTTGAATGATGATGAGAAAACCGTCCGGGCTATGGATGTGCTGGTCCCGCGTCTTGGGGAGATCATCGGCGGCTCCCAACGGGAAGAAGACTACCGCCGCCTTGAAAACCGGATGCGCTCCCTGGGTATGCCGGTTGAAGACTACGCCTGGTACCTAGACCTGCGCCGGTACGGCACGGTCCCTCATGTAGGTTTTGGCATGGGCTTTGAACGGCTCATCCAGTATATCACGGGCATGGTCAACATCAGGGATGTGATCCCCTATCCTCGGGTAGCAGGTCAAGCGGAATTCTGATCGTGATGCTGAGCCGCCCTTTCAACCAGTGCAGCAAGATGGCCCCCCTTTTTCTCAGTTTCCTCTGGCTCTTCCTTGCAGGTTCCTTAGCCGCGCAAAACCCAGACCTGAAGATACCCGAGCTAGGCTCCCGTGCGGCGGTGCTCATGGATGCGACCACCGGTACCTTCCTCTATATCAAGAATGGAGACGATGAGATACCCCCTGCGTCATTGGCAAAACTTATGACCATCCATATAGCCCTAAGCGAAGTGGCCCTGGGTAATGCGGCCCTGGACGAGGTGGTAAGCCTCCCGCGGGAAAGTTGGGGGATAAACCAGCCTCCCCGATCCAGTCTCATGTATCTGGCTCCTGGACAAACCGTAACCCTGC
Organism: Treponema sp.; assembly: GCA_031282065.1. GTDB lineage: Bacteria > Spirochaetota > Spirochaetia > Treponematales > Breznakiellaceae > JAIRLU01. The sequence goes on from JAITEL010000020.1 coordinate 3,726, forward strand.
GGGAGCTGCTGCTGGGGCTTGCCGTTCCTTCGGGCAACGATGCGGCGGTGGCGGTGGCGCTCAGGTTTGCTTCCACCATACCGGAATTCGCCGAACGGATGAACCAGGAAGCTCGCCGCCTGGGACTTTTAAAGACCCATTTCGTAGAGCCCTCCGGGGTCTCGGAGGATAACCTGACTACGGCAGTGGAGTTTGCCTTGTTTTGTAGGGAATACCTGCAGCTCCACCCGGAAACCTTAGCGGACTATCACTCGGTTACGGAATTCGCCTTTCCCCGGGCAGAGAATGTACCGGAACGCTACCGAAACAGGCCGGGTACCCGAATCCAGTACAATCACAATAGCTTTTTAAAAACTTTTGCCGGGACAGACGGCTTAAAAACCGGGTATATAGACGAAGCAGGCCACAATATCGCCATTACCACGGAACGAGAAGGGACCCGTTTTATCGTGGTCATCCTCGGGGCTCCTGCAGTGTACCGGGGGGATCGTATCCGAGACGAAGATGGGATGAAATTGCTCACCTGGGGCTTTGAACAGTACAAAACCTTAAGACCCGCCTTAGATACGCTTCCCCCTGTACGGGTATGGAAAGGGAAAGAAGACTATGTTGAAATCGCTCCCGCAGAAGCCTTGGCATTTACCACCTTCCGCCAGAGAGGGGAGCAGCTCCGCTGGGAAACGGAACTTACGCCTACCATCCTCGCTCCGCTCCCCGAGGGTCTCTTTGTAGGCACTCTGGTCCTCTATGATGCCCAAGGGGAACTGCGACGGATTCCCCTCATTACCACCCATGAAATAGAAAAAGGCGGCTTTTTTAAGCGGCTCTGGGATACCATCACCCTATTCTTTCGTTCCCTGCTCAAACCCTTAAGCAAAGGGCAACGCCCTAGTTACTTGGTATGAAGGGTATCCGGGATGTTTTGGTATAAAAAGGCATCCAATTCTTCTTCCATACTGCGCAAAGAAGCTTCCAGTTCCTGAATTCGCCGTATTGCATATTGTACTTTTTTAGACCATAAACGTTCACAGGTTTGATCCAAGAGGGTATCAAAAGATAGGCTATCGGAACGTATCTCAGATCGTGTATTAAAAATCATAGCATAACTATACTCCATCCTTCTGTGAAGCCACAAGATACACTATCACTTTTCAGCGCTACGCTCAAAAACCCTTATCGCAGACCCTCCAGCATCATGCATTTCCGCTTCTGCCCTATCAAAGGTCCTAATAAAGGTAACCATCGCGATAAAAGCGATGAGGATCAATACTAACTTTTGCATATTCCTCCATACGAGAGCACATCTTCATCTTTCGGGTGCATCACCAAAATGACAATGTACTTTTTTCTCTTCCCATAAAAATAGGTATCAGAGTATATACTCCAATACCTGAGGCGAAACTCTTTTTAATATAAGATTTATGATTTGAGAAAATCAAGAGGATTCACTGCACGACCATTCTTATAAATAGCAAAATGGAGATGGGGGCCGGTACTGTACCCGGTACTGCCCACTTCTCCTATCTTTGTCCCTTGTGATACCATAGCTCCCTGGCTCACCGAGGTAACGCTCATGTGGGCATACATAGTTTGATAGCCGTTGGCATGGGAAATAATGATATACTTACCGTACACCGAATTCAGTCCCACCGAAGAAACCCGGCCGGCCATAGCCGCTTTTATGGGGGTTCCCGTAGCAGCGGCAAGATCCAAGGCCGCATGATACCGTCTCACCCCACTGATAGGATCGTTCCGCCACCCAAAGGGCGAGGTAAGGCGTCCCCGGATAGGATAGATAAAAGAATCTCCCAGAATCACCTTGAGGTCTTCGCTGCGCATCTTGGCGCCGGGGATAAAGAGCACCCTCCCCGGCGTAAGGGTTTCACTCTGAATATCATTGGCATCCAAAATGACTTCCAAGGGGACCCCCATAGTATTGGAAATCTTACTCAAGGCATCTCCCTTTTTTACGGTATAGGGAATACCGTCCATATTGGGAATACGCAAAATATCTCCTTCCCGCAGGAGCTTGGCATTAGAAATATCATTAGAGGCAATAATTGCATCCATAGAAAGGGCATGACTTGCGGCGATTTTGGAAACCGAATCTCCCTTTTTCACTTTATAGGATTCCCATGCAAAGGTTTCTACCAAATTGAGGGGAATAATCTCATCCTGAACCGGCGAGCTTGGACCCGATAGCCCGGCGTAAGAGGCCAGATTCTGCCGGAGCCCCTCATCCGCCCTCGGTTCTAAGCGATAGGCCCGGCCCCAGGGAAGGAAGGCACCCAATTTAAGGGTACCCAAAGGGTTTTCCGACCAATTTAAGGAGAGCAGAATAAACAGCAAAAGCCCGCCTATGGCAAGGATCGGTAAGAGCTTCACCAGCACGGAGCGATAGGCCCGGCCCGCTTCTTTCTGTACTGGCTGGGCTGATCCGGCCTGGGGAAACAGGCCCTTTAAGGAAATACGGGCAAAAGAAAACTCCGGTAGCATAAAGGGCTCCTTCTTGGTATAATGGCGCTGTACCGGGATAGGTTTCTGTTTAATTTGCTCTATGACTAATACGTTAGCGCTATGATTGGAAGGTACCGTATACCGTGGAGCATACGAGGGGGGGGGGTTGGGAGTCTTATTCTGCACCCCTGCAGTCGATGGCTTACGACGACTAATGTGTTGCTGAACGATTAAATCATTCGTCATGGTTTATTTATCGACAGGTGGATCAAGAATGATTATACTATTATAGATCTAGAGTATGGAAAATAATACATCCATCGAGACCGGAAGGGCCATTGGAGGAGCACTATTCCTTGCCCTATTAGTAAAACTTTTCGTGTTTGATTTTATGATTACCGAAGGACAATCTATGGTGCCAGCTATTAAACCGGGTTCCATACTCGTAGTGAATAAACTGGCTTACGGTCTACGGCTTCCCTGGGGTGAGGCCTATCTGGTGTGGTGGGCCGTACCTAAGCAAGGAGAGGTGCTGGTCTTCTATACCCCCTACCGGGAAATTGCAGTAAAGCGGTGCGCCGGGCTTACCGAAAACCATAGCTTCCTGGCATTGGGGGATAATAGCCTCTACTCCTACGATTCTCGGTCCTACGGTCCTATTCCTCTGCATAATATCCTGGGCAAGGTAGTAACACTTTAATGGTTACTCCCACGGGAACGAACAGCAACAAGGGTCGGGGGAAAAAAGAGTCATTCTCTGCTCAAAATCGCTCCGGGGATCGGTATGCGCAAGAGCGCAGCATATACCTGCGGTTTTCGGTGGTTTTTTTCCTGTTTGCCCTGATGACCCTCATAGTAGTACTGCGCTATGCCATGCTGATGCTGAACGGGGATATCGCGGAAACGCTGATAAGCGGTTCCAAACCTTTTGCCGAACGGGGTGCCATCTTAGACAGAAACGGCCGTATTCTTGCCATGCAAACCAGACTGGCTAACATCAGCGTATGGCGCCCTGAAATAAAAGACCTGGAAGTCCTGAGCACTACCCTGGGCCCGCTGCTTAACCTTTCCCAGGAGGAAATCATCCGGCGGATCACCACTGCTTCCAGTGATTTTCTATACCTTAAAAAGCAGGTGGACCAGGCTACCATACAAAAAATGCAAAGCCAGCGCCCCCTGGGGGGGGTCAATATTGAGCCTATTGTAGGCCGTATCTATCCGGAGAGCACCCTGGCAAGTCAGATCATCGGCTTTGTGGGGGATGAGGGGATAGGCCTTGAAGGGATTGAATATGCCTTTGAATCAGAGCTTGCCCCAAATGAGGAGCGCAACGGTAACCAGGTGATCCTCACGATTGATGCGAATGTGCAGTATATCCTCGAAAAGATAGCCTCCCAAACCTTAATCGAGAATAAGGCCGAAGCCGTGATGCTCATGGCCATGGATCCCCGGACCGGAGATATACTCGGTTCCGCATCCGTCCCGGGCTTCAATCCCAATGTGCTCCAAGATTCAAATGAGAGCGGCCGTATGAACCGGCCTGCCATCTGGGCGTATGAACCCGGTTCGGTGTTCAAGGTCTTTTCCCTGGCAGCCCTCATTGATTCCGGGGCCATCACCGGAAACAGCACCTTTATCTGTAACGGCCGCTATGAACGGGTTACCAACCTGGGGGAACGGGTCCTCATCAATTGCCTGGGTACCCACGGAAGGGTGAGCGCCCGGGAGATCATCCGGTACTCCTGCAATGCCGGGGCAGCCTATGCAGCGGACCGGCTGGGAGCAGACGCCTTTTATAAGACCCTCCAGGATTTCGGCTTCGGTGCGCGGGTAGGGACGGGAAATCCCGGGGAGACCACCGGGGTCTTTCGTAGCGTGGACCGATGGTCTGCCCGGTCTAAACCGACCATTGCCATGGGCCAGGAAATATCCGTCTCTGCCTTACAGATGATTCAGGCGGCTAGTGCCATAGCTAACGACGGTATCCTGGTTCCCCCGCGGATGGTATCCCGGATCCGTTCAGGCGACGGAACCGCAGAACAGCCCTTTAATCCCGGCACTCCCCGGCGTATCCTCAAGCCTGAGACCGCCCAGCTTATGCGTTCCTATATGATGGATGTTACCTCCAGTACCGGCACGGGGTGGCGGGCCAATGTGGGGGATCTCTCCTTAGCGGTCAAAACCGGTACTGCCCAGTATGTAGATCCGAGCACCGGCGCCTATTCAAGTTCTGACTTTATTGCCAGCTGCATGGCCCTGCTCCCTTCAGAAGCGCCTTCCTTGATTTTGTACATCGTCATTGTGAAGCCCCAGGGAGAATCCTACCTGGGAGGCCGTATCGCGGCCCCGCCCATACAGCAGGCAGCGGAAGCCCTGGTGGATTACCTGGGGATTCCCCGCGGGAGAAACCCCCAGGTCAATCATTCCGGTTCTATTACCTTGCCTAATGAGCAGCTGCCCCTTATCGAAGGGAAGGTTCCCAATCTTATAGGGTATGCGAAACGGCAGCTCCTGCCCCTGCTGCTGCGGGATGATCTGCACCTGGAAATAACGGGAGACGGCTGGGTCAAACGGCAAAGCCCGCCTCCGGGAACCGCCTTACAGGCAGATACCACCATCATTTTGGAACTGGAATAGGAGGAAACCATGAGCAGGAGCACCCATTGGCAGGCCAATAGCGCCATCCTCAGGGAAAAGTTTCCCGGTCTCTTGGAACAACTGGGCAGCCCGGATAGGGGGGAGGATATCCGCATAGAAACCGCTGCATCCGGGGATCCTACCCTGACCATCCAGGGTATCTCCATCCATTCACGGAGGGATCCGAAACGGGAAGGCCGGCGTCTGGCAGAGACCCTGAGGGGTACGGGTCCCCTCATCCTCCTGGGTTTCGGCCTGGGGTATACGGCAGAAGGGATACTGGAAAAAAACGGGTTTTCCCTCAACCGCCCGCTTATCCTGGTGGAGCGCCGGGCCGGGGTCTTACGCAAGGCCCTGGAAAGCAGAAACCTCAGTTCCCTCCTTTCTGCAAAGCTCCTGATCTTTGTCCTGGGAGGAGCGGAAGAGGGGATCACCGGAGTGCTCCACTTATGCAAAACCCGGCTGCCCGGCGGCAAGGGTGCCCCTGAGCTTATCCGCAACCCGGGCCTTATGCAGCTGGATGCCTCCTGGTACGCCGGGGTAGAACGGCATATCCATGCCTGGACCGCCCAGGATGAGGTCAACCGGGCAACCCTCCGGCGCTTTGGGAAACGCTGGGTCCGCAATGGCCTGCGAAACCTGAAGGCCCTCCGGGACCTGCCGGGGATAGGGCGCCTTAGGGGTATCCTTTCCCCAGAGATTCCTACGTTTCTTGCCGCCGCAGGTCCGTCCCTGGACCGCATCGCCGCCATCTTGCCTGCCATAGGGCAGCGCTGTGTCATGGTGGCAGTGGATACGGCCTTAAGGCTCTTTGAGCGGGCAGGGCTTGAGCCGGATTTTGCGGTGGTGGTGGATCCCCAATACTGGAACTTCCGGCATTTGGACCGCCTTTCTTTACGCAAGACCCGGCTCATCCTGGAAGCTGCGGTGTATCCTCCGGTCCTCCGGCATCCCTGTGCGGGGCGTTTCCTCTGTGCCTCCCTGTACCCCTTAGGCCGGTTCATTGAGGACCGGCTTGATCCCAAGGGGCGTCTGGGTGCAGGAGGATCCGTGGCGACCACGGCCTGGGACTTTGCCCGGATTCTGGGTTCATCTTCCCTTTGGATTGCGGGTTTGGATCTGGCCTTCCCCGGGCTGAAGACGCATTTTAAGGGTGCCCGCTTTGAGGAACAGGCCCTCTGGGAATCGACCCGGTTTAGTCCCGGGGAAACCCGTGCGTTCAGGGCCCTGCAGGAGGGGAACCCTTTCTGGGCTGCCGCTGCAGACGGAAGCCGGGTGCGCACGGACAGGCGCTTGTCCCTGTATGCGGCATGGTTTGAAAACCAGTTCCACGGAAGTCCGGGACTCAGGCAGTACCGCCTTTCCGGGGAGGGGCTTGCCCTGTCCGGCTTGCAGATAGCTTCCCTCGAAGAAATCCTGGCTCTGCCAATCCGGCGGGAGGAAATAGACCTGTCTCTGGGGAGGGCTTTTTCCCGGGTACAGCAGGACTTTATGGGGCCGGCCCAGGTGCGGGAACGAAGGGTCCGTTACGATGCGGCCCTGGAGGAATTGGTGCAGGGGCTTAAGGCGATCAAAGCCCTGGCAGATGCCGCAGGGGGGCTTGTCCGGGGGCAGGAAGGGGAAGGAAGCCCGGCGTTCCGTACACAACTGGCGGCCCTTGACAGGGAGATTGCCGCAAGCCCGGTAAAGGACCTGGCAGGCTTCCTCCTGGCCCCTGAGCTGCCCTATAAAGCCCTCTCGGAAGCGGCGGAGGAACTGCTTAAGCGGCTCGATAGGGAAGGCTTCTCCGGGTGAAGCCGGCAGGAGGGTAAAGCCAGGGGACCTTGCCGCAGGGGGCTGCGATAGCTTGCCGCAGGGAGCTGCGATGGCTTAACGCAGGGGGCTGCGATGGCTTAACACAGGGTGCTGCGATGGCTTGTCGCAGGGGGCTGCGATGGCTTGTCGCAGGGGGCATCGATGGATGGACGCAGGGTGGTGCGATGGCAGGTCGCAGGGGGCTGCGAGGGCTTGTCGCAGGGGGCTGCGATGGCTTCACGCAGGGTGCTGCGATAGCTTGCCGCAGGGTGCTGCGATGGCTTGCCGCAGGGTGCTGCGATGGCTTAGCCCAGGGTGCTGCGATGGCTTAACGCAGGGGGCTGCGATGGCTTAGCGCAGGGGGCTGCGATAGCTTAGCGCAGGGGGCTGCGATGGCTCAGCGCAGGGGGCTGCGATGGCTTAATGCTGGATACTGCGATGGCTCAGCGCAGGGGGCTGCGATGGCTTGTCGCAGGGGGCTGCGATGGCTTAGCCCAGGGGGCTGCGATGGCTTGTCGCAGGGGGCTGCGATGGCTTAACGCAGGGGGCTGCGATGGCTTAACGCAGGGGGCTGCGATGGCTTAGCGCAGGGGGCTGCGATAGCTTAGCGCAGGGAGCTGCGATGGCTTAATGCTGGATACTGCGATGGCTCAGCGCAGGGAGCTGCGATGGCTTATCGCAGGGTGCTGCGATGGCTTAATGCTGGATACTGCGATGGCTCAGCGCAGGGGGCTGCGATGGCTTAGCGCAGGGGGCTGCGATGGCTTAGCGCAGGGGGCTGCGATGGCTTAGCGCAGGGGGCTGCGATGGCTTAGCGCAGGGGGCTGCGATGGCTTAGCGCAGGGTGCTGCGATGGCTTAGCGCAGGGAGCTGCGATGGCTCAGCGCAGGGTGCTGCGATGGCTTAGCGCAGGGTGCTGCGATGGCTTAGCGCAGGGTGCTGCGATAGCTTGCCGCAGGGGGCTGCGATGGCTTAGCGCAGGGGGCTGCGATGGCTTAACGCAGGGTGCTGCGATGGCTTAGCGCAGGGTGCTGCGATAGCTTGCCGCAGGGTGCTGCGATGGCTTGTCGCAGGGTGCTGCGATGGCTCAGTGCAGGACGGCGCCTTTACTCTCGGGGAAGGGCAGCTCAACGCTTCCCTGTTCCCGGAGAAAAGCCCTCTTGATACAAAGCAGCGCGCCCGCTCAGGTATGCTGGACAAAGCCGCGTTTTTATGCTAAGGATGACCTTATGTTGTTTACCCAAACCTTTATCCCCACCTTACGGGAAGTTCCCGCAGATGCGGTTATTGCCAGCCATCGTCTTATGTTTCGTTCCGGGATGCTTCGAAAACTTGCCAACGGGCTCTTTGCCTACCTCCCCCTGGGACTGCGGTCCTTTCGTAAAGTAGAGGCCATAGTTCGGGAAGAAATGAATGGGATCCGCGGCCTGGAGATAAAGCCAAGCGTGGTGGTTCCTGGGGAACTGTGGAAGGAATCAGGCCGCTGGGACACTATGGGCGATGCCATGCTGAGAGTGCAAAACCGGCTGGGAGGGGATTTTGTCGTGTCCCCTACCGCAGAAGAGGCGGTTACCAGCCTGGTTCGGGATGCCTTAGCCAGTTACCGGCAGCTTCCCCTGACCCTCTATCAGATCAACACCAAATACCGGGATGAGATCCGCCCCCGCTACGGGCTTATGCGGGGACGGGAGTTCACCATGAAAGACGCCTATTCGTATCATGCCGATGAAGCCAGCCTGGATGAGACCTACCGGGCTATGGGCCTTGCGTATAGGCGGATTTTCAAGCGCTGCGGCCTTTCGGTGATTCCTGTACGGGCCGATTCAGGGGCTATGGGCGGGAGCGACTCGGAAGAATTCATGGTAGAAAGCACCATTGGGGATAATACCCTCATCCTCTGCCGGACCTGCGATTATGCCGCCAACGTGGAAAAGGCAGCCTGCAAGGCTGAAGCTGCCCCAAGCCAGGCTGCGGCGCTTCCGGCCCTGGAGCCTATCCATACCCCCTCGGTTACGACCATAGCGCAGCTGTGCGACTTCCTTAAAACCGATGCCCGCAGCTTCATCAAGACCCTGATCTACCGGGCACGAAACGTAGCCCTGGACCTTTCTGGGGCTCCGGGAAGTGCAGGGCTGGCAAAACGGGCATCCTCCCCGGAAGCCTCACCGGTGTACCCCGAAGCCTTCTTTGCCGTGGCTATCCGGGGAGACCTGGAGGTGAACGAGGTGAAACTGGCGGCGGTCCTTAAAGCCTCGGAAGTATCCCTTGCCGCGGATGAGGAGGTGGTCCGTCTCACCGCCGCCCCGCGGGGATTTGCCGGACCCGTTGGGCTTACCAGCCTTCCCCTGGTGGCGGATCTCTCCCTGAGCGCCCTGCAGGAGGGGATCACCGGGGCCTTGCAGGCAGATACCCACTATGTCCATGTGGTGTACGGCAGGGACTTTGTCCCCTGGCTGAGCGCGGATCTGCGTACCGTGGTTTCCGGCGATAGATGCGCCCTGTGCGGGGGAGAACTCTATGAAAAGAAGGGCAATGAACTGGGGCACATCTTTAAGCTGGGCTACAAATATACCCGGTCCATGCAGGTAAGCTACCTGGATGAAAGCGGACAGAGCCACATCCCCCTGATGGGTACCTACGGTATCGGCATTGACCGGACCCTGGCCTCGGTGATCGAGGAGCACCACGATGAGGAGGGCATCATCTGGCCCATGGCCGTGGCGCCGTATCAGGTGATCATCATTCCCATTACCTATGCAGGCCCGGTAAAGGCCTTGGCAGATACCTTAGCCGCGGATCTGGAACAGGACCGTATTGAGGTGCTGCTGGATGACCGGAACGAACGGCCGGGGGTTAAATTCAAGGATGCGGACCTCCTGGGTATTCCCTATCGCGTGGTGGTGGGAGAAAAGAACCTGAACCGGGATGTCCCGGTAGTGGAAGTGAAACGCCGCGGCGACGCAATAATGCGACTCTTGGAAGTGTCCAAGGCAAAGGCAGAACTGAGCCGCTTGGTGTACAGGGAATTAGCCGGCTGAGCATACCTGCTGATTGGGGGGGCCTGTCCCGAGCACAGGCGACGTTCCGGCAATTCCCGGCATACACACAAAGAAAAAAATGGCGTTTCGTATTTTTTATGCAATTTAGCCGTTAGGGTGTGGTATGGTCAGAACAGCTCGGTAAACTGGTAATAACCAGGAGGTTGTTATGAACCGGTATCGCCAGGATATATTAGCCCAGCTCAAACCTAAAAGTTCCCCGTCAAATCTGATACACCGCAGAGAGATAGAACCCTTGTTATATAAAGCCTGTGAAGTGCTTAAATCCTATGAAGCCGCTGTGGGATGCGTTGTCTCGGTCTTGGACAGAACCGGACGCAGTATAGAACCTATGAATACGAAAGATTCGATTTTCTTTTGCGCCCTCTGCAGGAAATATTATGCGGATCCCCGCCGGGTGTGGACTGAAGATGAATATCCCTGTACGTCGATGCACCAGGACAGCGTAGTCCAGGCCCAGCATCAAGGCAGTCCCTATATCTATGTATGTGAACTGGGTTTCATCTATTGGACCAGTATCATCTATTCCGCAGGCAGAAATGTAGGCGCCCTCATTGCCGGAAGGCTGCTCTTTGTGGAACACACCGAAGCCGCTGCACGGATCCGGACCTTAAGCAGGGGCGAGATTTCAGCAGATGAAGCCATAAACTATCTGGCAGACATTCCTCAACGGGCCTATGATGAGGTATGCGCTATGGCACAGATGCTGCAGTTCTGTACCGAATGCATGGTAACCAATATCGAGGATACTGATGAACTGATAAAACGTATTTTGGAACAAAAGTCCCAGATGTCCCCGCACCTGTCCTATTTGAAACCCCGCAACGAGCCCCCTGCCCAAACCCTGAATTCCGGTTATCCCCTGGACAAGGAACGGATACTCCTTGCGGCGCTTCGACGGGGGGACCATGAAAACAGCAGGGCGCTATTGAAGGAACTGTTGGAGCTCATTTCCATTACGAGCCCCGGTAATCTTGAGTTTATCCAGTTACGGGCCATAGAATTGGTGGTCCTCCTTTCCCGGGAGATCCTCACGGTGGACCGGTCCGAAGAAAGCACGGCCCTGGAAACCAATAACCGGTACCTCAAGAAGATCCAGGAATCCCGGACTATCGAATCCCTGACCGAGACCATGCAGTCCATCGTGGATCGTATGGCACGGCAGCTTTTCTCGTTCCAGGGAATCCGCCATGCCTCGGCGCTGCGTAAAGCGGAACGGTTTATCTGGGAGAACTACACCCGGAAACTCTGTCTGCAGGAAGTGGCGGAGGCTTCGGGGCTTTCGGCCCCCTATTTTAGCACTATCTTTAAAGAAGAAATGGGAGAAAATCTCTCAAGCTATTTAAACCGTTTACGGGTGGAAAAGGCTGCGGCCTTGTTGACGGAAACCGATTTATCCCTCAACGAAATCGCCTGGACCTGCGGCTTTGAGGACCAAAGCTGGTTCTCAAAGATATTTAAAAGTTATACCAGAATAAGTCCCCGAAAATACCGGGAACAAGGAGGAGGCGCTATTTTCTCGGTTCCTGAGGATGAGCTCCCCATGGACACCCTCTTTTTTTAGGGCACTGGTAATGCACCGGTATAGAACGAGTTGAAGCTATTCGGCCTGTTGAAATACATACCATACAAGGAGACTGGAGTACAATGATGATGAAAGAGAAACCCGTTGAAACCAGCACTATCGTTCAAAGCAAGACGGATCCTATCTTGCTTAAGGCTTATAAGATACTAAGGGTATATGCAAAAGCAACCGACACCATGATCAGTGTTCACGATCATAACTATCTCCCTATCCCCGAAATATTCGAAGAGATTACCGTTAAGAAGAATATCTGTTTGTACTGTTCGGAATACAAGGAGAAGGCTGAGCCTCATTCTTTGCGGCATCTCACCTGTAATCCCTGTAATGACATGCATATTAACGCCATGAAGGAGGCTCATCGTTTTGGCGGTTCCTACATCTATATGTGTGAATTAGGGTTTATGTTTTGGACCAGTCCTATCTATGCAGAGGACCGCTTTGTAGGCGCCCTGGTGGGCAGCGGTTTACTGGGTATAGATAGCCAAGAGACCTGCACCCAGATGTATCTCATGGGCAATGGAGCAGTTCCTCTGTCGGACATTAAAGAGAAGCTGGCGCCCTTTCCCCAGGCAGATGCAGAAAAGATACAGGCTCTCGCGGAACTCATGCTTATATTTGCCAAGTCCCTCTCGGTAGGGAGTGAAAATTATTATGAGACCCTGAAACGCCGTTCAGAACAGCAAAAGACGCTCTCGGCAAAAATCAAGGAACTCAAGTGCCAATACCCCGCGGGATCTCCGGTGCCGGGGTATCCTTTGGAGAAAGAGCGGATGCTCTTAGCCGCCCTGAGGCGGGGGGATCATGAAACCGGGAGGAAGATACTGAACGAACTGCTGGCGATGCTGCTCTTTTCAAACCCGGATCATTTCAAATACATACAGTTCCGGGCGATTGAACTGGTAGTATTGCTTTCCCGTACCAATATTGTCCCGGGTAATACCGAGAAGATCATCCTGGAGACCAACAACCATTACCTGAAGCGCATTCAAAATTCCCAAAACATTGAAGAACTGACCGACATACTGCATTTGGTAGTAGAACATCTGGCGGGACAGATCTTCTCGTTTCAGGGAATACGGCACGCCTCGGCGCTGCGTAAGGCCGAACGGTATATCTGGGAACATTACACCCGTAAAATAAGCCTTCCTGAAATTGCCAATGTCTCGGGGCTGTCGGCACCCTATTTCAGTACCATCTTCAAAGAAGAAATGGGAGAAAACCTCTCCAGCTACCTTAACCGCCTGCGGATCGAAAAGGCAAGCCGTATGCTGGTAGAGACGGAGCTCTCGTTAAGTGAAATCGCCAATGCCTGCGGTTTTGAGGATCAAAGCTGGTTTTCCAAGATCTTTAAGACCTACATCGGGGTAAGCCCGGGGAAATACCGGGGGCAGGGAGGCGATAGCGGCCTGGAACTATCGGAAGGCTATCTTGCGGTGAATTACCGCAGGTTAAGCCGGGAGTAATACGGCGCGATGGCAAAGCGCCACAGCAACCAGAAAGGAGAGACGTATGGTGGATTTATCTCACCTTGCACAGCATATCCAAGCCGGTAAGGCCCAGGAAGCAAGCGAATTAATAACCCAAGCGCTTTGCGAAAACTACCCGCTTGAGGATATCCTCAAGCACGGCTTAATTGCGGGCATGGAAAAGGCAGTTCAGCGGTTTAGAAGAAACGAGATCTCTATCCCCGCAGTGCTGGTGGTAGAACGGGCCTTAAACATGGGTATCAAGATCCTCACGCCCTATCTGCGGGCCAGTGAAACCGCGGGAAAAGGCACGGTGGTAATAGGAACCGTGAAAGGGGATATACAGGATACGGAAAAGAACCTGATATCCGTTATGATGCGGGGTCTGGGGCTGCGGGTCATTGATTTGGGCGCAGCGGTTACCTCGGAACGGTTCATTCATGCCGCAGAGCAGGAAAAGGCCCAGATCATCGCCTGTACTGCGGCCCGGACCACCACCATGCCTCAGATGAAAACCCTGGTACAGGCGGTCAATAGCGCAGGCATCAGGAACCAGGTAAAAATCATGGTGAGCGGGGATCCGGTAACCGAGCGCTATTGTGAGGTGATTGGCGCGGATCTGTATGCCCCGGATGCGGTACGTGCCGCGGAAATAGCAGAAGCCCATTGCACCACCCATAACACGGGAAAGGAGACGGGCAAGCCTGTGGGTAAGATGCTGCATCCGTGAGGGGATCACTAGCGCATAGGCGAGAGCCCCCTCTCACGCGGGGCTGCGCCTTTACATGCCGATTCGGCTCTGCCGCGGCTTCCTGCTCTGGACAGGTGCTGAAACAGGCCGCATACCCTTAGCCGTCGGCACGGTAGCGGGTGTACAGTCGGGAAAATGCCCCATGGTAGCGGGTGAGGAGTCCTAATTCCGCTTCGTATTTCTCTTCCCCCAAAGCAGCCTGAATACCCTGCAAATACCGGGCGATACCCTCAATCGCTTGCAAGGCCTCTTCCAGTGCCTGGAGCAGCCGGTTCTGTACCTGGGCTAGTGAGCCTTCAGGGGTTTCCGTAACAGGGATGAGGCCGTTATTATCTTCACTAAAGGTCCGGTGGGATTCAGGGGGAGGAGCCTCGTATCTTTTCAGGCTCTCGTAGCGCCGCTGGAGCGTATGGATTTCCTGTGCCAGGTTCCCCAGGTGGATGAGCCCGCGGCCCAGGTGTATAAAGCCTTCGGATTCTTGTATCCAGGGGTGCTGGAGTTCCGCTCTATTGCTGATGGCTGAAGCCCTCAGCACAATGGGATAGGGCCCTTGCCGGCACAGCACATCGTCCTGATCCCGGTATTCCACATACCCCGTACCCAAGGGTATATCCATCTGCTTACTCAGGAGCCGGGGATCCACCTGCACTTCTGCTGCCAGGGTTTTCGTGTCCTCATTATAGAGGCTGCCCAGGGTATACTGAACCGTCGTACCCAGTACCCGGTGTTCATAACCCCAGGTCTCCTGTAAACGCACCCCCTGGGCAAGGTGCAGGTCCATCTTGAGCATACGGGCTGCGGGCATTATCAGGCGGTCCAGCTTACGGCCAAAGGTCTCTGCCAGGTCCTGGGGATCGGTAATGAAGCGAGCCTGGCCGCCTCCGGTACGGGCACTATCAGCCATGAGCGTGAAGTCCGCACTCTCCCCCAGGGCCACGGTGGAAAGGGTGATGCCCTGCGTATGATAGGTTTCCACTAAGCGGAGGATGTCCTTTCGGTCTTTGTTCCCCGCATTATGTTCGCCGTCGGTTAAACAGATAAGCCGGTTGCTATAGCCCTTGCGGTAGTTTGCAGCCACCAGGGTATAGCCCAGGGCCATACCCTGGTATATATCGCTTCTCCCGCTGCTCTTCAGGGAACGAACCTGAGCCAAGAAGCGCTGCTTATCCTGGGGGCTCTTCATCTGGGTCGGGGGGATGAGCGTCTTGGCAGCGGCATCAAAGATCACCAGGGAAACCACATCCGCCGGCCGCACCTGCTCCATAAAGCCTCGCAATGCCTCCTTCACCCAGTCCATTCTCCCCTGCTCCTCCATGGACCTGCTCTTATCAATCACAAAGGCGATATTCAAAGGAGGCAAGTCATGGGTGGCCCTGAGTCCCACCTGGAGGTACCCGGTCGTATCCCGAAGATCCGCCGCCAGGAAGACCTGTATGGGCCCTGCTTCCTGCACAGGATAGGCATAAGTGCCCTTTGAGATATACTCAGCTATCCGTATCTCTTGGGGAGGAATCACCTCGCTCAGGTCAGAAGTACGGGAGGGCCTGCTTGAGGCCCGGGTGTCTTGGGCATCTCCCCCGGGGAAGAGCGGTCCTGAGAGCCAGAGACCAAACAGACTGTACAAAAGGAGTATCCGGTGCATAGGCTTACGAAACGATGCTTCCTTGAAAGCCCTTATTGTAAGAGGACCACTACCGTATCCCGTTTCCACCGTTGGGCTATGTCCACCGGACTTTCTGCGGCAATATTTCGAATGGTTTTATTAGCCCCCAGTTCTATAAGGAGGGAAACGATGTCGGCTTTTCCGGTTTGAGCTGCCAAGTGCAAGATGGTATTCCCTGAAGGGTCTTGGGCATTGATAGCATTGCCACTGCTAAAGAAGGCTTTAATGGCCTCGGTGCCCTTGGAGAGTACCAGCTGTGCCGGGGTTTTGCCGTCCGCGGCAGTGGAGAAAATATTCGAGCCCTTCTCAATGAGCAGTTGGGCCAAGTCCCAGGCATTCTGATCCACCGTCAATCTGAGGGGGGTTCGTCCTTCGGCATCCACTGCGGATACCCTCGCCCCTTGGTTGATGATCAGCTGGATAACCGTTGTCGGCGCCCTATCCCGGATGGCGATATGGAGCGGGGAAAAACCGTCGTCATCAGGAACCGCGATCCTATCCTTGGTGAGGAGGAGGGAAACTATCTTGGGAGAACTTATCAAGCCGTTTCGGAACGGGGTCATCCCGCTGGAATTTTTTGCATGAATGGAGGCGCCTAAGCGTAAGAAGAGTTTAACCAAGTCCTCCTGCTCGGTAATCACCGCAATGTGGCAGGGAGTATCCCCTCGGTCATTGCGGGTAAAGGGATCTGCTCCTTTATTCACCAGGCGCTCCACCGTTGTGCTGGGCCCCCCCGCCAGGGTAGCTTCCATAAGGGGGGTGTTTCCTTCGGCATCCCGGACTTCCAGATCCGCCTTGTAATTGAGGAGTATGGTTTCCAGGGGGGTGATTCCCAAACGGACCGCATCATGTAAGGGGGTCTTCCCATTTAAGGCATGGCCATTGATGTTTATGCCGGAAGCAATAAGTTCTTCCGCGGCTTTTGGGGCATTCCAGCGAACCGCCGCATGGAGGGCTGAATTACCGAGTATATCCCTGGTGGAGATGAGGGCTCCCTTAGACTTTAAGACCCGGATCGTAGCAGGGGAATCGATCTTAACCGCCGCAAACAGGGGCGTTTCTCCGGTGGCATTTGCCGCTTCAGGATTTCCCCCCCGATCGACGATGAGGGGAATATGCTGGTCCAGCTTCCACTGGGCTGCGTAGTGGAGGATGGTATTTCCCAAGCCATCCTTGGCTTTGAGGGTTTCCGGGGTGAGTATCCATGCCCGTAAGCCTCCGGCGCTATAAAAGGCCTGATAGAGGGGGCTTTCCCCTTTTGAGTTAGGGGCAAAAATATCCGCGCCCCGGGAGAGTAACAACTCCCCCGCGGCCTGGTCATTTTGCCGGACCGCCAGATGCAGGCTGGTATCCCCTTCTTTATTCCGGGCATTGACCAGGGCTTTTTTATCTAAGATGAGTTCGATGAACTTGATATCCCCCCGTTTTTGTACGGTGATATGCAAGAGGGTATTGCCGCTGCTGTCATTTTGGAGCACCGTCTCAGGGGTGATGAGGGAGGGTAAGAGGGTATGATGTTCCTGTAAGGCCTTTTCAAAGGGGGTTATCCGGTCATTATCCACCGAGAAAATATCGGCCTTATACTCCAGAAGCAGGGGAATAGAGCCGATACGGTCTTCCTCTACCGCAAGATGGAGCGGGGTCTTACCCTGGGTATTACGGATAGATACATCGGCCTTCCCCTGGGTTCCCCCGGCAAGGAGGGTTCTGATAATATCAGGGTTCCGGTTCAATCGAATGGCAATGTGCAAGGGTGCATCCCCGTGCTCGTCCCGGAGGTTCGGGTTTGCCCCCTTGGATAGGAAAAGGGTGAGGGCTTCCTTATGGGTGTTCATGGGTACGGCAATATGGAGCACCGAATTCCCCTTGGCATCCTGGGCGTTAAGGTCTGCTCCCCCTTTAATCAGCAGCTCCATAGCCGCGATATTCCCGGATCGGGCAGCTTCGTGAAGAGGGGTTGTACCGGAGGCATTCTTAATATTTACATCCGCTTTCTTGTCTAGCAGGAATGCGATAAGGCCGATGTATCCATTCCCCGCGGCAAAGTGCAGGGGAGCAACCCCGTCTGCGGCTCGGCGATTGTAATTGGAAGTCCGGGCAGCCGGGGCAAAATAGGAGAATATGGGGCTCGTTGACACCGCCCCGGCCAAGACCAAGGCTTCTGCCGATTCCATGTGCACCTTTGAATCAGGATAGGCAAAGGCCAGGTCAAGGATGTTTCGTCCATTGGTATCGGTGGTCCGTATGGTATCGGTGGTTATCATGGCAGATAAAAAACTCCCCGCCATGCCCACTGCGGTCAGTGCAGGACTCGTGCCGCCGGGCATGGAGTGGTGAATGTCTGCCCCGGCACCCACGAGTACCTGGGCAGTGGCCGCATCGTGCTTTGCTGCACTAATCCCCAGAGGGGTTCTTCCTTGATTATCCACCGGGTCAATCTCTGCTCCCATGAAAATAAAAAATTTTGCTAAGTCAGGGTCCTGTATTTCAGCGGCCAGGTGCAGGGGCGTTCTTCCCCGGCTATCCGTAGCCTTAACATCGACTTTTCCCAGAAAGAACTCCCGGGCCTTACCGCTTTCTCCCCGTTCCAGGATAGTCCACACATCATCTTCATCGCTGAATTCGATACTTTCTAAGGAGCTCTTGTCTGGATTGGCGGATGGGGTCGAAGCTTGCGGAGGGGTACTTGCACATCCAGAGAGGGCTAAAAAGAATACACTGCTACTGATAACAAATACTTGTATAGACAGCACAGTAAAAAACGGTAATACATGAACATGACGATATTGCATACCTCATTTTCGGTACAAATCCATGGCTTCATAAGCCGGTTTCAAAGCCCCATGAACCAGGCCGCTGGGGACCCCTATTGACCCCTCAGGAAAAAATCATTATTATAAATACCATTACTGATACGTTATGCGGCGATGGTGGAATGGTAGACACGCCAGCTTGAGGTGCTGGTGCCGAGAGGTATGGAAGTTCGAGTCTTCTTCGCCGCAATTCCCTTCATAGTTACATCACCCCACCAATAAGGCATCCAAGTCAAGTTCTGCGGCAATACAGGGCACGGTAATACCCCAGTTCTCCAGCACTTCAGGGTGCACTTCTCCGAAGACACCGATAGGCTCGGCTCGGTACCGAATCCTGGCCCCACGGCCCGGAATGAACCGGGGGTCTTCCGCTGCCTCAAGGGTGTATTCCCGGGCAATATAATAGAAGAGGGTCTGAAGCTGCCCCGCGGCAGTATTAAAGGTGGCATCCTTATCCGCGGTAAGAAAGCCCAGGTATTGCCGGGTCGCGGTGCCGTCCTTTTCCTGCTCTTCCCGAAAAGCTACCTTGCCGATCTCAAAGAGCCGGTGGGGATACCCTGAGTGCCCCGACACAGACTCGCTCATTAAAAGGGAGGCTACTATCCCGTCGCGGACGTATTCATAGTGCTCGGACATGGGATTGGCAATACGGATTATCCTGCTTCCATCCCCCCGCATCTTATCCACCAGGTCCTTTCGGGAACCGAGGTAATTATAGATCATCTCCTGGTAACCCATACCCACGAACAGTTCCTTCACCTTACGGCTGAAGGCGGTGATCGGGGTGAGCCTGCCTATGGTAAAATCCCGGGGCCGTTCTGGGGCAAAGGTCCCCAGGCCTCGGCCTATCATCACGTCTTCGGCCACATCCACGGCATGCAGGAAATCGTTCCGGTATTCGGGAGGATAGAGCCGGATACCGGAACGCTCCTCCCCATCCCCCCGCTCCCTGCCACGGGCTTGTTCGGCCCGGCATCCCATCCGTTCCAGGGCGGCAATGCAGCTTGCCCCATCCAAGGGCTCTCCCAAGAGCCGCTGTATCCGTCCCAGAGAACAGAAAACCGGCTCTTGAAAATAGTAGGGACTGGTAAAGGTCCGGCCAAAGGGGGTGTCGTAGGCATATGCCACCTGTACCGGTTCAATGGTGTAGCCCTGGTCCGCCAGATCGCAGGCCATGATAGAGGCGGCAAGGCTTACCGAAGGCATATCCGTACCGGTGATTTCCACGAAGAGATCCCTGTCCCCAACCTGTACTGCCCCCAGGTCTGCGGAATTGATGATAGGCGGATAGGAGAGGACGGCACCGCAGGCATCGATAAGCAGCGGGTGCAGGGGTTCATGTTCCTGGATAAACGCATATTCCCTGCCCTTGGGGTGCTGTTTGAGGATCTCCCTCAGCGTGAGGGGTACATCCCACTGCAGGGGGATAAAGGACACTGCATCAGGATCCACGGCTTTGTAGGTGATGGGCCAGGTAATGGCGGCAATCCGGTACAAGCCCATAGAGATAGTCCGGCGCTTACGCCCAAAATTCCAGGCCAGCTTTTCTTGGGTCTGGATCATATCCCGAAGCGCCGCATCGGTGATCCCCTTGCCTGCGGCAACAAAGCCGGCTAAGTAGGGCCGTACGCGCCGGACACTTTCCTCAACCAGGACCTGGTGTTTAGCCTTTTGCGTATGGGCGGCCGATGAAAAGAAGGGGTACTGGGGCCGCGGGCCTCCCTGGTAGATCCGGAGCTGCCGGGCACAGCCTGCAGTGCCCCAGAGGTCGGGCCTGTTGGTGTCATTGAGTTCGATTTTGAGGGTTCGCTCGGCTTCAGGGAGGCTTTTATCCGAATCTTCGTCTAATTCCGCTTTGGCACAGGTGAGGGCTGCTTCGAGGGCAGCCCGCGGATCCGCTCCGGCCTCCTGAACATTCCAATGGGCCAGCGCATAAAACACGGTTTCGTTTACTTCAATCTTAGGCATATCCTTGTTCCTGTAGTGGACTCAGTATAGACGTACCGCTCACTTTAATCAAACCCCCCCAGGGGCCCGCCAGCGGGTTTAAAGCCCATGACTGGCAGCGGCGATAAGGCATCGAAGCGCCCTTTGCTGCTAGATAAAGGATGATCAAGACGGCATTTCGGGGGAAACCAGGGGTGCTCCCTGGAAGGGATAAGGGGCGCTCCCTAGAAGGAAGCAGGGACGGTTCCTAGGAGAAATAGGGTGGCGGTGGCTTTCGTCATTGCGAGGGCGAAGCCCGAAGCAATCCAGACAGTACCGTCCTCGCGGTGGATTGCTTTGCTACGCTGGCAATGACGGGGCGTGGCCCCCCATATAAAAAAGCCGAAGG
>JAITEL010000102.1 GCA_031282065.1 Treponema sp.
GAAAGAAATAACGTGTTTTCAGAAAGATATTTCGCTTTGGCGTATTCTACACGCCTATAGTAGAGTTCCCTTAACAGGCCGGATATATGAAATATCTGCCCCGGTGCCATATAATCACCCAGACCATTTATATTAATATTCCCTATTTCATCGGATAAAGTCATATGTCCTGCGCCTCCATTTGTTGAATTATTTCGACTGTCTTTAATGAAACAGTTGTGATTTTCTTAATAAGGATTAGTATCTCGTCCTTATAGGCTGAATAATGATAATCGTTAAAATGTTCCAGAATGGTCTTGTCGTCAATGGGCCTTGTTTTGTACTGGTCGATAATCCATTCCAGGTCTGACCGGATGCATAGTTTGTACTGTAACGCCTCAGGCGGTATGCCGGTTATGATGGTGTCATCTATGATTATTCTGTTTGACTTTTTATCAAACTTGAATTCGTTTTTTATAGTTTCATTTTTACTCACCTGTATTTTGGCCGGGTATTCTTCGGCGGTTTCATAGTTTACATGAATGTCCATGAGGGATTTACCCCAGGCCGCCCATGTTCTGAAATCTTTATAAAGGGGAATGGCGGGATGTTCCCGGCGCAATTCGTCTTTATACTTTTCTTTATAGGCGGGATTATGAAACACGGCATAGACATAATGAAAAACATCTTCTTTGGTAATGGTTTTGTTCTGGTAGTGTTTCGTGAATGTTGCCAACGCCCAATCGGTAACATTGCCGGTCTGTTTGCCTGATTGGTCTTTGATATATAACGGCAGACATTGACCCTTTTCTATTGCGTCCAAATTTGGTATATATTTGGCGGCAAGGGTTGAAAACACATGATTGTGACCACGACCAGAACAGGCGATATATTTATTGTCAAGAACGGTACAATTCAGATGGTTATCGGTAAATCTATCGCTCAACAGGGGATCACTATAATAATATTTCTTGATGAATGGTCTAAACGTTGAAAATATTATATAATCTTTTGAATATTTTGTAGTGGAACCGTTCTCAAAATTTTTGTTTAGTGTTTCGCTCCATTTTATTGACGTATCCATTTCATTCTCGGCAATGCTTTTATTATATATCTTGACAAAATATTTTACTTTCTTACTCAATGATTTTGTGGAGAAATCATAAACCCAATCATTTCTGTTGGTGCTAACGCCGGGGAAACATTGGTGAAAAATCCCTATGCCATCTTTCATAACAAGGGGCAGCAGGCCGCTATAATCGGTGGTTGAAATATTCAGCCAGTTGTTATGCTGGTCCGGGTATATTCTGGTCCAGGGGATAGTATTAAGGGCATTGTGTTTTAGGAATTGCAGCTTTTCTTCCCGCGTGTCCTCGTCCTGCATGGTGTAATAATGGACTACGGTGTTTGCCTGCGGGTCATAGGGACACTTGACGGCAAACATAAGCGCCACCCCGGTCTGTATGCCGAACACATTGTTTTTCGTGCCGGATATTTTGGGGTTTTTCCGCACATCGCTGCGGGTGTCCAGAATATACAGGTAATCAAATTCCCTGCCAATAACGGCCCTAAAACCATCGGTATTAATGGCGTCAACACAGGAACGGTTTGTAACAAAGGCTACGATGCCGCCGTTTTTATTATCAAGGCGATCCATTGCCCAGCGGTAAAAGCGCAGATACATATCTTCATATTTCTTTTTTTGCGCTTTGCTTTCTTTGGTAAAGGTCTCCCGTATCCGTTTGTCTATTTTGGGATAAGGGCTGCCCTTGCAAGAGCAGGGGCTAATCCCGCAAGAGCAAAGGCTGCGCTTGCAAGAGTAGGGGCTAATCCCGCAAGAGTAAGGGCTGCGCTTGCAAGAGCAGGGGCTAATCCCGCAAGAGCAAAGGCTGCGCTTGCAAGAGCAGGGGCTAATCCCGCAAGAGTAAAGGCTGCGCTTGCAAGAGTAAGGGCTGCTCTTGTAAGAGCAGGGGCTAATCCCGCAAGAGTAGAGGCTGCGCTTGTAAGAGCAGGGGCTAATCCCGCAAGAGCAAAGGCTGCGCTTGCAAGAGTAGGGGCTAATCCCGCAAGAGCAAAGGCTGCTCTTGCAAGAGTAAGGGCTGCTCTTGTAAGAGCAGGGGCTAATCCCGCAAGAGTAAGGGCTGCTCTTGTAAGAGTAAGGGCTGCTCTTACAAGAGTAAGGGCTGCTCTTGCAAGAGTAGAGGCCCCTCTTGTAAGCGCAGGGGCTAAAACCTGGGCGGCAAGAGAGGAAACCCCGTGTTTTTCTCCCCTTTTTTCAAAAAACTTCAAAAAACGGGAAAAAAACTTGCTTATTGTCATAAGCGTGCTATACTACAAACGTAGTTCGTACATAGTGCGTAAAAGAAACACCCAAAAGGAGCAAAGGATGAGCAGTAAATCTATACCGGACGCCGAACCAGAACTTATCCCCTGGGCGGATAATTTCATCAATACGGTGGACGCCAACAAAGATGCCTGGGACATACCGGCAACGGAAGTTACCGGTATACAGAACGCCTTGACCGCTTTCAAGTATCTCTTCGAGCAGGCCAGAAGCCCTGAGCGGACATCGGTCATCGTTGTACAAAAGAATACCGCGAAAAAGGACCTGCTGGATAGAATCCGGGCTATGATGAGCTTCCGCTTGAAAAACCCCGTGATCACCGCCGCGCAACTGAAAGAGCTGGGGCTGAATACGGGAGAGAGAACCTATAGCCCCAAGCCCCGGCCCACCACCTACCCCTCCTTTCAGATCGTCCAAACGGGCGCCCGTATGCTGGCTATAGTCTACCGTGAAGGGACCGGGAAGAAGGGCAGTAAGCCCCCTGAAGCAAACGGAGCGCGGATCTACTACGGCGTGTTTGACGAAAGACCGCCCTCTCCAGGCGACCTTCCGGCCTCGGTCTTCGCCACCCGTTGCCCCCATACCATCACCTTCCGTGAAACCGACAGGGGCAGGCGGGCCTACATAGCCCTCAAGTGGGAGAACCGCAAAGGCGAGGACGGCCCCTGGAGCGAAATCGCCTCAGAGATTATCCCCTGAAGCGCCGCCCGGCTGGGGCCTACGATGTTTTTGCAGTCCGAACCAGGGCTTTGCGCAGCAAAGACCAGGGCTGCAAATATGCGGGTGGAGGCTGGCGTGGGAATGGAGCGCAGCGGAACCACCCAGGCTAAGGGAACCCCGGGCCGCTTCAGCGCTCAGCCGTTCAATCGTCGCTCTCCTCCGGCTCAGCATCCCTCAGGGAGACCACCGGCCGGTTTTACGCGGATACCTGTATAAACCGGTGGAACCTGCTGAAAGTCCCCGTGGTGAAGCGCCATTTTCCCCGCGGCCAGGGCCTATATTATGTACCCCTAGTTTACAATCGGATTCACGGTATAGTATTAGGAAAAACAGTCCCGTAAAGGAGGAGTAAGTATGAACAAAACACATGGTTTTCTCGGTATCTTTTTTTTATTCCTTGGTCTGAGCAGCCTTGCGGCCCAATCTCCTGGAAGCGTGGATATCCGCTTTTCCTATCTCAGACAAGCAGGCTCAGGGAGTAACCAATTCGCCATCTGGGTTGAAGACGCCCAGGCGCGGGTAATCAAAACCATCTACGCTACCCGGTTTACCGCTCAAGGCGGTTGGGAACGGCGGCCCGAGTCCATACCTCAGTGGATCAAGCAATCCGGGCTTGCTCGCATGAACCAGGCCCAGATAGACGCCTTTACCGGGGTAACTCCCCGGGCAGGGTCCCTGCGCTACCAATGGGACGGCACAGACCAAAAGGGAGCACCCGTTCCTCCGGGAACCTATCAGGTCTATGTAGAGGCAAGCCTCAGAGGAGAAAACCGGGTGGTGTACCAGGCTCCGGTGGAAATCGGCGGCGGTGCACGGGAAATCCAGGCCCAGGTCCGCTACTTTGGAACGAGCCAGGCCGAGCGGAACATGATCGGGCCGGTTACGGTACAGTACAAACCCTAGGAAGCAGGGGATCGTGGGTACGCTCTGCCTGGAGAGGCGATGCTGGGGACAGACATCAGTACAAGCGGCCCCTAGATATCTTCAAAGCGGATCCCTTCCCCCGCGGGAATAAACGTCCTGGCCTTTCTGCCTAGGATTCGACTTTCCCATGACGGAGGAAGCCCAGGGCGTAAGCGCTTTTCCGTACGAAGGGCCGCAACCGCTTCTGCACTGATGAGCTCCCCTTCCTGGATGTCCCTGAGGGCATGCAAGGACCGGTTGGTCCGCTCATAGGAGGCCTCCTCCGAGGGGGCAAGCCGTTTTATGCCGTCTCCTAAAACCGCCTGGACCAGAGAGTCCCCGCGCTCCTGAGAAAACGCCTCTATGAGCGCTGCCGGTTCCATGGTCGAAGCCTTGCGTATGGCCCGGACCATCCGCTCAAAATCCGCAGGCGGCAGGGCAATGGGGTCATCCAAGCCCGTATCCTTTCGGGAAAGGCAGAAGTGTTTCTCTATGGCCCCGGCGCCTAGGGCTACCCCCAAAAACGGGACCAGCTCAGGATCCAGGCTATGGTCGCTTAGGCCCACGGGGAGGCCGAACACTGAGGCAAGGCTTCTGAGGATGCGGAGGTTGTACTCGGTTACCGGCGCAGGATAGGCGGTAACACAGTGCAGGAGGCAAACCGGTATGTGTGCTGGCCTAAGGATGCCCAGGGCCTCCTCAATGTCCCCAAGCGTTGAAACCCCGGTGGAAAGAAAAACCGGTTTCTGATAGGAGGCGATTTCCCGAAGCAGCTTCGTATAGTTCAACTCCGGGGAAGCGATCTTCAAGACCTGCGGCTGTAAGGCATGCACGTCCCGGGCGCTCCTCAATCCGAAGGGGGTGCAGAGAAATAAAAGCCCTCTTGACTCCACATAGGCCTTCATTTCCTGGAAAAACCGAGGATCTACCTCCAGGCGTTTAAAGCGCTCATAGAGCTTGATAGCCCCGCCGGGTAAGTGCACTTCCCCGGTATGGGGGTGGAGGATTTCGTCGGCGTAGACCATTTGGAATTTGATACAGTCCGCACCGGCTTCCTCGGCGGCATGAATGAGTTCCCGAGCTTTTACCGGATCTGCGGCGTGGGAAGTCCCCAGTTCCGCGATAATAAGCACCTGGCGGGCGGTATAGGTGGTATCTCCTATAGTAAAACCCTTATCTATGCTGTTCATATACTACGAGGAAACCCTACTATAATGCGGTAGCTCTCGCAAGAGCCCTCAGGACTTCCCCATATACGGTAAAAGCACCTTATCATTACAAATGGTATGCCGATAAAAAAAGAAACCGGTACCTGGATTCCATGATACCGTTCTATTTTCGGCTATAATACTTATGGAGGGGACATTTTGGCTACAAGTAATCTTAATGCATTATCTGTATATCGGGAAACCAAGATCACGACTGCCAGTCAGGGGCAGCTCATCATTATGCTCTATAATGAAGCAGTGAAACATCTGGATCAGGGTGTGGAGCTTTTAGAACAGTATACCCAGGAAAAAAAGAACCCTGGCAGAATTGAACAAATAGGTAAATCCATCCTCAAGAGTCAGGAGATCATCTCTGAATTAATGGTATCCCTGGATTTTGAGCAGGGCGGTGAAATCGCGCGGAACCTCTTTTCCCTGTACAGTTGGTTTAATCAAGAGCTCTTAGAGGCGAATATCGCGCTGGATATGCAGCGCATCATCAATATCCGGGATATGGTCATAGAACTGCGGGGAGCCTGGGGGGAGGCGATCACCAAAACCTCCCTTGATAACGAGGTAGCCTCCCGTGCCGGTGTTAATATTTCCACTTAGGATTGGGTATGACCGGGGTATTTCAGGGCTATCTGTCCCAGAACATAGAAAAAGAATCGAAGGTAGCCAGGGGGAACCTTTCCTCGGCGAACCAGAGCCGTGTCCTGTTGGGGCGTCTCAAGGATCTGCTGCGGGCCCAACAGAGCCGGCTTGATTCGTATCTTGCGGTGCTTGATAGGCAGTATGAGGCCATTGAAAATGAGGGGAGTGAAGATATTCTTTTCTATACGGAATTGGAAGAAAAAATTGGAAGAGAGCTTCTTGCTATTCAAAAGGTGTGCATTCCCCTGGAAAGGCTCTACCATGCTACCGATACGGCAGAGCCTCCCATTGATATTAGGGCCCTCAAAACGACGCTGGAAGCTCGTAAAAAAGAGGTGCAAATTCGCTCAAGACGAAACCGGGATTTGCTGGCACAACGGATGACCTTGCTTCGTGCTCAGATACACAGCCTCCAGGCAAGTCCCTTGAGAAGAACTTCGATCTATGCAAAGGCGGGAATCCCTTCGCGTATTGATATATGGATGTAAAGCTCCTGTCTTCCGGGTAAACCAGAAAAACGGGAATATGAAAAAGTGATGAAAAGCTATGCCTTCAAAAATTGCACCTAAGCCTCCGGTGTATCTCATAGATGCCTATGGGCTTATCTATCGTTTCTACTTTGCCTTGGTAAACCGGCCCTTACGAAACCGGGAAGGCCGGAATATTTCAGCCCTGGTGGGCTTTGCCCGGACCGTGGTGAGCCTCTTGTATGAGGGGGCTCCTGTAGCGGATACAAGCGGGACGCTCCTGGATACGCTCCAAAAGCCGCGGTATTTGGCGGTGGTGTTCGACTCTCGGACCCCGACGTTCCGGCATAAGATGTACCCGGAATACAAGGCCAATCGACAGAAAGCTCCGGAGGATCTCCATGATCAGGTGCCCCTCATCGAAGCATTCCTGAGCAGTTTGCGGGTTCCCCTTTTTCGGGTAGAAGGCTATGAAGCAGATGACATCATCGCGACTTTGGCGCATACCTGTGCAGCGGAAAAACGGTCCTGTTACATCCTTTCGGGAGATAAAGATCTGCTGCAACTGGTGGGTAACGGTATCTATGCCTTGCGGCCTTCCGGGGGGAATAGCCCCTATGAACTGGTAGGTCCTGCTGAGGTAAAGGCCCAGTGGGGCGTAGCCCCTAACCAGGTGCTGGATCTGCTCTCCCTTACGGGGGACAGTTCTGACCATATACCGGGGGTACTGGGAATCGGCGACAAGACCGCGGTAAAACTTATGAGCCGCTATGGTTCCTTGGATGGGATTTACCAAAACCTTGCAGGCATTGAGGGAGCCACCGGCAAAAAACTCGCCCAAGGTAAAGCCATGGCCTATCTTTCCAAATCCCTCATCACCCTGGACTATGCAGTTCCCCTATCCCTCAATCAGGATGATGACGGGGCTTTTACGCTGGATGCCCTTTCCCTGGAACATCTGGACCCTTCTGCCGGGGCCCGGGTCCTCTTACGGGAAGGGGTACGGCAGAGCGCCCGAATCTTGGACCCTCAGGTGGATACCCCGGTTACCGGGGATACGCGGTATGGAGGGACTGAGCCGCTTAAGAAAGCTGCCGTGCAGGAGCCCAAAGCAGCCGCGGAGGAAGCTGCCCAGAAAGAAGAACCGGAGCAAGCCCTGTCTGTGGATCCGGCCCTCTTGGATGAAGGAACCTATACCGTCCTCTTAGACCTGGGGGAATTGGAAGTGCTTGTGGAGCAGGCCCGGCATCAGGGTTTTCTCGCCCTGGATTTTGAGACCGATTCCCTGGATGCCTGGCATGCCCATCCCGTGGGTATTTCCTTGGCCCTCAAACCCAAAGAAGCGGTCTATGTTCCCCTGGCCCCCCATGAGGGGACCGCTCCGTTTCTCCCCCCCCAGCAGGTGAGGGATAGGCTCGCCCCCTTGCTCGCGGATCCGACCATGACCATCATGGCGCATAACGCCAAATACGACTACGAAGTTTCCCGGGGCTGGGGCATAGCCCGGTGGCGGTGCAGGATATGGGACACCATGGTCGCCGCCTGGATCATCTACCCTGAACGGAAGAACTACTCCCTGGATTCCCTGGGGGTTTTCCATTTTGGCTACCATCCCTTAGCCTATAAAGACATAGTTCCCAAGGACAGTACCTTTGATAGGGTGCCTTTGGAAACTGCGGTCCGGTATGCGGCAGAGGATGCGGATCTGTGTATGCGCTTACGGTTCCTGCTGGAGCCGCTCTTGCAAGGGCATGGCCCCTCGCTCACGCTTTTTGAGGAACTGGAAATGCCCCTGCTTCCGGTCCTGGCGGAGATGGAAGGGGCGGGTATAGAGATTAACCGAAGGGTACTCAGGGCCTACGGACTTGACTTAGCCGGCGCGTTACAACAGATCCAGGAGGAAACCTATACACTGGTGGGTCATGCATTCAATCTCTCTTCCCCTAAACAGCTCCAGGAAGTGCTCTTCACCGAAAGGAAGCTCAAACCCGGTAAGAAGATCAAGACCGGGTATTCCACGGATGTGGAGGTCCTGGAAGACTTGGCCCGGGAGGATCCGGTCCCGGCCCTCATCCTCCGGCACCGAACCTTGGCAAAGCTCAAGTCTACCTACGTGGATACCCTGGCGGATATGGCCGATGAGGAGAGCCGGCTGCATACCAGCTTTATCCAGACCGGTACGGTAACCGGCCGTCTTTCCAGCCGGGACCCGAATTTACAAAACATACCCATCCGGGATGAAGAGGGACGGCGGATCCGGGAGGCTTTTATCGCGGGTCCGGGAAAGGTCCTTCTATCCGCGGATTACAGTCAAATAGAACTGGTGGTCCTGGCCCATCTGTCAGAAGATGCAAACCTCATGGCGGCCTTCCGAGAGGGCAAGGATGTCCATGCCCGGACCGCCGCCCTGATCTTCGGCACTGATGAAAGCCAGGTACCGGGGGATCAGCGCCGTATTGCCAAGACCATCAACTTTGGGGTGATGTACGGCATGAGCGCCTTCAGGCTTGCCAATGCCTTGGGGATAAGCCGCAGCCAGGCTGCCGCCTTTATCGAAGCCTACTTTAAAACCTATGCAGGGATACGGGATTTTATCGACGAACTCATTCGGAAAGCCGAGGAATCCGGGTATGCCACCACGATCTTGGGCCGGCGCCGGCCCATTCCGGCCATCAATTCCCGGAACAAGACCGAGAAGGCCGGGGCGGAGCGGGAGGCGGTGAACACCCCTATCCAAGGTTCTGCCGCGGACATCGTGAAAACCGCTATGGTACGGCTTGACCGGCGGCTGTGCGCGGAAAAAAGCCCGGCGAGGCTGCTCTTACAGGTCCATGACGAACTTATTCTGGAAGTCCCCCAGGATCATGCCCCGCAGACCGCGCTCCTGGTTCAGCAGGAGATGGAAAGGGCGATTACCCTGAAGGTTCCCCTGAGGGTGAAGGTGGAGACCGGCACGCGGTGGGGTGATTTTCATTAAGGGAGCGGCAAGCACTCCGGCAGGAGGGGAGGGGCTTTCGCCTCTCCCCTGTTTTTTAAGGCTGAGTGAACCAAGCCTCTGGGCGCTAGAGGATTCGAACCTCTGACATCCACGGTGTAAACGTGGCGCTCTAACCAGCTGAGCCAAGCGCCCCGGAGGTTTTCTCCTCTATACGAAGGTAGCATATATCCCCGGTTTCGTCAAGGAGCAGGGGTACCCTGCCGGCAAGATCGAGCCTGTTTCCGAGCTCCACGGGCGCTTGTGGACAGCCGTTTTTTATGCTATAGTGGACCGGATCATCCCAGGGAGGTACCTATGAAGAACGATAAGCACACAAGCGCCATACCGGAGGCTGCGATAACCCAGGCCTACAGCCAAATTGCCGCGGTGATACAGCTGTTAGCGCCCTATACAATCGCGTTAACGCCTCATGAACGGCAAATCATGCTCAAAATGGGGGACAAAAGCCTTGCATTTGTGGAAAAAGCCCACGATTATGCCCATGCCAACCCAACAGTAGTCCCCAGTTACCTGAATATGACGGCTTTCGATGTGGATTTTCAGGACGCTCACGGGCTTTGGAGCCTTGTAACCCTGGTAAAGCAACTGGAGGAAGCCCTGGAGGACACGATTATGACGGCGGGAAGCGAAGCCTATCACGCGGCCCTTGCCTTTTACCATAATGTTCAGGCAGCGGCCAAGGACGACGTTCCGGGGGCAAAGGCCATATTCGAGGACTTGAAAACCCGCTTCCCCGGGAGCAAACGCCAGAGCGAAAGGGAAAGCACCAAGCCGCAGGATACCGGTACCGAGCGGGCGGGGGATGTTCAAAACCTCTCAAAGGACCTTCTGAAGGTCTAGCCGGATGCCGGTAAGCTCTTCGGGGATGTTTTGAAGGGCTGAGGAGACCTTTTGCCTGTCTCCAGGGACGTTCAGAACGTCTCCGGGGAGGTAAAAAACGTCTGAGGGGAAGTGCGGAAGCTCTCCTTAGACCTTGGAAAGATGTCCGCAGATGTTTTTGAGGTCTTAAGGGACGTTTTGCAGGTCTCTCAAGGGCTTGAGAGTGAAGGGAGGTAGAGGATGGGCAGTTTTCAAACACCCATAACGATAGCGCAGGCTATTGAGAGAATAAAAAGAAACGAGTATCTATTACCGGTGTTTCAACGGGAATTCAAGTGGGGGCCGGATCGGATAGAGCACTTATTTGATTCCCTTATGCTGGGGTATCCTTTTAGCTCAATGCTTTTCTGGAAAGTAAAGGGGGATATGAAAGCAAGTTTCCGCTTTTACAAATTTCTGGATGCCTATATCGAACAGCAGAAAACCCATAATGAACTCATGCCGACCCAAGGGATACATGATTTTCATGCGGTTCTTGACGGCCAGCAGCGCTTGACATCCCTGTTCATTGGTTTATGCGGAAGCTATGCATACCATGAATACCGCCGATCCTGGACGTATAGTGAATGGACATATCCGACACGGCATTTGTATCTCAATGTAACATCCACGTACACGGACGAAGAAAGCGATCAGAAATATAAATTTGCATTTCTTAACAAAGCGGATACTGAGGAAGCAGATTTATATGAAGACGACAACGATGAACAATGGTTCCGGGCAGGTAAAATACTCGATTTGCACCATAGCGATGATTTTGGAATCGACGAGTTTGTCGAGGAATATGGCCTTGTCAGAGACTCGAAAAAAATGCTTCAGCGTCTGGACAAGGTAATATTTACTGTTTCCAGTATTAATTATTATGAAGAAGAAGAAACCGCACCAGATAAAGCCGTGAATATATTTGTCAGAATTAATTCAGGCGGTATGCCGCTTGATTTCTCTGATATTCTTATGTCGATAGCAACCGCAACATGGAAAAAAGAAGATGCCCGGGGAGAAATATATGGTTTGGTTGACACGGTCAAGGCGCTTGATTTTACCATCGACAAAAACTATGTTCTCAAAGCATTTTTATACCTGTATCATCGTGATGTGCGCTTTCGTGTTGTCAGTTTTAACAACAATTTTATAACAACCATAGAACAAAACTGGAAAGAAATACGGAACGCTATCATAAGTCTATTTGAAGTATTAAAAACCTTTGGATTGAATCATTATACGCTTACATCAAATAATGCGACCCTGCCGGTGTTGTATTATATGTATCACAAAAATATTTACACGAACTTTGCAACAAAGACCGCATATAAAAAAGATCGTGAAATCATTCGGAAATGGCTGTTTGCTAGTATCATAAGAAGGGTGTTCGGCAGTTCAGCCGATTCTGTTTTGACACAGACCAGACGAGCTTTTACCGCCGATATGGAGAAGCAAAAAACAGGGGAATTTGCATTGTTTCCCATTAAAGAAATAAACAGGGAGATACGCAGACTCGGAGATGTCGGCGATGATTTCATAGAAGAGCTGCTTTGGACGCAGAAAGACAGTAGATACGCTTTCTCGATTCTTGCATTGTTATATCCCGATATGGACTATAAAAACAACAATTTTAACCAAGATCATATGCATCCGGCAGCCTCTTATGAGGATATACCGCAAGAAGCAAAAGACGAATTGGGTTGGGAGTGTTATAATTCTATTTTGAATTTACAAATGTTGGATGCCAATGAGAATAAATCAAAACAAGATAAGCCATTAAAAGCATGGGTGGATCAAGAAACCCTGAACTGTGATAAAAAACGGTTCATGGAAAGTCATATTATTCCACAAGACGTATCTTTGGAGTTATCATCTTTCTCAGAATTCATAGCGAGGCGAAAGGATTTATTACTGAGTAAAATGAAGGAATTATTAAACTAAATAGGGGAAGTGCGCCAATGGCACATAACGAGACGGTCGGAAAAGGTCTGTATGTGTTCCGGGTTCTGTTCGGCCTTGAGGGATGTTTATGATACGACATGCAATGGGTTGCATGGATGCGGCGCAAAAAAATATTGAGCTGTAAAGGAAGTACTTTTGAAACGAGTATTCATTTTAGTATTTTTTGCTCTGTCATACATAATCAATGCTCAAGAAAATGATGGAAATATTAATAAAGAAGCAGAACAATCAGTTAAGGAAAATATAGATTATGATAAGACCGGAATAATATTGTCGTTAAGCGCTTTTAATTATTTTTCAATGGGCTTGGGATTTAATAAAGGTAATTGGGGCAGGGCAGGTCCGCACTTTTTTGGAAGTAATTATGGTGTATTAATTGAGTATAAAACCATTAAAGAAATGCATTTAAGAGTTTATGGGAATATATATGGCGGAGTTTCAGCAATGTATTTAGGATTATCTGGAATTTTATGTACGAATCTTGAAGAAATGACTGCCGGAATGTCTCCGGAAATTGGCTTGGGTTTTTCTGGCGGAAGTATATTTTATCGCTATAATTTTTACTTAAATAATAATTATAATTGCCATGAAATTGTTTTGTTAATATATCCCTTGAATAAGATATTTAAAAGAAATGGACGGAAAAAATGAATATAAAAATTATTGTAACAATAGCCTCTTGCCTTCCATGGCAAACGGGGGGGCATTGAACATGAAAATACTACCGGTGCCGCACCAGATATATTCGCTGTCTTCACGCCGGTTATGGGTCTTTGTCATGGGCTGCCCAGGCCGTTGGTCTCCAAGCAACTGCAGCGGTTTTTCACCCATGCAAACAACCGGATACGCCTCATTATAGGGCCGGTTGTATACTTAAAGCATTTCTTCCATGAGGAAGACGAAATCGGCGCTTTGTTCCGGCGGTATGCACCAGCAGTCTTTCAGATGCGGCTTTAACGGAGTTTTCTTAAAACTGCTCGTATCTTGGTGTCCGACAACTGGATACCTGCAAACTGTTTGTATAACCTGATCGTCCACCTGCGGTACCCCGCAGCAGGTGGGCTGCATGCCTAAGTATCCTTCCCTTTCCACCTTCCGGCTTTTGAGCCCAAAAAGCAGTATATTGACCTGTCTTATCTGCCGTGCGGGGTGATTTCCTTTCTGATACCACAACCCGCTCTGCTTGGGTAAGCAAAATCATGCTACTAAGGAACATGCTGAGTTTCCCTTGGAACCCTTATATAAAGAGGGCGGTCGGCTCTATTCCCAAAGTACCTGCTGCTTGATGGAAGCGCGAAGGGACGCCGCCGTATCCTCTCCTCTATCCTCCAGGTGCAAAATAAAAAACCCGGTCTTACTAACCGGGTTTTTGGTTGATGCCGCACTTATGAAAACTATATAAGGCTTGCAAGCAAAGAGCTACTCAATAACCGCGATAATATCTGACATCTTAAGAATCAGATACTCTACCCCATCAATTTTTATCTGGGTCCCGGCATACTTATCATACATCACCTTTTGACCCGCTTTTACTTTGATCGCTTCACTGTCATCGCCAATTTCCACCACCAGACCAGTTTGGGTTTTTTCTTGGGCGGTGTCAGGAATAATAATCCCTCCTGCGGTCTTAGATTCGTTTTTTTCAAGCTTAACCATTACCCGGTCGGCTAAGGGTTTTACTTTCATAAGTTTCCTCCATTATCTTAATAATAATTGTTGAATATTCGGATGATATAGAATATACGAAAAATCCTTCCAAAGGTCAAGAATTATTGCGGTGCTGCTTATGATGTGCATCAAGTCGAATCTAAGAGAGAGTCAATTTGATGCACTTTTCAATGAATTTAAAGAAAACGGGTCATTATGGAACGATTGCCCTCTGAAGCATAGAACCAGGCCCTCTGGTTACCAGAAAAATCCAGGCTCAGGTCTTCCCTTACGATTGTTTTTTGAGGTATTATACCCTACATTATGAAGTATTACTCGATTTTATTACATAAAATCGGTATCTTTTACAAGTTGGTATGGTTTTTGCATATATTTATATGAATTCACGCTACGAGGAGGTACAACAATGACAAGCGTAAGAACTAAAAAAAAGAATACCCCTGCTGGAAATAGTAATTCCGATGAAAATATTCTTTCCTTGTATTTAAAAGAAATTAACCGGATTCCTTTGCTGACCAAAGAAGAAGAAGATCAGATCGCCCGGGCCGCGGCCCGGGGCAGTAAGCTTGCTCAGGATAAGCTGGCTAGTGCGAACCTTCGATTTGTAGTCAATGTGGCCAAGAAATATCAGGGACAGGGACTCCCCTTATCAGACCTTATTAGCGAAGGCAATATAGGTCTCTTAAATGCGATTGAACGGTACGATGTAAATAAAGGGTATCATTTCATTTCTTATGCGGTCTG
Source organism: Treponema sp. (assembly GCA_031282065.1). Taxonomy (GTDB): domain Bacteria; phylum Spirochaetota; class Spirochaetia; order Treponematales; family Breznakiellaceae; genus JAIRLU01. The sequence goes on from JAITEL010000102.1 coordinate 14,509, forward strand.
GTGGATTCGTCAGGCCATTCTCAAGGCGATTTGTGAAAAATCCCGGATGATCCGCCTTCCCCTTAATCGGGCCAATGAATTGGTCCAGATTGAAAAGGCCCGTAAGCTCGTTCAGGATGGTCATGGTGCAGAGGCAGAGATCACCGAAATAGCCCGCTTGCTGGATATGGATGCTGCCCATGTGGAGGACCTAGTCAATATTAGCCGGGATCTCATATCCCTGGAAAACCCGGTCTATGCGGATAAGGATTCTTCCCTTTTGGGTGATTTCATTGAAGACGATCATTACCGTTCCCCAGACGAACATGCGGTAACCAGTGCGCTTCATGATGATATCGAAAGCGTGCTTCGTACCCTCAACCCCAAGGAAGCGGAAATTATCCGCTTTCGCTTTGGCTTAGGGAATAAGGCGCCTATGTCTTTAAAAGAAATAGGTGATTACTTTAATCTCACTAAAGAGCGGATCCGTCAAATTGAAAAGAAAGCTCTCAAACGCCTGCAACATCCCTATTGTCAACGGCTGCTAGAAAGTTATGTAGCATAAAGGGCCACTGAACTGCAAAGGCATTACCCTTTAGCAGGTTTAAGGAGATGTTCAGTCAGGAGCAGCTTCTTATCTGCAGGAAGGGGAGTGCTTTGTCTTTTGGTAAAATCATAGTGAACCACAATCGCTTTCCCAATGACGCAGAGCCTGCCTTGCTGCCAGGCTTCGTGGTATATGGTAAAAGACTTAGTCCCTATATGGCTTATGAAGGTACGAATCTCCACTTCGTAGGGTAAAAAAAGCTCCCCCACAAAATCATATTCCGTGTGTGCCATAATGAGGGGCCAGCGTTCAAAAGAAATATCCAGGGTAGGGTTAAAGATTCTAAAAAGGGGATTTCGCGCCAGTTCAAACCAGATAGCTAAAACCGTATTATTGATATGCCCCAAGCCGTCTACATCGCCAAATCGGGGATTCACTGTAGTGATAAACATGCAGATACTCCTTTTTAAATATAGAAAAAAGGGGGAGAAAAACCTATTCTTTCTCCCTTCATGTACACGAGAGGTTGTTTCAAATCTCCCTCAAGGCTGGTATAGCTGCTAAAACCTCCTCGTCGATTTTTATATTTCCTGCGGTGATGCCCAATTTCCGGTCAGGCCTGGTTTCGCCGTGAAAATCACTCCCCGCGGTGATACAGAGACCCAGGGATTTTCCCAATTCCTCAAGTCGCTTACATGATCGGACCTTCGCCGTGGGGTGCCAGGCTTCAATACCATTCAGACCCTGAGCCTGGAGATTCTTTATCATATCTGGCAGATGCCCCCAGGCAACATATAGAGACATGGGATGCGCTAATACGGCAATTCCTCCTGCCTCCTTGATAAGCTGCACGGCTCGGCGGAATTCCATCCCTTCCTTAGGGACGTAGAAAGGTCTTCCCCGCCCAAGATACCTGGAAAAGGCCTCTTCTTGGCTTTTAACCATGCCCCATTTTACCAGGAGGGAGGCAAAATGCGGCCGTCCTATGGAATGACCCCTAGATAGGGAAACTATATCCTCATAGGTAACCGAGATCCTCCATTCCTGCATCCGTTGGATAATTTTTCGGTTTCTTCTTTCCCGTAGTTGAGCTAATTCAGCAAGGGCTTCCAAAAAAGCCGAACCGGGCTGATAAATTCCCAGACCCAATAGATGAAATTCTCCCGGTTCCCAAGTTATCTCAATTTCAATGCCTGGAATAAACCGGAGGGTACTTTTTTGTGCTTCCTGTTTTGCCTCTTCAATGCCTGCAATGGTATCATGATCGGTCAGAGCAAGAGCCGATAGACCCTGCTGCTGGGCATTTTCAACAAGCTGTGCAGGACTTAAACTACCATCAGAAGCACTTGAATGGGTATGTAAATCTATCATAGGTGGTCTAAGGTTTTAGTTGTCTAAATGCTCCTTTCTGGGCTAATATCATAACAGAAAACAACCTTTACTGCAATCCGAGCAGGAACCTTTATTAAGAAAAAACATAAGACGCCAAGACAAAAAATATGCTAAAGTTTTTATAAATATTGCCGATATTATAAGCATAAAACGACAGTGAGAGAAAGACATTTATATTTTTCTTGATTCGAGTAATCGATACTAGCAATATCGGTGTAAGAATAAAAACACTTGAGTAAAATCTAGGGCAAGGATGCCTTATTAATTATCAAGGAGGATGACATGATCATCAACCATAACCTGAGTGCTCAGTTTGCCGACAGGTCGCTTAATGTTACCCAGGGTAATCTTACCAAGAACATGGAGAAGCTCACTTCTGGAGTTCGTATTAATCGAGCGGCCGATGATGCTTCTGGGCTTGCGGTTTCTGAAAAATTTCGGAGTCAGATTCGAGGTTTAAACCGGGCGTCTGCCAATGCTGCGGACGGTATTTCTTTCATCCAGACGACTGAGGGGTATCTTGAGGAGACCCAGGATATTCTCCAGCGGGTTCGGGAATTGGCGGTGCAATCTGCTAACGGTATTTATACTGAAGAAGATCGTATGCAGATTCAAATTGAAGTTTCCCAGTTGGTGGATGAAATCGATCGTATTGCCAGTCATGCCCAGTTCAATGGATTGAACATGCTTACTGGTCGCTATGCTCGGCAGAATGGAGAGAATACCCTTACCGCTTCCATGTGGCTTCATATTGGTGCCAATATTGATCAGCGGGAACAGGTTTTTGTGGGTACTATGACTTCGACTGGGCTGGGACTGCGGAATCCAGAGGATCAGAACTTTGTTAGCCTTGAAACTCCCGAAGATTCTAATCGGGCTATTGGACTTTTGGATGAAGCCCTTAAGACAGTCAGTAAGCAGCGGGCGGATTTGGGAGCCTATCAGAATCGGCTTGAACATGCTATCAATGGTATTGATATCAGTGCCGAAAACTTCCAGAATTCGGAATCCCGGATTAGGGACACCGATGTGGCAAAGCAGATGGTTTCTTTGACTCGGGACCAAATTCTTTCCCAGGCTGGTACGGCCATGTTGGCTCAGGCGAATCAGCGAACTCAATCAGTACTGCAGCTTATCCAATAGGGCTGAACGGTTTAGGGAGAGGTCTCCGGTTGTTTGATCGGGGACCTCCCTGATTAATAGAAAATGTGGTGGTGATCTACAAAGTATGATGGCTCTCAAACAAAACCATAATTGATGTAAAAAAAGACCATGTCAAACGCTTTCAGGTGATTGTATACTCTCTCGGAAAAACAACAGGTTCTCCGAAATACTCTCCGTATCCGATGCCTCAGCCGGCACTTGTTCCCTTCTATCCCTACCGTGTGTTCCTTCCCTACCAGATGCCCGCCCTCCCCGAATACCCCAAGAAAATTGTCCCCGTTATCCGTGGCTATAAGCTCATAGCTTATCCCCCGCTCGTGTATCCTTTCCTTCAGCTTTTCCGCCGTCTTGATGTCCCGGTTATACGCCACAATCTCCCCTCTCTCCCGGTGATATGCGTAACTGAGCCAGACTTTGTTCTTCTTCTTCCCTACATAAGTCCACAATTCGTCTGTTTCAAGGCAGTCATAGTGGCTTCGTTTCGGTTTTATCGCGTATTCGTCCGATTTGAGGACTTTTAAGACTTTGATGATGCTGACTTTCAGCACGGTATTGATGTCCCGTATACCAATTCCCCGTACCAGCATGATTTTTATAAGCTGGAGTATCCCCGGACGGCATCCCCGATAGGTCATCTCATCTTCGCTGATAAACTGCCGTCCAGCTTGAAGCCATACGAGATGTTGGCCAACATCTATACGGCCCAGGCCCGTTTCACCCGGTCAAACATATTGGGGTTCGCATAGACAACTTCAGCATGGTGGTATTGCTTCCGGTTACTGGCAGGACAGAAAAAAGCCTGGATCTCCCTCGGAATTCAGAGCGAGAAAGGCCGGGACGACGGGATGCTTAAAAATCTGGCGGCTTTGGCAAAGAAGGCCAGCGGCAGCACCCTTCCCCCCGGGAGCATCTTTGACCCGATTCTCTGGAAGATCATGTACCGCTGGTTCTGTCCCCCTGGGGGCAGATTCTTGATCCCTTTGCCGGGGGTTCCCTCCGGGGCATCATAGCGGGAAGCTTCAATTACAAGTACACCGGAATAGAACTCCGGCGGGAACAGATTGACGCAAAGCTTAAGCGTCTTGACGGGAAAATTGCCAATAGCGCCTATAGCAGGGATAAAACCCGCAAGGATAAACTTCAGTGAGTTTCTATCAAAATGTCAGTGAGATTTCCTTAAAAGGCAGTGAGTTTTTCCTTAAAACCTTTGTCCGCAGGGGTTTCTCATGCTCTAGGGCGTGTTCACACGACGTAAAGTGATAACTGTGAGCGCCACATAAATAACCGCAGTGAACATGATGTCAAGTTTGTCATAACGGGTACAAACCCGGCGGTATCCCTTTATAC
>JAITEL010000137.1 GCA_031282065.1 Treponema sp.
TTGTTTTCCTGCTGCTTATCAACAGATAATCACTGTATAAATCAAGTATATCCCCGCACATGTCTCCATACTATTCTTTCAGCATTTTATGTCAAGCCTGCGTAACATGAGTTATGTAAAGACCTTGTTTACCGCCACCTATGCCATTACGATTTAGGTTCAGGCGAGTTTGTCGACCGGGCGCAGCCAGAAACCGCCGCCGGCCTGCCGGCGCGCTCGTAATTTTTGCGCGGCAATACAGCGTGAGCCGCAGTCTGTTTCATCAATCTGATGCTGGTATTTCATGCTTTAGCGGTGAATTAATTGGACTTGTTCGCCAACCCGGTTGGTTGTCTACTAACCTGCGGTTAGCTTGCAAGTCTTGCAAAATGCCTGGCATTTTGCGTTTTTTAAGCGGAAGTTATTCGAAAACTGAAGTTTCCGAACAACTCTTTGTTTGTTCTACACCGTCTTTTAGCGTCGTATAGTTATCTACACTGCGATAGAACAAAGGATCGCGTAAAATATCAACAGAAAATTCTGTATAAAGTTTACCATTAATCTTTGTTATTAAAATGCCGGGGCGAATATTGAAGTCTTTATATGCTATGCTGTCTTCTAAAATGCTGGTAACGATAATACCGGAATTATCAATCTTATAATCTATTACCCCAAATTCAGGCGGCTCCTTTAAGAAACTAAAAAAACCATAATCCCGTTCTTCAAGCTGGGTATTTGGTTCATAGTATAAGCCTGTTGATTTTCCGTTACGTAAATCCCTGTAATCAAACAGAAAATCGTAATATTTTAAAAAATCAACGCCAATTAAACCTTTGTCATTGAACGATTCGCCCCGGCGCTGTACAAGGAATGAATTTGTTATGATGTACGCATCTTCATAAGTTTCGTCTAAAATATGCACCCTATTTGTTTTCACTAAATGATGCGGACGCATCCCGCTTTATGTTATAACATCAATATATTCAGATTTATTTTTTTTGTTGATAACGGCGTCCGGAAAATAAATACCATCATACATACCGGTATCAATATTAAAATAATAATCTTTATCATCTATATAAACCGGAATATAAAAATCGGCGTCAAACTTATTGGGAATCTTTACAGGAGAATGTTTAGTAAAACAAGCCGGTTTTTCTTTATGTAAAATAATTTTTCCTTTGGAAAATGAAAGTTCGCACCAATAGCCTTCAAACGTCCTGTTACCCAAAAGACCGTCATACCCTTCCTCTAACCTGTTAATTAATACATCTGAACGTTTTACAAGCCAAGATTTTGTTTTTAATTCAACATCGCCAAAAGTTATTGAACTTGTTCGCCAACCCGGTTGGTTGTCGCCCAAGTCTTGCAAAATGCTACGCATTTTGCGTTTTTAAGCGGAAGTTGTTCGGAAACTTGAAGTTTCCGAACAACTCTAATGAAATAATCTGCTGGTGTTATGACCGCGGCAAAGGGCGGGAATGTAAAGGGGATAAACATCCTTACGGCGTTTTACATGGCGGAAAATGAATATGGGAAATTACAGACGCCGATAGATTATCAAATAGCATCCAAGACCAAAATAGAAACAGACGGCAAGACGGGGAAAGAGCGGGTGTAAGCGAGAGCAGCAAGAATGAGATGATGAGGGATATGACAACCCGGACGATGCGGAAACGGGTGAAATTCGGGTGTATATTGGCCGATTCGTGGTTTGCGTCAGTGGAAAACATGAGATTCATCGAAAAGAAGGGAAAGACGTTTATTTTTGAAATCAATGACAACCGACTGGTTGCGACGAGTGAACAAGATAGGGAAAGAGGCCGCTTTACCAGGATAGATCAGATGGGAATACCCGATGAGGAACCGGCGCCGGTATATTTAAAGGATTTGAAATTTCCGGTAATTCTTTATAAACAAGTCTTTAAGAACAAAGACGGGCCGGCTGGGGTTCGGTATTTGGTAAGCAATGATAAAACGATGAGTGGTGAACGGTTTAAGACGCTCTATAAGAAACGATGGGGGCGAAGTTCTGGATGGGCGTATGTATTAACGGAACTGCGAAACCGGGGGGCTTGAGGATATCCTTATTGCCTGTACTGACGGGCTCACCGGATTTCCAGATGCGATACGGGCAGTTTTTCCCCTAACCCATGTGCAACTGTACATTATCCACATGGTTCGCAACTCCACGAAGTTTGTATCATACAAAGACCTCAAGGTTCTCTGCGCTGATCTGAAAAAAATATACCGCCGCGACCGAACAGGCGATCTACACAACCAATGCGATTGAATCACTGAATTTCCAGTTGAGAAAAGTGACGCGCAACAGCTTGACTTTTTTGAATGACGATGCCGATACGGAATTGGGGGATGGCGTTAAATCAATTCGCCAAATTTCTGACAGGTCCACTTTTTCCGGCTCAAAAACTTCTATAAGTTAATTTATTTACGAAATTGTATCACTCTATTAGCCCTCATTCCCCCATCGGAGGTATGAGGGCAGACCGCCCCTATAAACCTGACCGTTATCCCTCCCATCGCCTTCCTCATATATCCAAATACAGGTTCCACCCTCACCCGTATATGCGACTTCTTCTTGTTCTCCTGCTCCTGACTCTTGTTCAATGGATGATCCCGATGCCCTTTTCATGTATTCGCTTCTGTGCCCACCGCACATCGGTGCCTGGCACATATCTGCAAAGACATAGCGGTAATAACGGGAGACGCGGGAACCGGTAAGACCACGGCGATCAAACGATATACCCGAATCTCAGGGGGTTCGGTATCGTCCAACTTATCTTATCACTCATCATTTCATGCTTGCTTTGCTCGCTCACTCGCCGCTCTTTTCCCGTCTGTTTCCGCTGCCGTTACAAAATCCTGCTTGTCCAATTCCTTTTTATTCTTATTGTATGCACTTTTAATAAAGGCGACATTTTTCTTTCTGAGATTTCCAACGTTTTCATTCTTTTCCTGGACTGTTATCCCGTCATCCCGGTATACCGCATCAAACAAGAATACCTGAAAAAGCCATATTTCCCCCATAACCACAAATCGAACTGTTGAGGGGCCCAGGAGGAGATGCATCCCATTCTGTTCACTTGTTGACAGTGGAAACCCTCGTAGAAACTCGGTATTTCATCTCCGGTATACCGGAGGTGAGAATAGACGTCATGGACGGGGAAGGGAAAAAATATATTACATAGGTGGTTTTACTTAACATTTAAGGACGATAAAACGGGTGGCTCTGTCGATACTTTTTCTGGTACGGTCGTTTTATCAGAACCGGAATCTTAAAAGGATACGATACATACTTTCGTTGGGGTTTGAGGAACCTATTGAAATTATTTTTAAGCTCCTTAACGCCCCGGCTATTCAAGACCTCCTGTTCCCCAGGCTGAATCTATATGGGTTTATCCTGAACACTAGATAGGAATAAGACGCAACGTACCTCGTGGAGTGCTTCCCCTGAAGGGGCAATGTTGATGAGAGCCGGTGTGCTCTTCTCACAGTCCGCTCTTTGCCAGGGACAGCGCTCAGCGAAACGGCAGCCCTGCCTCTGGTATTGCCCTTCTGGAGGCAGCCCTTGCGTAAGTGCGACTGAAAAGTCTGGACCAGAAGCGGCCTCTAACAGTACCTGGGTATAAGGATGGGCCGGACAGGAATATACCTCCTGGGCAGTGCCCAGTTCCACGAGTTGTCCTTTATACATGACCCCAATACGGTGGCATATATAATAGACCACCGGCAGGTTGTGGGAAATGAAAAGCATCCCTAAGCCCAAGCGCTGATGTATATCCTGGAATAGATTCAGTATCTGGGCTCCTACGGACACATCCAAGGAACTTACCGCCTCATCCGCCACGATGAGCTTAGGCTCAAGCATCAAGGCGCAGCCAATACACACCCGCTGTTTCTGTCCCCCGGAAAGCTCATGAATCCGACGGCTCTTGTACCTCGGATCCAGCCCTACCATGTGCAGCATGGCATCAACCTTTTGGATACGTTCCGGCTTCGTGCCGAGCCGGTGTATCTTGAGAGGCTCCTCCATGAGCCAGCCAATAGATTTAGCCGGATTAAGGGCAGCACCCGGATCTTGGAAAACAGCCTGGACTTTCCTGGCCAGTTCCTTGGACCGCTTCAGCCGCCCCTCGTGGTTCAGCCGCAACCCATCTATTGTGATGTCCCCTTCATAGGCTATGAGCCCCAATATGCTGTTTCCCAGGCTTGTTTTACCGCAACCTGATTCCCCCACCAGGCCGAAGATCTCCCCATGATCGATCTCTAGGGTGATATGATCCAGCACAGGCTGAGTTCGTTCCCTGCCGAACACCCCATACGATCGGGTATGATAGGTGTTGGAGAGGTCTTTTATTACTACCAGGGCATTAGCCATATGCGGTCTCCGCTATGCACCGTACCTGGTGTTCCCCTCTCAGGCTCAGGGGATCCGGGAAACGGGTAGTACACCGCTCATTGGCCTTGCTGCAACGAGGCGCAAAGGGACAGCCTAGAGGCTTTTCCTCAATCGCGGGCACCTTACCGGGAATACTGAACAAGGGCTTACCTTTCTGCTCCTGTTGCGGGATGGAACCTATGAGTCCCTTGGTATACTCATGGCGGGGATCAGCGAAGACTGCCTCCACCATGCCCTCCTCCAGGATCCTACCTGCATACATGACCAAAACACGATCGCAGAGGCGGCTTATAAGCCACAAATCATGGGAAATAAACAGGATGGAGGTACCCAATTCCCGGTTGATCTTTTTCAAGAGGTTGAGGATCTGGGCCTGGGTGCTCAGATCTAAGGCAGTAGTAGCTTCGTCGGCTATCAGCAACTTGGGCTTGCACACCATAGCCAGGGCAAGCATCACCCGCTGCCGCATTCCCCCTGAAAGCTGGTGCGGGTAGGCAGCCGCAAGTTTTACCGGCTCTGGGAGACCGAGCTTGTCCATAATATCCAGGATCTCTGCTTCTATGAGGCTCTTGTTCTTGCTTCCGTGTAAACCTAAGGGCTCTGCAATTTGCCGTCCAATGGGAAGCACAGGATTAAGGGAATTCATAGGTTCCTGAAAAACCATAGATAGATACTTCCCTCGAATACCACACAGTTCCCGTTCTGAAAGACATAGAAGCTCAAGACCGTTAAATAGGATGCTTCCCTGTATAACCTGGACACCCAGGGGAAGCAAGCTAAGGATAGATAAAGCCGTAAGGGTTTTGCCGCATCCCGATTCCCCCAGAATCCCCACAATCTCCCCCGCTTGTACCTGAAACCCTATATCATCCACCCCCAGTAGGTATGTTTTACCTCGCCGGATCCCCACCGAAAGGTGCTGTACCTGCAATAGAGGGTCCCTCCTGGAGATCGGTTTCACCATTGTCGAATACCCTCGCCAATACCATGAAAGGCAACGACAGTTATCATTATCATGGTCCCCGGGGCCAGGGCGCACCAAGGGGCATTAAACAGAAAGTTCTGAGATTCTGAAAGCATTCGTCCCCAGCTTGGGATAGGCGGCTGTATGCCAAGGCCCAGATAACTCATGGTTGCTTCTGCCAAGATAGCATTAGACAAGCCCAGGACAGTCGTGGAAAACAAAGAATTTTTCAGGTTTGGCAAGATGTGGACAAAGATAATACGACTATGAGGGGCTCCCATAAGCCCTGCGGTTTTTACGAAATCTCGATTTTTGTATTCCAAAATTCCACTTCGCATGATCCGTACATAGCTGGGAATAAACAAAATCAATAAAGCAATCATCAGGGTATAAGGCTTATTTTCCATGAGGGAGACCATCATCAGTGCCACCAGGATCCCCGGAAAGGAACTCAGGGTATCCATAAGGCGCATCAGTACCTCATCCCAAAGCCCCCCCTTATAACCGAAGATAAGTCCCAATGAAGCGCCGATAAAGACACTTCCCAAGACCGTACCCAAGGAAACAAATAAGGTATACTGAGTTCCGGTCATGATCCGGGAAAACACATCCCGACCAAAATTATCGGTTCCCATAAGATGCTGCCCTCCAGGAGGGATAAAACGCTCTGATGGGGCCATCCGGTTATACTCATAGGGGGTATAAAAAAAACTCACCACACCCATGCCCACTACCAGAAAGGCTAAGACAAGCCCTAGCTTAAAATCAATACTCCCTGGCACCTGCATAGATCCTATCCATCATTAACATCACGCCACATAGAATAATAAACACATCACTGGAGCTAATAAAAAAATGAAGGCAACAGGGCATCATTGCAAGGCATTTATTTTATAACTTGATTTTGCAGTTCATCCTTTAAGGTATTTGCCATAGGCAAGTATGTTGCTATGGTTACAGCTCCAGATATAGCACCCCCAATTATGGGTACGATTTTTCCGATACCCTTAGCAAGTCCCTGTTTGGCCAGATTGGCTCCCAACACCTTTGCTACTTGCTTCGCTATTTGGGGCAAGCCGATTTTTGCCAAGGCAATTACCGGAAGCTTTCTGGTGGTTTCTTTACACAGGATTTCAGACATAGGCTTTAAGACGCTATTTGCTTCTTTCGCGCCGCTCATGATACCGATGAATATGGTCAAGACCGAAAGGAAGGCATCTTTGTCATCTTCCCCTTCACTATCCACCTGCAAATCAGGCCACCCGTAGATATATGCCAGTTTTTGGGCAATGACGATTACATGATAATAATATTGAACCAAATCTGCGGGTATAGTTCCCGCCATAGCTAATCCCCCAGGAAGTCCCGCAAGAAATGAGGTACCTGTTACAATGGCTGTATGAGACCGTATCACCCCATCAGCTATTTTTTCCAGATCACCAGTAGGGATCCCAGCCTTTCCAGGCCCCTGGTCCAGGATATTGGCGAGTTCATCCCCAGTGTATGTGGCAAATTCTTTTTCCAAAAAATTTACCCTATCTACCTGTGCACCGGGAATTTTTAAGGCTGCATCCAAAATTCCATACCACACGCCACTACTTTCTTTTTCTTCATCTGCCATGCTTTAACTCCTTTATAATAGAGAATATAATTATATAATATCGTTATGTACTACTTGCGTCAATAGTCCGCATTGCCTCATAAAAAATCTTACCCCAAAAGGGACATGCCTCAATATAAATATCTGGAGGTGATCCACAAAGTATGATGAGTTCTCAAACAAAGCCATAATTGATGTAAAAGAAAGCCCTATTAAAAGCCTTCCAATGATTGCGTACTTTCTTGGAAAAATAGCCTGTCCTGCGAAATGCCCGCTGTATCCCATGCCTCAGTCAACAATGGTTCCCTGCTATCCCTCTCTCATGATGGCCTTCCTCATATGCCCAAACGTAGCGCTCCCTATCATCCCTTGCTCTCCGATAATCCCTTATCCCCAGCCCTTTTAGCCTATTCCTCACCTGGTGCCCCCCTCAACGCTCCTTTCCCCATCCATACGCCACGATTTCCCCACTTCCCTGATAATACGTATCAATAAGCCCTAGTATCGAGTCTCTATTTAAACTGTGGATATAGGCGTTTCAGTTTAATGCGGGCGTCAGCTGTGGTAAACCGCCAGTTGATTTTACGCGCTTCTTGGTTGCGCCTTCTATTCCA
>JAITEL010000036.1 GCA_031282065.1 Treponema sp.
CGTGAGCCGTGAGCCGTGAGCCGTGAGCCGTGAGCCGTGAGCCGTGAGCCGTGAGCCGTGAGCCGTGAGCCGTGAGCCGTGTATGCTGTCTTGTTGCCTGCCGGTTTCAAAAGCATGAAAGTATTATAGCCGTATCGGGTCTTTTCCACAAGCTTTTTTTGCAAAAACTGAAATTATTGCCGGATTTAACCGCCCCAGCAGGGGACCAGAGACCCTGTTCCGGGATTCCTGTCCGGCGCCATCATGGATTTTACCGGTAGAGTCAGGTATACTGCTCAGTCATGTACAATATGGATCAACTCTATGAGGCGGTGGCATCCAAAGGTCCGGTCTGTGTGGGCCTTGATACTGCCGCTGCCTATGTTCCTCCTCAAGAACGGCGGAAGAGGGCCTCTGATGCACAGACCGTGCTGGCCTATAACCGGGCTCTGGTGGACCATACCGCGGACATTGCTGCCTGCTACAAGGTCCAGATCGCCTATTATGAGGCCCTGGGACGGGCAGGCCTTGATGCCTATGCCCAAACCCTAGGGTATATTCGGGAACAGGGAAGCCTGGTTATCGCGGATATCAAACGGGGAGACATCGCAGATACCGCAGCCCAGTACGCCAAAGCCCATTTTGAGGGGGACTTTGAAGCGGATTTTGTTACCCTCTCCCCGTATATGGGGATGGATTCGATTGAACCCTGGCTTTCCTATGCAGACCGTAAGGGAAAGGGGGCTTTTGTGATCATGCGGACCTCTAACCCGGGAATGCGGGATTTTGAATACCAAGAACTGAAAGCCGGAGGCCGTTTGTATGATGCCATAGGCGATAAACTAGCCGCGGCAGCCGCTGCCCGTCTGGGGGCCTATGGGTACGGGGCCTTTGGAGTAGTGGTGGCTTGTACCGAACCGGAGGAGGCTGCTTCCATCCGGGCAAAACAGGAACACCTGTTCTTCCTCATCCCCGGATATGGCGCCCAAGGGGGAGGCGCCAAGGATGCGGCCTTACTGTTTAGAAAGGCCAACGGCGGGGTGGTGAACGCCTCCCGATCCATTCTCAATGCCTGGACTCAATCGACAGGGCCGGACCCGGAAGCGGTGGATATGGTCGCTGCCGCACAAGCAGCCCGCAGCGCGGTAATCCAGATGCGGGACGCCCTCTTGTCCGCCCTTCATAGTCCGGGCACGCCAGGAGTTTCCTGATGGGTATACCCTGGGGCTCTTCAAAAAAGAGCTTTCTTTGTCGGCTCAATCGCTACGAGGCCCTTACTGCCGAGGTATTCCAGCTTGAATTCACCTGGCCCGGACCCCGTCCACGGGCAGGGCAGTTTTTTATGCTTAAGCCCCAGCGGTCTTCGGTGTTTTTGGGCCGGCCCATTAGTATGGCCCGTTGGAAGCCCGCCGGCCAGGGCGACGGAGGTGTCGTGGCTTTCACCATTGCCAAGCGAGGCAAAGGAACCCAGGAACTGGCCGCGCTCCGCTGCGGTGAAGCGGTGGAACTGACCGGCCCCCTGGGTAATTACTGGGGCGCCTTGGATGAGGAACCCCTTCAGGGGCCCCTTGCCCTGGTGGGAGGCGGTATAGGCATAGCTCCCTGCGCTGCCCTTGCCGAAGAACTTCCTGGGGGAACCTTTGACTTCTATGGGGGTTTTAAGTCCCTTCCCTTTGGCTTAGAACGCCTTCCTCCTCATGCCTGCATTATCGCCACTGAAGATGGCAGCTACGGACGCAAAGGCCGGATATTGGACTTTCTTGAACCGGCACGCTACTGCCGGGTGTACGCCTGCGGTCCTGAACCCATGCTCAAAGCCCTGGCCGACCGGTGTAAAGCCCTGAAAGTGCCTTGTTTTATCAGCCTGGAACGGCACATGGCCTGCGGTGTGGGGGCTTGTTTAGGGTGCACGGTGAGCACCCTCCAGGGGAACCGGCGCTGCTGTGTTGACGGCCCCATCTTCAGGGCACAGGAGGTCCTCTTTGATCCATACCCATGAACAGACCCCTTCGCAGGGCATGGCCCCGGATCTCTCGGTGTGTATTGCCGGAATCCGCTTCAGGAATCCGGTCATTGCCGCATCGGGGACCTTCGGCTATGGCAAGGAATACCAGGGGCTCTTGGATATAAGCTGCCTTGGGGGCATCTGTACCAAGGGGCTCACCCTGTATCCCCGGCAAGGGAATACCGGCCCCCGCCTGCACGAAACCCCTGCCGGACTTTTGAATTCCATTGGCCTTGAGAATCCCGGGATTCCCGCATTTATTGAGGGAGAACTTCCTGCGCTTCGGGAACTGGGACCTGTGGTAATCGCCAATCTTTCAGGTTCAACCGTGGAAGAATATACCGGGGGCGCTCGCCTCCTTACCAGGTCATCGGTGGATATGATCGAACTCAACATTTCCTGTCCCAATGTAAAAGCAGGGGGTATGGCTTTTGGCCTTGACCCCGGTCTCGCATCTTCAGTGGTACAGGCTGTGCGGAAGGTCCTGGATAAGCCCCTCATGGTAAAACTTTCTCCGAATGCTCCGGATCTCCGGGCAGTGGCCAGGGCCTGTGTTAATGCCGGAGCGGACGCCCTTTCCCTGGTGAATACCTTTCAGGCTATGGCCATTGATATTCACCGTCGAAAGCCGGTTTTTGAGCATATCACTGCGGGCCTTTCCGGCCCCGGCATCAGGCCCCTGGCGCTTCGCATGGTCTGGGATCTCTGGGAAGCCGTCAGGGTTCCCCTGCTTGGTTTAGGCGGCATTGCCGGTGCAGCGGATGCCCTGGAATTCCTCCTTGCCGGCGCCGCAGCGGTCCAAGTCGGTTCTGCCACCTTTGCCCATCCCCCGCTCATGCCTGAAATCATTCAGGGTATTGCCGGGTATATGCAGCAGTACAGGATAGGGCGGGTAGCCGATCTGTCTATTCGTCATCGTGATTTTCACGGTTGAGCAGGTACACCAGCCCTGGTCCGGGATACCGCGGTCAGCCGGCACAATTTTGACGGTTCCATCGCCGCAGGGTATGGACGAGGCATCTCTCACCCCTTCTTATAGCCGCCATTTAAGCTGCCTTTTCGTACTAAAGGGATTAATAAAAGCAAAGCAGGATTTTAAGAATACAGCAATTCCAAATTCAAGAATCATCGGGGGCCTCGCCAGCAATGGCGAGTAAAAAGTCAGTCCAATCTTTGTGCAAATACCGGCTCATTTCATACCGGAGCGCCCAGAAAAACGCAT
>JAITEL010000151.1 GCA_031282065.1 Treponema sp.
CCTTGGTAGACTTGATAAGAAATACCAAAACCAGGACGGGTCTCAGTGTCCGGTGCCAAATAGACATGAACAAGTACGACCTGGGTGTTCGTATAACCGATGAACAGATGTTGGAGATAAAACTGAGAGGGGACAAATTCCACAAGGATTGGAATAATACGCTACAGCCTTCGATACGCAATATGTAGCATTTACTTTGAGGAGAGCCCTAATGACAACAAAATAATGACGAGTCAATACAAGGAGACCCCAGTCGTAATTTCAGTCCCTGAAGATACAAATACTAAACAAAAGGAAAGAACTATGATTGTTTTTGAAATTCCTCTTTTAACTAAGGAACAAGCGTTTCACTTCAACCCTGCCGCTGAAATCCCCAATCCCAGATCCTATTCCGGAGAGTACCCTGATTATACCTTGGTTCCTGTCCCTCGGAGACTCCAAGAATACGGTACTGACCTGCGGGCTCTAGTGGTCTTCAATAGTCTAATGTCCCCTCTCCTAAATCTGGAAGATGTGGCGATATTCCAAGCCACCGGCTGGAGTGAAGATGGTGCCTATATCTATCTACCGGATGGGTGGAGACCTCCATATCGGTCAACTCCGCTCAGCAGGTAAAGATCGACTCACTGAAAAAATAGTTTATGATGCGGATTCCTTTGGGGCAATTGGACAGGTGCGGGCAGTGGTTAAGGAAATAGGGGGGATCCCTCTTTTTGATCCGTCTTTCTTGTAATAAATATATGTAATTCTTTACGGTATATAGAATTATATTAGCTGATCCCGCTTTCAAGGCTATTTTTATGTTTTACATTTGCATCTTTGCAAGTAGGCGTTCAGATAAGTCTATACAAAATAAAGACTTAAAGTCTATTAAACAGTCTTAAAGAGGATAGCCGAAATTCTCGGTTTCTTGCAGTTTTCCAGACAGTAAAAATAGGAATTTTCCCTTTCTATTTCTTTATTCTGTATAGGCTTATGGGGCTTCCCGTGCAATTCCTATTTTCCATGACACCCCACAGATGGAGCAAACAGAAATCATACCAGGGCTCGCCGGTACCCCGGGAGATCGTATAATACACCAAGACGCTGAGGATGTTGACATCCACCTCCTGCGCATCCACCGGGCTCACCCTCGCTTTGGTGATGGTGTAGGTTCGTCCCAGAAAATCAATGGACAAGGTGTCTTCGGAAACCAGGGTAAACCCTACGTTTTTCGCTGCTGCCGGGAAGGCGCAGGTCTGTAAAGAGGGAACAATACGCTCACAGGTTTGTTCGCATCCGTTGCGCATGGTCTGCTTCTGTGTAGGCCAGGCATCTCAAAAGTCAAGTCATTAGGATATCTCCAGGGCCTGTACCCTTAGTGCCTATGCCCGATACCTTTTACCGGCCCTGGTCTATTCCTGCTCCCAGAGCTTGATGCTGCGGTCCCAAGAGCCGGAGGCAATACGCTTCCCATCGGGGCTGTAGGCCACGGAGTAAACCCCACTGGCATGGCCTTCCAGGGTGAAGAGTTCCCGCCCGCTTTCGCTGTCCCAGAGCCTGATGCTGCCGTCATTAGAGCCGGAGGCCAGGTGCTTCCCGTCGGGGCTGTAGGCCACGGAGAGCACAACCCCTGCATGGCCTTTGAGGATGCAAAGCTCCCGCCCGCTTTCCCCATCCCAGATCTTGATGGTGTTGTCCAAAGCGCCAGAGGCGATGCGTTTCCCATCGGGGCTGTAGGCTAAGGCCAATGAGAAAATATCCGAAGGGCATTTGAGGCTGAGGATCTCCTGCCCGCTTTCCCCATCCCAGATCTTGATGGTTTCGTCATAAGCGCCGGAGGCGATACGCTTCCCGTCAAAGCGATAGACCACTGAGCGAATCCTGTTCACATGGCCTTTGAGGCTGAGGATCTCCCGCCCCCTTTCGGTGTTCCAGATCTTGATGGTTTTGTCCCAAGAGCCGGAGACGATGCGCTTCCCGTCGGGGCTGTAGGCCACGGAGAACACCGTATCTGCATGGCCTTCCAGGGCGCTGAGTTCCCGCCCCCTTTCTGCATCCCAGATCTTAATGGTGTTGTCATAAGCGCCCGAGGCGATGCACTTCCCGTCGGGGCTGCAGGCCACGGAGAACACATCACCGGCATGACCTTTGAGGCTGAGGATACTCCGCCCTTTTTCCTCATCCCAGATCTTGATGGTTTTGTCCCAAGAGCCGGAGACGATGCGCTTCCCGTCGGGGCTGTAGGCCACGGAGTGAACCGTATCCGTATGGCCTTTGAGGGTCAGGAGTTCCCGCCACCGGTAAGGAGCGGCCCTGTCCACAGGAGGTACCGCAGGCTGGGTTGGGGCGGAAGGAGTCGTTTTTTTTGACGGGGTCAAAGGCATACGGCTTGAAGCAGGTCGGAGGTGAACGGAAGCAGCCGGGGCCTTTCCCCCGGGTTGCTGTGGGGAGAGGGTTCTCCCCGTATCCCCCCGCAGCACCAGGCCCAGCATATCCATCATCTCCGCTGCCAGTTCCTCCGCCATAAAGAGGTCTTCATACAAACGCCGGACCTGCTGCTTCTTACAGAGCGATAGATCCTCTGCCTCCTCAATCGCCCGGGCCGCACCGATTTCCACCACCCGAATCAAGAAGCGCCGTTCCTGCTCATAGTCGCTTCTGGTGTAGTTCGGCAGAAAATCCCTGCACTGTGCCGGGTCAAGGAAGGCTTCCTTGCCCTGTTCGGCAATGAGGGTCTGGATGATGCGTATGAATTGTGCGTCTAACGTCATAGTTTCTCTTAGCTCCTCTTAACACACTGTCGTAAGCGTCCCCCCGGCTCGGGTGTATGCCCGCACCTAGGGACCGTGCCCGCCGCTCAAAGCATCCGCAGCAAAGAATGTTTTCTTGGTATTTGGCCTTTCCGGGTGGTCCGGCTGAGGCCCGGCAGCCTCCCGCAAGAGCAGGGCCAAACGCCTGGCCGCCGCTCTATCAATGATCCCCGCTATGCTGGTGTCGTCCCCTTTGCCATGGGTGGCGAAAAAACGAGCCAGGGCTTCAAGTTGCCCGCAGGCGGGTGCAAAGCCATTTTCGGCAAAGCTCAGGGTAATGCCGCTATAGAGGGCGTACAGATATGCTTCGTTATGCGCAGCAGGATAGTTGTTGTCCACTCCGTCGCTGCACGAGAAGATCCCCGCCGGAGGCTTTTCCGCGGTCTTGGCCAGGTATATCCGTGCCCTTTCCGCCGTATCCTCATCACAGAGGGAGCTGGTAATATTGAGATAACAGCGTTCATCCCAGGGAACCGGCTGATCAAAGGTACCGTCCTCATACAGGACGCTCCACCTGCCGTCCCCGATGTGGATGCCGAACCAGTATGCCCCACTTATTGTGGCGGCTATCAGGGTGCTTCCATAGGGGACATACCGCTCTTCTCCTTTGGCATACCGCTTTCTATAATATTTATCTACCTTGACCAGCTTTTCAGCCCTCACGGGCCGTGCCCAGTAATCCTTTTCGATTTTCCCCTGCCATCGCTCAAGGATATGCTCCACCAGACCCCTGAGCGATGCTTCAGCGGTTTCCTTTGAGGGCCCCAGCCAGTCTGCGAATGTAAGGATGCCTTCCCGGGCGGCAAAGGACGCTCCCTGGGCGCTGCGGAAATAGTTCTCATCACCGTATCCGTCCATGACCACCGTGAAGCTCAGCAGGCTCTTGACCGTATCTTCATAAGGCAGGTAGTGGAGGGAAATATCCTCGCAGCCTTTGCCCTGCCTAGTATGGCTGATACCGGCGGCGGTTACGGGAAATGACGTATAGGCCATAGCCGTCTCCCACCGGCCTGATTCTTATCAGGCTCTGGGGCAGCAGCTGCAACAAATGCCTTGGGTTCATCCGTCATGGGTATCCTCCTTACTGTAGGTACATGTATAAGCCGGACCTGAAAGGGCAAAGCGCTCTGATCGGGTCAGGGTACCACTGTAACCGGAATAAGGAGAAAAGACAAGGATACCTCCGTATCCCGCAGCAATTCCAAATTCAAAAAAAGATGCCTAAAATAAGGCATGGGACGGAGAATACTTAAACCCTTTATCGGGTATCTTGATAAGGCGGCGGAGAAACTGCCTGAGTGTCGGGAG
>JAITEL010000001.1 GCA_031282065.1 Treponema sp.
TTTTTCTAACAGGCCTCGAACCATTTCAAAACAAGTCTTTTTCCCATGTTATCCTCCCATATTCCGGTTTATCACGGCTTTGGGAGGGTGTCTATCCCTTAACTTGTTGACAGTGGGAAGCCGCCTACCCATACTTGCAAAGATGACACCAAACTTGGGCAGCATGATAGCCCCTGCGGAAGCAGCCCTTGCCGCAGGGGCCAACGGTATTGCCGCCATAAACACGGTAAAGAGTTTTACCGTGTTTAACAGCCATACCCTGAAGGCTCTCCTTGACGTAAACGGTAAGACCTGTGTTTCCGGTTATTCCGGGAAGGCGGTTATGCAGTAGGACTACCGCATCATAGAGCGGCTCAAACTGGGGCTCCTCTGTTTTATGCGGCAGCATCAGTACCGGAGCGTTGCCGAGCTTGTGAGAAAGGACTTGAAGGTTTTTGCCGCGGCCCATGAACGTGACCGTCAGAGCCTTGAACCGGCGCTCCTTAACGAGAACAAGTGCCTGGGCTGCGGCCGGTGCTACATTTCATGCAGCGACGCCGGTCATGGTGCGGTGAACCGGGACATCCGAAAACAGCTTCCCGCAATAGACCTACTGCCTGCGTGGGCTGCCATCTGTGTTTGTACGTCTGCCCTTAAGGAGCACTGAGCGCCGGCGCACGGACAGTAAACATGAAATAAACCCAGGAGATAGCTATGTAGCAATGCAGTAAAGAAAGGGTAAGAGACAAGGTAGAAAGCTTTTCCCGATTCGGCGCCACAGGAAACGGGGGCATTACCCGCTTCTCCCTTTCCAAAGCGGCAATCGCCGCCCGGAAGGAGTTTACAAAACGTATGGCCGCCATAGGCGCGGAAATCCTAAGCGACGATATCCTTCAGGAAGGACGCGCTGCTTGCGGCAGCGGATGCTATCCAATGGATCCATGCAGCTATACATTGCCTCATGACCTGGTATACGCCGCGGGTGAAATAAACCTGCACCCGAATGTTCATAGGGCTATCCCCGACCAGCTTGATTTTTCCCTGGATGTCCGCCATTGAGATCCCGCGGTACTTGGGAAAGCCCTTGAAACTATAAATCGTATCCCCCGGGAATTCGACCGCTGTCCGGTGACGTATACGGAAGCCTGGGCAGGCATCCATGTCGCGCTTAACAGGGTACTCAGTATAGACAAAAACACCCGCATCGAATATTATATAAAATAAAAGAAGAAGGAGATTCAATGTCTGAACAATCCATCAAAACGAATCATTCCCGGTACAACTTGCAGTCCTGGTCAAAACAGAAGGGCCTTAGCCCCATAGTCATCGAAAAGGCCGAGGGGATCTATATGTGGGACCCCTCAGGGAAGCGCTACGCGGACATGTCCAGCCAGCTTGTCAATCTGAACCTTGGACACGGCAACCGGGCAATCATCGAGGCGATAAAAAAGCAGGCGGATCAGTATTGCTATATCTCGCCTTCCTACGGAAATGAGGCCCGGGGCGAGCTGGCAAAGATGATTATCGAACTTCTGCCGGACAATTTCGGCAAGGTGTTCTTTACCAACGCCGGGGCCGACGCGAATGAAAACGCGATCAAGCTGGCCCGTATGTATACCGGCCGCTACAAGGTATTTTCCCGGTACCGCAGCTATCACGGTTCAAGTTTCGGGGCGGGCAACCTGACCGGCGAGCCACGCCGCTATCCCCTGGAACCGGGCATCCCCGGCTTTGTCAAATTCTTCGATCCCTATGTGTACCGGGATGATCTCAAATTCGCTTCCGATGAGGAAGCTGCGGCCTATTATGTGCGCCGCTTCCGTGAACAGGTGCTCTACGAAAACCCCGACAGCATAGCTGCGGTCATCTGCGAAACGGTAACCGGATCAAACGGGGCTATCATTCCGCCTAAAGGTTATTTTGAGGGCCTGCGCAAGGTCTGTGATGAATTCGGCATTATGCTTATCTGCGATGAGGTGATGATGGGTTTTTGCCGCACAGGAAAGATGTTCGCTTTTGAACATTTCAACATAAAGCCAGATATTGTTTCTTTCGCCAAAGGTCTAACCTGTGGCTATGTTCCGTTGGGAGGCTGCGCGGTATCGTCAAAAATCGCCGAATACTTTGACGATACGTTCCTTTCCTGCGGCCTCACCTACAGCGGTCACCCCTTGGGCTGCGCCGCGGGAATCGCTACGGTCAACTATTACAAGGAGCACAAGATTCTGGACAATGTAAAGGACCGGGGCGCGGAACTGCAATCAATGCTTCAAAGCCTCAAAGAAAAACACCGGAGCGTCGGCGATGTACGCAGCATAGGTCTCTTCGCCGCAGTTGAGCTGGTGAAGGACCGGGAGACCAGAGAAGCCCTGGTTCCCTATGGAAAGGATCCCCAGGGGATCATGAAGAAGATAAACGGGGAACTGAGCAGACGCGGTTTTATGACGTATACGCATGAAAACATGATCCTCATCGCTCCTCCGCTTATCATCACGAAAGAGCAGTTAGCCGAAGAGATGCCAACCCTGGATATAGTGCTTGGCATAGTGGATGAAATGATATGATGCAGTATTATATACCCACGAAAGTAGTGGGAGGAGAAAACTGTGTTTTTGAGAACCGCTCGATTCTTAAAGCAATAGGAAAGAAAGCCCTGATGGTTACCGGGCAGACTTCGGCCAAAAAGAACGGGTCCTATGATGACATGGTAAAAGCCCTGGAGGCCAACGGCCAGGCATATACCCTCTTTGATCAGGTGATGGCAAATCCTACCATAGCCTGTGCCTTCAAGGCTGCCGAAGTCGCCAAACATGAGGCATGTGATTTCATCATAGCCCTGGGGGGCGGCTCTGCTATGGATCTGGGCAAGGCAGCGGCAGCTATCGCGGTGAACCCCTTGCCTGTTGAGGCCCTGTTTACAACGCCTTTTGACAAAGCCCTGCCCGTGGTTGCCGTACCGACCACTACCGGTACCGGATCGGAGGTAACCCCATACGCGCTCCTCACTAACGATGCTGTTCAGTCAAAATCCTCCCTTTCCTCGCCGCTGCTTTTTCCCCGCGCAGCCTTTCTGGACGCAGGGTATCTTTTGAGTTTGAGCCGGAACACCTTTATCAACACGGCCCTGGATGCCCTCTCCCACGGGGTTGAAGGTATGCTGGGGGTACGCGCTTCTCTCTTGACGGATGCTGCAGCGAAAAGCGGCATCAGGACCTTTGCCGAATGTCTTCCCGCCCTCAAGTCCGGAAGCCTTGAGGAGCCCGCGGTCCGGGAGAAACTGCTTTTCGCCGCAACCCTGGATGGCATGGTTATCGCCAACACCGGAACGAGTGTGGTTCATGCCATGGGCTATTCCCTCACCTATTTTCGGAAGGTGGATCACGGCAGGGCGAACGCCCTCCTCCTGGGCGCGTATCTCAGGTTTGTTCAAGGGAAGGAGCAAGCCGCCGGTACAAACCGTGTCGGTGAGATACTTGATGCTCTGGATATGAGAAGCCTTGACGAGTTGGACGCAGCCCTAGATGATCTTCTGGGGGTACGGGAACCGTTCACCACCGCCGAAATCGAACAATACGCCGAGACTGCGATTCACGCCAAACATATCGCCAACGGCGTCATTAAACCTGAAAAGGCGGATCTGATCGAGGTGCTGACAAAGTCTCTCGGTAGATAAAACAGGTGTCCCTTTCGTGCAGCCGCCCTGCTGGTGCTGGGGGAGACCGGTAGGCCCGAACCAGCAGGGCAAAAAAAGGCCCGCCTGCTGGCGGGCCTTTTTTTATCAGGAGTGCCATAGTTCATAGAGCTTCTCCCTAGGGGTGAACTCCGAAAGACACACAAAGGATAAGCCGGTCATTATGTCGTTGTAAAAGTCGCCGTACTTCCGCCATACCCCATCATAGCCCACAGGCCGCAGCGGCCGGCCCTGTATGCC
>JAITEL010000025.1 GCA_031282065.1 Treponema sp.
CGGATATAAGCGTTTGCGTGCCAGTCGCAATGCAGAAAAATACTTCCGGTCGGCTTCAAAATACGATGCATCTCCGCAACCCGATCTTTCAGCCAGTCAATGTAATGGCTGATACCTCCAGCCCATCGGTCCTGAAAACTGCGGACCTCCCCCGCGTCTCCCCAAATAACCTCATAATTCCGGTTGCTGAAAAAGGGCGGGTCCAGGTAGATAAGGTCTATTGAGTCCGTTTCCAATGTTTTAAGGACTTCAAGGTTGTCGCCGAGGATAAGCTTATTGACCGTCATGTTACTAATATCCTTTTTGCCGTTCAGAACTCCGGCGTTGGTGTTCCGAACTCCGATTTTGGGTCTTTTTACTCCGGTAACAGAGTTCTGAACTTCAAATTCGGCGTTTTTAACTCCGGTTTCCGGGTTCCAAGCTCCGGTTTTCCAGTTCCGAACTCCAAGATCGGTGTTCTGAACTCCGATTTTGCGGTTCCGAACTCCGGTTATGATGTTTGGAACTCCAAATTCGCTGTTTCTTACTTCAAGAATAGAGTTTTTAACTCCGGCGGGTCGTTAGGAATTTTCACCCGCCGGCATTTCCTCTCCATTGCCGGCCTTCCTTTTGCCGCCGGGGAAGCGGGTTTTCAGTTCCTCATAGACCGCCTTCGCGCCGGGGATATCCTGGGCCGCCGCCATTTTAACCGACTTATAAAACACGAGGGCGGCTTGATAGGCTTCGCTTCCGGCGGTCATTTCCGTATCGCTGACGCCCTCTTCCAACTGCTGAACCGAGTTAAGCAGCGTCCAAAGGCCGTGGGCGTCGCTGAAGTCAACGCCGAAAGCGTCCACTTCAAGATACGGCGGCACGAGATTGGGGTTTTGCCGGGCAAAGTCATAAGCTTTCTCCACAAAGCCAATAGTCTTTTCGCCCATCTTGGGCATTCCCTGCCGTTCCGCCGGGGTCAAGGCGAGCAGATACGGGGCAAGCAGGGTTTTCGCCTCGTCAACCTTGGTCTGCGCCTGGGTCAGAACGGTTGAGGGGATGGCCTGGCTGTGTTTGTTATCTTTCATAAGAGCTCCTTTTGGGGGTAGATGGCTCATTATAGGGAGAAGCAGGGGATTGGGCAAGGAGCTTGACGCATAGGATCGCCCAGGGGATCCTGGGCGTTTCGTATACCCCCGCGCTTAGTTGAGTTCTTCGTGAGTGCTTTCTACCATATAAATGACCCCCTCGCAGATATTCGTGATATGATCCCCCAGCCGCTCAAGAAACCCGGAGGTTCGCAGCAGCCGCACCGCCTTCTTTACCAGCTGGGGGTGTTCCTGCATAAGGCGCAAGGTTTCCTCGGTGAGGGCCTTGTGTTCCTCGTCTATGCGGTCGTCCAGGGCTGCCGCATCCCGGGCTGCCTGGGCATCCTGGTTCCAGTACGCGGTGATGGAGGCGCGCAGCATCTGGATACCCGTGGCAGCCATGCGTTCAAGCCGCACCAGAGACCGGAAGGCCGGTTCCCCGGAGAGCTTCAGCGCGGCCTTGGCGGTGTGTACCGTGTAGTCCCCTATCCGCTCCAGGTTCCCTGCCAGTTTGATGACGCTTACCAGTTCCCGCATATCCCGGGCCACGGGCTGCTGCGTGGCAATGAGCATCGCTGCCTGGTCTTCTATCTTAAGCTGCATGGCGTTTACCACCGCGTCCACGGCTTTTACTTCCCTGGCCAGCTGCTCATCGTTGTTTCTCAGGGCACTCATGGCCTTGCTCAAATCTTCCTCCACCCGAGCGGCCATCTCCACGATGTCATGGCGTAATTGATTCATGGCTTCCTCAAAAAGCATGGTCTGCCTCCTCCTTATAGAAAACTAGAAACATAGAAAAAATATTCACCCGAAACGGCCGGAAATATAGGCCTCGGTCCTTCGGTCCTTGGGGTTGGTGAATAGGGTCTTGGTGTCGTTGTATTCCACCAGATCCCCCAGGAGGAAGAAGGCGGTTTTGTCGCTCACCCGTGCGGCCTGGTGCATGGCATGGGTTACGATGATGATGGTGTACTCCTTTTTCAGTTCTCCCATGAGCTCTTCGATCTTGCCGGTTGCCAAGGGGTCCAGGGCGCTGGTAGGCTCGTCCATGAGGATGAGCTCCGGCTGCATGGCAATGCTGCGGGCAATACAGAGCCGCTGCTGCTGTCCCCCGGATAAGCCCAGAGCCGAGCGTTTCAGCCTATCCTTCACCTCCTCCCAGAGCGCGGCTTTGGTCAAGGAGGTCTCCACCAGTTCCGCAAGGAAACGCCTATCCTTCTGTCCCTGCATACGGGGGCCATAGGCGACGTTATCGAAGATGCTCATGTTGAAGGGGTTAGGCTTCTGAAAGACCATACCCACCCGGCTGCGCAGTTCGCTTACGTCCAGGTTGCCGTAGATGTCCTGGCCGTCCATAAGCGCGGTTCCCGTAACCTTACAGGAGGGGATGAGGTCGTTCATGCGGTTAAAGACCCGCAGGAACGTGGACTTGCCGCAGCCGGAAGGGCCGATAAACGCGGCCAGTTCCCGCGGCCAAAGGGTAAAGGCAACCTTTTTCAGGGCCTCCACCTCTCCGTAAAACACCGAGAGGGAGCGCACCTCCAGTTTGGGTTTTTCTTCTTTATTCATACGGTCATGCTCCGGTTAAGGTAATGGGAAACCACTTTCGTGGCCGTGTTGATGAGGACCACCAGGATGATGAGCACCATTGCCGTGGCAAAGGCAAGGCCGAAATCCTCAGGGTTTACCGCCTCCTTGGTGAGGTAGTAGAGGTGAATGGTGAGGGTCCTTCCTGAGTCAAACACCGATGCGGGGATGTTCCGGGTGATCCCTACGGTGAGCAGCACCGGCGCGGACTCTCCCACCACCCGCCCTATGGCCAGGATGATGGCGGTAACTATCCCCGGCAGGGCTTGCGGGAGGACCACGTACCGGATGGTCTGAAACCGGGTGGCCCCCAGGGCAAGGGAGGCCTCCCTGAAAGAGGGGGGGATGGCCTTTAAGGATTCCTCGGTGGTTCGGATGATCACCGGCAGGATCATGATGCTCAAGGTACAGGCCCCGGCAAGAATAGACTGGCCGAATTGCAGGAAACGGCAGAACAGCAAGAGCCCAAAAAGCCCGTAGAGTATGGAGGGGATCCCCGCGAGGGTTTCTATGGCCAGCCGTAAGGCGCGGACCAGACCGGAATTCCCCGTATACTCGTTGAGAAAGAGGGCGGTAAGGAGCCCGACGGGTAGGGCCATAGCCAGGGAGAGAAGGACCACATACAGGGTCGTTACCAGCATGGGAATGATGCCCCGGGGATTAGCCGGGGATAACAGGGAGAGGCTCATCTCCCCGGAAGCGCAGACCACGATATAGCCCAGGATAAAGACTAAGACCCCCAGGACCAGCACTACGGAAAAGGCCATAAGCCCATAGAGCGCTGCCTCCTTAAAGGAGCGGCTCTTGTGTTTCATCTATACCTCCTTATGCCGCCTCAGGTACAGGACCGTACTGTTCAGCAGCAGAATAAGCATGAAGAGAACCACCCCTATGGAAAAGAGCAGTTCCCGGTGCCTCCCCTGGGCGTAGCCCATTTCTAAGGCAATGGTGGCGGTCAGGGTCCGCACGCTGTCCAGGGGACTATGGATAAGCTGGACCGAATTCCCCGTCACCAGGATCACCGCCATGGTTTCCCCCACGGCCCGGGAAATCCCCAGCATCACCCCCGCGATAACCCCGGAACGGGCATGGGGCAGGGCCATACACCAGAGGGTCTGCATCTTCGTTGCCCCCAGTGCCAGGGAAGCCTCCCAGTGGGACCGGGGAACCGCACGAATCGAGGTCTCGGTAATGATGATGATGGTAGGGAGTATCATCATGGCGAGCATGATGATGGCGGAAAGCAGGGTGTTCCCTGAAGGCAGGGCAAAGACCTGTTTCACCCACGGGACTATCACCATTAAGCCGAAGAAGCCATAGACCACCGAGGGAATCCCCGCCAGAAGCTCTATCCCGGCACGGGCCAGGGAGGCGCTCTGAGGAGGCAGGTATTCCCCCAGGAACAGGGCGCACAGCAGGGCCAGGGGGACCCCCAATAGCACCGCGCCCAGGCTTGCCAGTACGGTCCCCAGGATCATGGGGAGTATGCCGTAGACCTTCTCGTAGGTGGGATGCCATTGGGTACCGGTCAGGAACCGCAGGAGGCCGTAGGGGCTTTCCGGGAGGATGAGATGAACCTTAGGCGCCGGCAGCCCGGGATACCGGAGGGTATACACCCCGGCTTCAGGAGTGGAGAGCTCCCCTCCTGGATATTCGGTGAAGTCGAGCCCCGGTTCTTGCGGGGCGACCGCGGCTTTGATGAGCCGCACCCCTTGCGGCCCGGGGAAACGCAGGTCCACTGCCGTGGTCGCTTCGGGAAGGCGTATCAAGACCGTATCCCGGTAGGCTTCTCCATTGACCGCTATTTCCCGGATATTTTCCAGGACCAGCCTGATCCCGGTATCCGTGGGAAAAAGGAAGGGCCCTGCCCCTTGGATGCATACAAAGAGCAGGATCCCTCCCAGAGCCAGAATGGAAAAGCCGGAAACCAAACGGACCAGGTGCTTAAAGAAAAGATCGATGTTCCGGCGCGCTCCCATGCTGTCTTAATCCTTTACCGAAATCCAACTCTTGCGCAC
Organism: Treponema sp.; assembly: GCA_031282065.1. Lineage (GTDB taxonomy): Bacteria > Spirochaetota > Spirochaetia > Treponematales > Breznakiellaceae > JAIRLU01. Next base: position 4,664 of record JAITEL010000025.1, read on the forward strand.
GATTGCCTGCCCTGCATCGGAGAGGATCCATTCCAGGAACCGCTGGGTCTCCGGGTGCACCGATGCCTTGCTTACCAGGATAAAGGGCCGGGCAATCTTGTACGTTCCGTTGATCACGTTGGCGTTACTGGCCTCCACCCCTTCAATGGCCAGGGGCTTCACCGTTCTTCTATCCACCGAGCCCAGGGAGATGTACCCGATGGCGTCGGCATTCCGGGAGACTTCGGCCTTGACCGCACCGGTTCCGTCAAACTCTATGGATCCGGGGACCAGCGTGTCTTTAAGGGCGATAAGCTCCTCAAAGGCCCCGCGGGTTCCCGATCCAGGTTCACGGGATACCACCGCAATCTTGCCCTGCTTCTCCGGGCTAAGCTCGCCCCAGTCCTGGATCCTGCCTGAGTAAATATCCCGGCACTGGGTTATGGAAAGGCCGCTCAAGGGGTTCGTTCCGTGGACTATCACCGCGATGCCGTCTATGGCGATAACCAGTTCCTTAAGGCCCGCTCCTTTTTCCACGGGGCTCAGTTCCCGGCTGGACATCCCCACTTCGCTGCTTCCCGAAGCTGCGGCATTGATGCCGTCGGAAGAGCCCGTGCCGTTGATGTTGATCTTCACGCCGGGGCGCACCTGGGCATAGTCTGCGGCCAAAAGCTCCATCAAGGGCGTAACCGAGGTTGACCCGGCTACTTCGATGGTGTACGGGGCTGCTTGCGCTTCAGGGGCTGCCCCCTCGGTGGCCTTCGCACCTCCGGCAAACACCGGTCCAAGACTCAGGGCGGCCACACAAAGGGCCGCGCCTATTTTCTTATTCTGCATGTTGTTCTCCTCTCTTATACTAAGATTGGCTTAAAACTACCCAAGCACGGTTAAAATATGATGAGGATTAGGTTAATCTTCGGTTTTTTCCTTGGCGCTCTGCTGCTCCTGTCTGTTCATCAGGTTTTCCTCAGCCTATAAATTTCTTGACAAGTACCGGAAGAGCACCCTATCCTATAGTCAATAAAAGCATTCAGTCTGTGAAAAGGAGCATGTTATGGAACAATTTGGAGCGTTCGTAAAAATGGTTGACGGGTACCTTTGGGGGCCGTGGTTGCTGATTCTGTTGTTTGGTACCCATCTGTTTATGACCGTACGAACCGGCTTTATTCAGCGCAAGCTGGGTCTTGGTATTAAGCTGTCGGTTACGAAAGACAGCGGCGGCGAAGGGGATGTCTCCCAATTCGGCGCCCTCACCACAGCCCTTGCCTCCACCATTGGAACGGGCAACATCATCGGGGTGGGCACCGCCATTGCCTTGGGGGGGCCTGGTGCGGTCTTGTGGATGTGGCTTACCGGGGTCTTCGGTATAGCCACCAAGTATGCGGAATCCCTGATTGCGGTGAAGTATCGGGTGAAGACCGAAAGCGGTACCATGCTCGGCGGGGCCATGTACGCCCTGGATCGGGGACTTAAGATGAAATGGCTGGCCCTGCTCTTTGCGGCCTTTACTGCCTTTGCCGCCTTTGGGATAGGAAACGGGGTCCAGGCCAATGCAGTGGCTTCCCTCATCAATGAAACCTTTCAGGTCCCCTTGTGGGTATCCGGGGCAATCATGGCCGTGCTGGTGGCCCTGGTCTTGCTGGGAGGCATCCAGTGGATCACCAACGTATGTATCCGCTTAGTGCCCTTCATGGCGATCATGTATGTGGCGGGTTGTCTCATCATTTTGGGGATCAATCACGCATACATCCTTCCGGCCGTCCAGGAGATTTGCAGTTCTGCATTTTCTGCCCGTGCCTTTGGAGGCGGTTTTATAGCTGCCGGGGTTATGGCCGCAGCTCGCTATGGTATTGCCCGGGGGCTTTTTTCCAATGAATCCGGTATGGGTTCCGCGCCTATTGTGGCTGCTGCTGCGCAAACCCGCAATCCCGTGCGTCAAGCCCTGGTTTCCAGTACGGGAACCTTTTGGGATACGGTAGTGGTCTGCGCCATGACCGGTCTTGTGGTGGTAAGCTCGGTGATTGGCAACCCTGCTATAGACACCATCGGTCTTGACGGCGGGAAACTTACCCATGCGGCCTTTGATCAGATCCCGGTGGTTGGGACGGTAGTCCTTACCTTTGGCTTGATAACCTTTGCGTTTTCCACGATTCTGGGCTGGTCCTACTATGGGGAGCGCTGCGCGGAATACCTGTTCGGTTCCAAAATCAACATCCCCTACCGGGTACTCTATGTGATCGTAACCTTTGTTGGTTCTATGGCGGCCCTGGATCTGGTATGGGATATAGCCGATGCATTGAACGCCCTCATGGCCATTCCCAACCTGGTGGCAGTACTGCTGTTGAGTAACCTCATTGTAAAGGAAACCCAGCACTATCTCGGCAATATTGATGCGATAGATACGACTCCCATTCCTTCCCGGAAAGAATTGCACTAAGCATAAAAAAACCCCCCTATCGGGGGGTAAACCACTACAAAAAGAGGCTGAGTACTGCGGAGGGGTCAGCCCCTCTGCAAACCCAAGCCTATAAAACCGCGCTTTACTTAGCGCAGAACCTCGTTTGCGGGAGTATAGGGTAAGCCATGGGCTTCTGCTACCCCTTTGTAGGTGAGCGTACCCTTATACACATTTAAGCCCTCCAGCAGGCCGGCATCTTTGGCAAGCGCCCCTTCAAGCCCCAGGTCTGCAATCGAAAGCCCATAGCGCAGATTGGCGTTTACCAGTGCATTGGTTGAGGTGTTGGCCACTGCTCCGGGCATATTCCCCACACAGTAATTGACCACCCCGTCTTTGATAAAGACCGGATCATCATGGTAGGTTACCCGGCTTACCTCGCTGCACCCTCCCTGATCAATGGCCACATCCACGATGACCGTACCTTTTTGCATGGTTTTCAAGTGCTTTTCCCGAATGAGTTTCGGCGTAGCTGAACCGGGAATGAGGACCGCGCCTATCACCATGTCCGCCTTGGGCAGAATCTCATCAATGTTTTCAGGGGTGGAGTACAGGGTACTGATCCTGTTGCCATAGATATCTTCCAGGTACTCCAGGCGGTCGAGATCAATATCCACCACGGTTACATGCGCGCCAAAGCCTGTGGCTATCTTTACCGCATTGGCTCCGACTATCCCTGCACCCAATACCACCACTTCTGCCGCAGGCACCCCGGGTACTCCGGACAAGAGGACCCCTTTGCCTCCGAAAGGCCGCTCAAGGTATTTGGCCCCTTCCTGGATTGCCAGGCGTCCTGCAATCTGACTCATGGGCTTAAGACAGGGCAATGCACCCTTGCGGTCCTTGATGGTCTCAAAGGCCACGCCGATACATTTCTGGCGTAACAGCGCTTCTGTCTGCGGACGATCCGGCGCCAAATGGAGGTAGGTAAACAGGATCTGTCCTGCTCGAATGAGATGGTATTCTGCGGGTAAGGGTTCCTTTACCTTGACAATCATGTCGCATTCACCGAATACCTCCTCTGCCCTATCCACCAGCTTACAGCCTACTGCCGCATAGAGATCGTCCGAGTACCCTGAACCTTCTCCCGCGCCTTTTTGAACCCATACGGTATGCCCGTGGTTTTTGTAGGCTTCTGCGGCCTTGGGGCTTAAACCGACCCGGTATTCATGCTTCTTAATTTCTTTAAGGGTCCCTATTTTCATTATGTGCCTCCTGGAAAAACATTCTTTACCGTTTTTATTATACTACCCCTTCCAGCTAAAAAAAAAGCAAAAAAAAACGTGTACCCATGAAGGGAAAAAAGCCCGCCCACACTCATGCCGCAGGGGGCGGGACTTTCCATTTGCGGGCACTCACCATGACGAGTCCTGCCCCTATGATGGCCCCCAGGGTATCGGCAAGCCAGTCCCATACATTACAATCCCGGCCCGGAACAAAAGACTGATGGAGCTCATCACTTATCCCATAGGCAGAGGCAATACCTATAACCCATACCATACAGATGAAGGGGCTCCTTTTCCATTGCTTCAGGGAAAACCACAATCCCAGAGTACCTGCAAACACCCCATAGGCAAGTAGGTGTTGGAGCTTATCAAAGCCCAGAATACCTTTGGGGGTGGGAAGTACGCTTTGGGATGAGAGCACCCACATGATTCCGCTTATAAGGAGCGCGGGGATTTTACATACTATTTTTACCAGCATCTATGATCCAATGAGTGTTCAGCATATCCCCGGCAGTACCGCCGGTCAATCCCTGCTCAGGATAAACGCATCCCCGGAAGCTGTCAGGGTATGTCCCCACACCTAACTAGGGTGTGTCCCCCACACGCAACTAGGGTGTGTCCCCACACGCAACTAGGGTGTGTCCCCCACACGCAATTAGGGTGTGTCCCCACACGCAACTAGGGTGTGTTCCCCACACGTAACTAGGGTGTGTCCCCACACGCAACTAGGGTGTGTCCCCACAAGCAACTAGGGTGTGTCCCCCACACGCAACGAGGGTGTGTCCCCCACACGCAACTAGGGTGTGTCCCCCACACGCAAATAGGGTGTGTCCCCCACACGCAAGTAGGGTGTGTCCCCCACACGCAACTAGGGTGTGTCCCCCACACGCAATTAGGGTGTGTCCCCCACACCTTAGGGACAGAAACATTCACGTATAGGTGAGAGAGTATCCCATACGCAGCATAGCTGGAACGCAGCC
>JAITEL010000136.1 GCA_031282065.1 Treponema sp.
GCCTCCCGACACTCAGGCAGTTTCTCCGCCGCCTTATCAAGATACCCGATAAAGGGTTTAAGTATTCTCCGTCCCATGCCTTATTTTAGGCATCTTTTTTTGAATTTGGAATTGCTGCAAACATACAACCGGGTATTGACAAGCCAGAAAGAAATACCTAAGGTGGTGAGCAGATCCATGCAATGCCCCGGAATACGGGAGCAGACAAGAGAGGAGGTGAAAAAAGGATGGGGGATCGCATTTATGTTGATAATTCCGCTACAACCCCGGTCTCTGAAAGCGCGCTGTCGGCCATGCTGCCGTATTTTCGGGAACATTTCGGCAATCCTTCGGCGATTTACAGTTACGGGCAGGAAGCAAAAAAAGCATTGGAGGACAGCCGCCGGGTGGTGGGAAACGCCATCGGAGGCTTAAGCAATGAAATCTATTTCACCTCAGGCGGCACGGAAAGCGATAATTGGGCGATTCATAGTGTATGCGAGGTAAAGCATAAAAAGGGGAAGCATATCATTGCAACGGCCATAGAACACAAGGCCATTTTACGGCCCCTGGAAAAACTGCGGGACCTAGGGTATGGCATTACCTTACTGAAACCCGATACAAACGGACACATAAGCAGCGAGCAACTGGAAAGGGCGATACGGCCTGATACCATACTCATAAGCATTATGATGGCCAACAATGTTATGGGAACGGTTTTGCCCATTCAAGCCTTATGCGAAGTGGCCCACAAGCATGGCATTATCTTTCATACCGATGCGGTTCAAGCCGCTGCCCATATACCGATTGATGTACGCAGTCTTTCTATTGACCTCCTTTCCCTCTCAGCCCATAAGTTTCATGGGCCCAAAGGGGTGGGCGCCTTGTTCTCAAAGATACCGCTGGTGCCAAGCCCCTTTATCACCGGCGGCGGCCAGGAAAAAGGACGCCGTTCTGGAACCGAAAATGTCGCTGCTGTGGTCGGTATGGCAGCGGCTATAGCAGAAGGCTCAGAAAATCTGCACCATAACACCCAATACCTAGGGGTCTTACGAGACAAGCTCATTGAAAGGACCCTCAAAATACCCGGCGCATACCTAACCGGCGACCCGGTCAATCGTTTACCCGGGCATGCCTCTTTTGTATTTGAAGGGGTTAAACACAGTGTGTATATCATCAATATGCTCAATGAAGCAGGGATCTGCGCCGGTTCCGGTTCTGCCTGCTCTGCTTCCTCTACAGAAGCGCCTCATGTCCTCAGCGCCATGGGCTATGCCGACGAGCTGGCCCAGAGCGCATTGAGAATATCCCTTTCTCATTATAATACGGAAAAGGACATTGATAGTATCAATGAAACGCTGCCCCGTATTATCACGGAAGTACGCAAGAGAAAAGATACACCCCTAGGGTAAATCCCCGGAGGGGCGGGCAAGCAGTTCTGTATAGTACCGGCTTTCGATCTTATCCTGAGCAATGCCCAGACGGTGTAAGAGGTCCAATAAGCGGGACCGAGCAGCAGCTACGGTTTCCGTTTGGTCCTCATCTTCAAGGATCTCCAGTTCCACAAACCAGCCCAGTCCTGAGACCTGGACCAGTTCCACGGTGATCCCCTCATAGTCCCAGGCCCAGCCTTTCTTGTGTTTTCCTATGCCTGGTTCAAAGCCAAAGCGTCTCAAGAGGTCTTCAAAGAGGGGGCCGTCGGACACGCTGAATTCGCGCTCATGGTTTACTTCGATACCGTCCCGGACTTCCTTGGTCTTATAGGTTACCAGGACCTTCCGGGTAAGGCTTCCCTGAGCATCGGTATGGGTTTCTTTTCGGATCCGTATCCCCGATGGGGGAAAGGGAGCGGCGGGGATACCAGAAACGGGATGCCAGTAGGCATCTTCTTTTTCAAAAGCCCTGGATACCAGGGATAAGCCGGTGTTGAGGGTATTTCTCACGCCTTGGGGATCCGCAACCCATGCCTTAAGTTCAATTTCAATACACATACCATGATTGTAACCGATAGGTAGGCCCCTTTCCTCCCTTGAACAAAATCCTTTGGCGTATTGTTTAAAGATTTGTACTATATTCCGTCTTTGTACCGTATAACCGGGAATATCCTTGAGTATTTGAATGAAGCGGGTTATATATGTCTTATAGCATAAAAAAGGTAAAAAATTGATATACTAGTACTATGAACGTTCCATTCAGCGGTGTGTCCCCTTTTTTATGTAGCCTGGTGTTCTGTTTCTCTGTAACCATGTATATCGGCGCAGAAGAGATGGTTCATATTGTTCAAGGAGGAGATACTATTTATTCAATAGCTCGTTCTTATAAAATTGATGTTGATGCCCTTATGAAGGTAAACGGCATTACAGATCCTCAAAAATTACCCATAGGTAAGCGTCTTACCTTACCCAAAACGAGTTCTCCGGGGCTTATGGAATACCGGGTGGTGAAAGGGGATACCTTATACGGTATAGCCCGGCGGTATACGATTACCCTGGAATCCCTGCGTAGGGCCAATGATCTGGCTGCTACCTATGTATTAAAAGAAGGGGATCTCCTTCGCATTCCCCTGGCCGATAGGGAAGCGGATAAACCGCTTGCTTCCAGCAGCATAGGACCCTTAACTCAGGGCGGAACTACCGCGAGTACCATGACGAGCAGCCCTCCCCAAACCGCCTCAAGCAAGGGAGGGAATGCTTCAGTACGCTGGCCGGTGGCTGCCAAAGAAGTGGTATATATGACCGGTAAATTATACGGGGTTGTTCTGGTTGGGGAAAGATCCGAGGTGGTAAAAAGCCTCACATCGGGAACCGTGGTATCTGCCGGACCCTACCGCGGCTTTGGAAGGGTGGTAATTGTTCAGGTAACAGGGGGTTATTTATACGTATATGGCGGTTGTGAACGTTTATCGGTGAAGGAAGGGGATAAGGTTGCTTCTGGAACAGAATTGGGGAGATTAGGGCTTGACACCGTATCCAAAAAACCCCAATTATTTTTTTTAGTGTACCAGAGCAGTACCCCTATTGATCCTGCAAAAGCCCCGCGGAACTAGGGTGAACCAGGCTGGCAGCAGTATCAAATTGTATAAAAGTAGTAAGGTAAAAAGTATAAAAAATACCGAGAAGGATAATAGTATGTTAAAAACAAAATCAGCAGTAGCACGCGAAGAGCGGGGAACCAGAAAACAGGGGATAGTCTTGTATCCTATGGAGGAAGATGAAATGAAATCGACCCGTACCAGTAAACCGGCCCAAGTCACTCGGTCTTCAAAAAATGCTAAAAAATCCAAGATTTCTAAAGAGACCGATCCCTTGGCACTGTATTTTAAGCAGATCTCAAAATTTCAGCTTTTAACGGTCCAGGAAGAGCAGGGCATTGGTGAAAAAATAGTGGTTATTCGGCAAAAGCGGGCAGAACTGGATCAGTTGTATAAGGGACGGGAGCATGAAGGGATCTACAAGAAAGAACGGCTTGCCTTGGATAATGCGCTCCACATGTATAAAAGTAAGATGATTAATGCTAACCTGCGCTTGGTGGTGTCCATTGCGAAGAACTATCAACACCGCGGTTTATCCCTCTTGGATCTCATTGATGAAGGGAATATCGGGCTCATTGAAGCGGTGGATCGCTTTGATTATACCCGGGGCTGCCGTTTCTCCACCTATGGCACCTGGTGGATCCGGCAGGCCATTATTAAAAGCATAGCTGATAAGGGCCGGGTTATCCGTATCCCGGTCCACATGCTGAATACGATTAAGAAGTGTTATTTTGTCTCCAAACAGTTAACCCAGGATTTAGGCCGGGATCCGAGTAATGAGGAGTTGTCCGAGTATTTAGGCTTACCCATAGCCAAGGTGAAGGAAATTGTGAAACTCTCCCAAGAAACCACCAGCTTGGATACCATTGTGGATGACGGCAACCTGACCCGTTTAGCGGACCTCATTAAAGATGATACCCTGGCAGAGCCCTTTGAACTGGCCTTTTCCACCACCCTTCAGGAGACTATGGAGAGCATTCTTTCCCGTCTCTCTGAACGGGAAATGAGGATCATGCAGTTGCGTTTTGGCTTGGCCGGCGAAGGCCCCTTAACCCTGGAAGAAACCGGCAGGCTCTTAGGCATAACCCGTGAACGGGTTCGGCAAATTCAAGAAAAAGCCACCTTTAAGCTGCGAGGTCTCAAAGAAATCCATGAATTAAACGAGAAGCCCTAACAGGGCCTCTCATGAAGCAGGGGCGGAGACCGTAGGCTCCTTCCCTGCTTTAGACTCACGCTTAAAGCGCTTCCCCGGGAACAGGGATGGGATACTCTCCGGTAAAACAGCCCAGACAGTAGCCCCCCTTTTCCTGGTGAAGTGCCAGGGATTCCAAAAGGCCCTCTACCGAAATAAAAGCCAGGCTGTCTGCTCCCAGGGATTTACCCAGTTCACTAACGCTGCTCATGTTGCTTATCAGGTCCTTTCGGTGGGGGGTATCAATACCGAAATAACAGGGAAAACGTACCGGCGGCGAACATACCCGGATATGCACTTCCTGAGCCCCGGCATTCCGCAGGATAGCAACCAGGCGCCTGCTGGTGGTTCCCCGGACAATGGAGTCGTCGATGATCACCACCCGTTTTCCCTGCACTTCCCTTTGAATGACATTATGTTTCACGAAAACAGCTTCTTCCCGAAGCGCTTGATTCGGGGCAATAAAGGTGCGGCCCACGTACTTGCTTTTGACAAAGCCCAAGCCAAAGGCGGTCCCGGTAGCCCTACCGTAGCCGATAGCCGCGGGGATCCCTGAATCAGGCACCCCCATGACCAGGTCCGCGGGGACCGCTGATTCCCGGCCGAGGATTTCTCCTGCCCGCAGCCGGGCTCCGTACACATCCACCCCATCAATGACGCTATCAGGCCGGGCAAAGTAGACGTACTCAAAGGCACAGACCCCACGCCGGGTTTTTTCACTAAAACTAAAGGAAAGCACCCCTTCGGCATTGATGATGATCAGTTCTCCCGGCTCTATGTCCCGGAGGAAGGTTCCCCCCACTGCATCTATAGCACAGGATTCACTGGCTAGGATCCAGCCGTCCTCAAGCTTCCCCAAGCACAGGGGCCGAATGCCGTTGGGATCCCGGGCGCCCACCAGGGATTCATCGGTCATAACCACCAGGGCATAGGAGCCTTTGATGAATTGGATCGTATCGGTGAGGGCTTTTTCCAGGCCCTTCTTGTAGTTTTTGGTGATGAGATTAACGATGACCTCACTGTCGCTGGATGAGATAAACCCAATCCCCGCATCTTCCAGGAGTTCCCGCACTACCTGGGCGTTGGTCAAGGTACCGTTGTGAACTACCGCGATGGAACCCAGCTTGAAACGGCTCACAAAGGGCTGGGCGTTTTCAATGCTGCTGGTCCCTACCGTGGAATAACGGACATGACCCACTGCGGTAGAGCCCTTGAGGGTACGAAGAAGCTCTGGAGTAAACACGTCCCCCACGAGCCCCATGCCTTTACGGCATTCCATGACCCTGTTTTTGACCGCAGCAATCCCCGCACTTTCCTGGCCTCGGTGCTGTAAGGAAAAAAGGCCGTAATACACCAGGGAAGCGGCGTCCCGCTCTGGGTCCGCACAGAAGACCCCGAACACACCGCAGGCTTCATGGAGGGTATCGTCGGCAGCTGCTGGGTTTTGCATGGTTTTTCCCTGGTTCATTCAGACGCCCATACGCGTTACTATTTCGGCATAGGCTTCCTGCACCTCCCCCAAATCCCGGCGGAACCTATCCTTATCGAGCTTTTTGTTGGTTTTAGCATCCCATAAGCGGCAGGTATCCGGGGAAATTTCATCAGCTACTACCAATTTCCCCTCAATGCCGCAGGGGCGGCCGAATTCAAGTTTGAAATCAATGAGTTTAAGGTCCTTTTCCAAAAAGAAACGGGACAGGACAGCATTAATCCGGGCAGTATAGGCGAAAATTTCGGTAATTTCCTCGAAGGTAGAAACCCCCAGGGCTACTGCATGATACTCATTGATCAGCGGATCTCCCAGGGCGTCATCTTTGTAGGACAGTTCAAACACCGTGGTTTTCAGGGGGCTCCCTTCTTCAAGGCCCAGACGCTTTGCCATGGAACCAGCGGCCACATTTCGGACAATCACCTCAAGGGGAATGATCCCTACTTTTTTGCAGAGCATATCCCGTTCTGAGAGCCGGGCAACAAAGTGGGTGGGTATCCCGGACTGTTCGAGCACTTTGAAAAGCTCTGCGGCAATGCGGTTGTTCATGCGCCCTTTGTCTTGAATCTGCCCCTTCTTTTCCCCGTTAAAGGCAGTGGCATCATCTTTATAATGGATAATGACCAGATCCTCCCGATCCGTATCATCCAGGGCATAGACCTGCTTTGCCTTACCCTCGTATAAGAGCCTTCCGGGTTTAAGGGACTGCGGAATTCCCGATTGAGTATCCTTCATAGTTCCACCCTTTCGGCCTTCCCCGCACAATCGGCCTTCAGCTTGGCCCTGAACGCGGCAAGCCGCTTTTGTACGTCGGGGTATTTAAGGGAAAGTACCTGACAAGCCAGATACGCCGCGTTTGCCCCGTTATCCACCCCCACCACGGCGACCGGGATGGGCCTGGGCATCTGGACCATAGACAAGAGGGCATCCATACCGCCTAAGCCCCCGGAGTTGATGGGCACCCCGATCACCGGGATCAGGGTCAGACTGGCGATGAGCCCCGGCAGGTGAGCTGCAAGCCCTGCACCGGCAATGATCACCTCGGTTCCGTGGTCCTCCAGGTTTTTGACGGTTTCTTGCAAGAGCTCCGGTGTTCGATGGGCTGACAATACCAGGGCAGCATACTCCACCTCCAATTCCCGCAGTACCAGGGCAGCTTTTTTCATGACAGGGGTATCTGATAGGGATCCAAAAATAATGGCAACCTTCATATCAAGGAAGATACCACGTTAAAGCGCGGGAAACAAGATAATGCTAATAGATAAACCTTCATGGGGGACAAGCGGCCGGGAAAAAGGCGGCGATGTAGGTTTCCACGAGGTGAAGCCGGGCGTCCCGTGAAGCGGGATACCGGTCTCTACCCATACAAGTACCTCCAAAACAATGAAGAAATAAAGATGAAAAAGGGACATCCTTTTTTGATTCCTAACCTTGCAGCGCCGGGGTTCTAACCTGCAGCCCTGGGGGGTCAGAACGGGGACGTTCCTGTCTGGATTGCTTCGGGGCTGCGCCCCACGCAATGACGGGTTCACTCGCCCCTCGCAATGACGAAAGCCCCCTCCACCACCCCACATGCGGGAGACCCTTGCCCAGTCATTGCAAGCAATGCGAAGCTATCCTCTCCCGCAGCGCCGGGGTTCTAACCTGCAGCCCTGGGAGGTCAGAACGGGCACTTCCCTGTCTGGATTGCTTCGGGGCTGCGCCCCTCGCAATGACGAAAGCCCCCGCCACCCACACACATGCGGGAGACCCTTGCCACGTCATTGCAAGCAATGCGAAGCTATCCTCTCCAGCAGCCCCGGCAACCCACCTTCCAGCGCCGGGGTTCTAAGCCGCAGCCCTGGGGGGTCAGAACGGGGACGTTCCTGTCTGGATTGCTTCGGGGCTGCGCCCCTCGCAATGACGGGTTCACTGCGCTCCCCGCAATGACGAAAGCCCCCGCCACCCTCCACATGCGGGAGACCCTTGCCCAGTCATTGCCAGCAATGCGAAGCTATCCTCTCCAGCAGCCCCGGCAACCCACCTTCCAGCCCCAGGGTTCTAACCCGCAGCCCTGGGGGGTCAGAACGGGGACGTTCCTGTCTGGATTGCTTCGGGGCTGCGCCCCTCGCAATGACGAAAGCCCCCGCCACCCACACAC
>JAITEL010000004.1 GCA_031282065.1 Treponema sp.
GGGGGTGAGCGCCAGCGTATCTCCATAGCCCGCGCGCTTTTGAAGAACGCGCCCATTATCCTGCTGGACGAAGCCACCGCGTCATTGGACCCGGAAAACGAAACATTGGTACAGGAGGCCCTTTCCCGTCTTATTGCAAACAAGACCGTACTGGTTATCGCCCACCGGCTGCGCACCATTGCCGGAGCGGACAAGATCATTGTGCTTGACCGGGGCAGGGTTTGTGGTGAAGGAAGGCATGAGGAACTTCTAGCCGGGAACAAGCTCTACGAGAAGCTGTACACCCTTCAGCAGGGCACAGGGGAGATGATACATTACTTGAAAAAATAAAGAACATTCTTTATAAAGCACGCTATCCTTCCGGGCCTTAAGGCGCATCACCCGTCCTGCGGCTCAGGCGGCGGGCCGCCTTCTTCAGGCCCTCCAGCCGCTTGGCCTTGAGCCGCTGTTCTCGTTGTGCACGGGAAGGAGTGGCGGGTTTACGGTATCCCGGGAGCCGGGCGGAAGCCACAATGAGGGCTTCCAGCCGGGCAAAGGCCCGGGCCCGGTTGGTCTTTTGGGAGCGCTCTCCATCAGCGCTGATGAAGAGCGCATCCGATGCGCTGATCCGGGAAGCCAAGGTTTCCCGCAGGCGGGCCAGTTCCCCTGGAGAGAGGCCCTCCAGCTTATCCAGCGGGATCCGCAGGGTAACCTTGGTGTTGACCTTGTTTACGTTCTGCCCCCCTGGGCCGCGGGAGCGGGAATAGGAAAGCTCCGCCGCCGCATGGAGGGACCTCTGCAGGAGTACGTGGTTCACAGGGCCGCTTTCCCGGGGCAAGGGCGCATCACCTCAGCGCACGGGCAAGTTCTTCGGCTTTATCGGTTTTTTCCCAGGGAAAGTCCTCCCGGCCAAAATGCCCGTAGGTAGCGGTTTTCCGGTACACCGGACGGCGCAGATCCAAGGCCGCGATGATGCCTGCAGGGCTCAAGTCAAATACCCGGCTAATCGCCGCTTCTATCTGGCTCTCGGGAAGCACCGCCGTACCGAAGGTCTCCACCATGACCGAAACCGGGAAGGGAACCCCTATGGCATAGGCCAATTCAACCTCACAGCGCTGTGCCAGTTGTGCGGCGAGGATGTTCTTAGCCACATACCGGGCCATGTAGGCCCCGGAACGGTCTACCTTAGTCGGGTCCTTGCCGGAGAAGGCGCCCCCTCCATGCCTGCCCATACCGCCGTAGGTATCGACGATGATCTTCCTGCCCGTAAGACCGGTATCTCCGAAGGGCCCTCCCACCACAAAGCGGCCGGTGGGATTGATGAAATACTTGGTTGCCTGGTCCAGGAGGCCGGTAGGTTCCAGGACGGGCCGGATGATCTGCTCGATAATGGTTTCTTTGATGGTCTTGTAGGCAATACCCTCGTCGTGCTGGTGGGACAGGACCACCGTATCAATGCGTATGGGCCTATGCCCCTCATATTCAACGCTTACCTGGGTCTTTGCATCCGGCCTCAGCCAGGGAACAGTCCGCTTCTTCCGCAGCTCCGCAGCCCGGATCAGTATCCCGTGAGCCAGGGTAATGGGCAGGGGCATGAACTCCTGAGTCTCGTTACAGGCAAAGCCAAACATCATCCCCTGATCCCCGGCTCCCAGCCGGCCTTGGTACTCTTCAAGGCCGGCACCGGAAACCCCTTGACTTATATCAGGAGACTGGCTGTGGATCATATCTAAGACCGCCATGGATTGGTAATCCAAACCATAGGCAGGGTCGGTGTATCCCACGTCCCGGGCCACCTCCCGAACCACCCGCTGAAAATCCACGAAGGTTTTCGTGGTGATTTCCCCCCCCACGAGCACCAGGGAGGTAGAAGCGAAGGTTTCACAGGCAACCCGGCTTTGGGGGTCGTCTTGTAAGCAGGCATCTAATATGGCGTCGGAGATTTGGTCGCATAGTTTGTCAGGATGACCCTCTCCGACGGATTCGGAAGTAAAAAAATATCGCCGCTCTTTCATGCTGGGTATACTACTCCTTATAAGCAGATAACATAATGCCTTAACTTTACTAGGAATTGAGCCCTTTGTATATACCCCGGGGGAGGCGGCCCTGAGTTCCTTGGGGAAACTTGACGAAGGGGAATGGGCGTGAGTATGAGTAATAGTAAGGAGTAAAACGATATGCAGTTCACGAAACTACTAAGTATGGGCTTCCTGTGCTGTGTGCTGGGGGGCATGGCGCCGGCCTTTTCTTTAGAAGAAAACTGGCTTTCCACGGACTTTGCATGGGGAAATCTCATGGAATTTGATGAGGGCTCCCGCTACCTGGGCGCGCCGGGGTTTAATCTGAAGATCTACAGCTTTCAGGATCGTAAGAATATGGGGTTCTACTTCCATTCGCTGTGGTCCTTTCCCGCCATAGCCCCGGGGCAGCACTCCGACGGCGGCTATGACTGGATGGCGGAACTCATGCTGGGCCCCGGGTTTAGGTATAAGCTGGGGGAGCAGCTCTCCCTGCACGGGGGGCTGGGCATAGATTGGGCCTATCTCTTTGCGCAGTATACCCAGGAGGGCCAGGATTACAGGAAGGTCCTGTTTACCCTGGGTATCGCCGGGGATCTGGGCGTCAAATACGATATACGGGATTTTTTCTATATCCAGGGGGGCCTGATGTTTTCGTATATGTTTGCGAACCGTACCTTCTCCTATACCGTTGAAAGAATCGACCAGGACACGGTCAGGCAAAAACAGGTACTGGATGATTGGGTAAAAGGCTATGCCCTGGTGGGGATAAAACCCTATATCGGTATAGGATGGAGCTATTACCGGGAAAAGACCCTATGGGGGAAGCCAAACCCCTAAGCAGGGGCTCCCTGAAACCAGGGTTTCGAGCTCCTCGAAACTAGGGTTTCGAGCTCCCTGAAACTAGTATCGAGTCTCTATTTAAACTGTGGATATAGGCGTTTCAGTTTAATGCGGGCGTCAGCTGTGGTAAACCGCCAGTTGATTTTACGCGCTTCTTGGTTGCGCCTTCTATTCCAT
>JAITEL010000009.1 GCA_031282065.1 Treponema sp.
GAGGCTGCGCCAGGCTATCGCAGGAGGCTGCGCCAGGCTATCGCAGGAGGCTGCGCCAGGCTATCGCAGGAGGCTGCGCCAGGCTATCGCAGGAGGCTGCGCCAGGCTATCGCAGGAGACTGCGCCAGTACCGGAGCCGGTAAGTACCGGAGCCGGTAAGTACCGGTATTCCCGGCCTTGATTGGATCCTCTCGGTTGCCGACTATAAAGCATGGAAACAATTTCCGTTGCTATCGTGGGATTAGGGAGGATAGCCGGTCTCCTTGAGGGGGATCCCCGCCGGGAAAAGCCCTGTACCCATGCGGGGGCGGTGAAGGCAAACCCTGAGACGGTCTTAGTGGCCGGGGCGGACCCGGATCCCAGGCAGCGTCAGACTTTTACGGAAACCTGGCACTGTCCGGTCTACGCCCATGCATCTACCATGCTGAGATCCCAAACCCCGGATATCCTGGTTATCGCCACCCATCCTGATAGCCACGTCCACTACTGCCGCATGGCCGCTTCCTGCCATATCCCGGTATGTATCTGTGAGAAGCCTCTGGCAGATACTCTCTCCCATGCACGGGAGATTGCCGCCCTGCACCGAAGCGGTAAGATACGCATCCTCACCAACCATGAACGCCGGTACAGCGCAGACTATATCCAGGCCAAGGCCATCCTGGATACAGGCCGCCTGGGGCCGCTCCTGAGCCTCAAGGCAACCCTGTACATGGGACGGACCCAGCGTATCCTGGATGTGCTCTGGCATGACGGGACCCATCTGGTAGATGCCATCATGTTTTTAAGCGGTTCTGTGCTGCGCCATAAAGGGATATGGGGGGCCAAGGTAACCCAAGCCCGGGGCACCGCCTATCTTTGCGGATACCTGGACCTTGGCTTAGGCCGTCGCGGTGCAGGGCCCCCCTTTGTACTGGAAATCGGCCCAGGGCGGGATCACCTGGTTTTTGAGCTGGAATTTTCCTGTGCCCAAGGACGGCTGCGGATCGGCAATGGGATATTCGAAGTCTGGGAAAGCAGGGAAAGCCCCTATGCCGAAGGGTTCAGGTCCCTTTACAAAACCCAGGATAGCTTTGCAGGCCCCACCGGTTACTTTACCCGGATGCTTCAAGATGCCCTAGCCTGTGTCCGGGAACCCGGTCGCCGGCCTCACTCCAGCGCCGTAGAGGGCCTTAGGGTCATCCAATACCTTCACTCGGTACGGCCCTGGAGAAAGTCCCGCGGCTAAGCCCTAAACCCCAAGAAGGAGACGAGCTTGGCCCCTCCTCAGCAAAAGCCCAGAACCCTTGTACTAAAACCCCTTGGGGAGATGCTCCTCCTCTATCTCCTGCTCTTTGGATCCGGGCTTGTTTCCCAGGGAACCTACCCGGATCGTATCCCCCTTTCCTTAGACCGGGAAATCATCCGTATCTTCGCCTATGCCCTCCCCGCCCTGGGGTTTATCTGGTATCGGCTCTGCCGGTATCCCTTACCCCAGAGTTCCTGGGTCCAGGGGCTCCTAAAACCCCGGGTACAGGATCTTCTGGCCTTAGGTATCGCCCTCCTGGGTCTAGGCAGCATAGGGTTTTGCCTTGCCCTGGCAGGTCCCCGGCTTGCTCCCTATATCCAGCTTTCCCCCAGCCCAGACGTGGAAGCGCCCCAGAGCCTCCTTGCATGGGTGATCATCCTGGGTTCCTGTTTTGCCACGGGGTATCTGGAGGAAAGCTATTTTAGAGTGTATCTTTTGCTGCGACTGAAAGAAGCGGGGATAGGCACAGGGAAAAGGGTGTTCCTTTCTTGCCTCCTCTTTTCCCTGTGCCATACCTATGAAGGACCTTGGGGGATCCTACAGGCAGCGCTTGCAGGAATGGTCCTGTCCCTGGTGTTTATACAGCGCCATGCCTTCCACGGCATTGCCTGGGCTCATGGGGCATACAATGCCTTGGTATACCTCATGGCCTCTGTTGACCGGTAAGTTCAAGATAGGCCAATTCCGCAAAGCCGAAGTTCGCCTGTTTGGTGAAGTCTTTGGCGTATTCATCGTAGAGCATATCTTCGTACATCTTTCCGGCAAAACCCTCGTCTATAAAGCCGGTTTTCTGCACGGTAGTACGCATACTGTTCAGCAGGTTCTTAATCAAAAAAGTTTCCAGGGCTTGGCATTGCTCATAGAGGGCATCGGTTTTGTCTATCTTGGGCTTTCGGACGCCTTCCTTCCCTGCGGTATTCTCGCTCGCTGGCCCAGGGGCACCGGCTCTCTCCAGTACCTCGGCAAAGACCCGGCCCTTGCTTGCCTCGGTACCAGCCTCGCTTCTTACGCTCCCCGTACGGACCGGCGCCCTAAGTCCTGGGTTCTCATAATACAGTGAACCAAGCTGTTCTATGGCCATGACTCCTCCTTGCCTTAGCGTTTCAGATTCGTGGCAGTACCGAGCATACTGTCACTGGTCTGTATGGTTTTCGAGTTAAACTCATAGGCCCGCTGGGCCACAATGAGATCCACCATTTCCCTGACCACCGACACATTGGACATCTCCAGGAACTTATGGTAGATTTGGCCCATGCCCTCATAGCCTGGGCGTCCGGGAATGGGCTCTCCTGAGGCTTCGGTAACCTTAAACAGGTTTTCCCCCACTGCGGTAAGCCCTACGGGATTGGGAAAGCGGTACAGCTCAATTTGCCCTACGGGAATGGGCTCGTTTGCATTGATCTGGGGGACAATAACCGAGACACGGCCATCCTTGGAAACGGTGATCTTCTCAGGGAGAAAGCCCTCGGGCATGACTATATCCGGGAGCAACCAGTAGCCATTGGAGGTTACCATACGCCCATTAGAATCGACCTCAAACGCGCCATTGCGGGTATAGGCATAACTGCCATCATAGGTCTGGATCCGAAAAAAACCGTCTCCGACTATGGCCATATCGGTAACATTTTCCGTGTTCTGGGGGGAACCCTGGGTAAACATACGCTGGGTATCGGCTATCTTCACCCCATGCCCCATCTGCACCCCCACCGGCACTACCGTGTCCTCGGTCGCAGGGGTTCCGGCGGTCTTAATGGTTTGATAGAGGAGGTCCTCAAAATCCACCCGCATCCGCTTATACCCAGAGGTATTCACATTGGCCAGATTATTAGAAATCGTATCAATATTGGCTTGTTGTCCAATCATACCGGAAGCGCCGGTCCATAAACTTCGTACCATTTAGTTATTATTCCTCTTACGCATACGCCCTCTTTAGGCGTTTATTCGGCCTACTTGGTTTATCAAGGTTCCCAACAGGGCATCCTCGGTTTGAATCACCTTCTGATTGGCCTCATACGCACGGTTTACTTCGATCATCTGCACCATCTCCAGAACCGGATCGACGTTAGACGCTTCGGTGAAACCCTGGACCACCCGGGGCCGGTTTTCCACATCCATAAGCCGGGCCTCTCCAGAAATATCCGTAACACGGTACAGGCTGGAACCTTGTTTTTGCAGATACCGGTCCGCATCGAATTCTACCAGCTTGAGCGTATCCAGCAGGCTTACCTCTTCCCATGCGTTGTCTTCTTTGGAAATCAGGCGGCTAGGATCCTCGGTATACGCGGCATTGACCCATATCTGACCTTGCTTATCCACCTGAAAATTATTGGCCTGGACCTTGATAGGACCCTTTTCTCCAAGGACCGGATACCCTTCCTTAGTTTCAAGGTAGCCCTCTTTGCCCAACTGAAAAGAACCATTACGGGTATACCGTTCACCCCAGGGGGTAGCAACCGCCATAAAACCCTTGCCGTCCAAGGCAAGGTCGAAATCACTTTGGGTTTCCTTCATGGCTCCCTGTTCAAAGTCGGTATACAGTTCATTGAGCTCCACTCCTGTACCGAGTTTCCCAAGCACCGGCGCCCTATCGGCAGAGCCAAAAGGATGCTGATATACCCCATCATCCTCCATACGACGCAACAAGAGTTCTGGAAAGGCTTTAAATGAGGTTATATCTTTCTTGTACCCATCTGCATCTACATTTGCCAGGTTATTCGCCAAGGCATCCAAACGCCATTGCTGGGCTCGCATCCCACTGGCGGCGGTATACCATCCTCTAATCACGCACGGCCTCCCTCATTGAATTGAATATCGGTAACAATCGAAAGGCCCTTAATTGGAAAAAATAGAATCATGGGGGGCCGATGGGCGCGTGGGGCCATAATCCAGTCGGTGTGGTCGCTGTTGAGAGCGAAGGAAGGAGGGCGGCTGCAGGCGAAGTTTTTCCTGCTCAGGGAACGGATGGGGGCGACCAGGAGCGCGGTGGATATGAGCGAGGAGGGGGGGCTGCGAAAGTGATTTCGCTGTTACAAGATAGCGTATGAGGGAGGGAACAAAACGAATTTTTGTTCTGCCTCTTGATAATAATCATAGGAGAGATTAAGTGTTATGATTCGGTCTCGGCGGGACTACTCACCATAAGCATAGGTACGGTCTTACAAGGCCTCCAACGTGATGATGATGGCCTTGAACCAGACCAGTTGTGGATCTATGAAGGGAAAAAGACGAATAACCTAGGGCTTATTGATGCGTATTATCGGGGAAGTGGGGAAACCGGGGCTCAAAGCGTATAGGGAACGCTATAGTGATGATAGATCGGCCGAGGAGGAGGAGATAGAGATAAGTGACGAGACCCTAAGGAGATGGCTGCTAGTGGAATGGTGGTGTGGAAACGGTTGACTTATGGGCATGAGAGACAACGCCACCGGGTTGGGCACGCCCACGTCGTTGAGGAAGAAACAAGGGCAAAAGCGATGGAGAGGGATAAGCAAACCCCAGAGTCATGGTGATCGAGCCTGAGAGAAACGGGGTGTGGAAGTTATTCCGGCCTGCAGCCCCCAGATGAAAGGACGGGTTGGCAGGTAAAAGGGGTAGGGCTTGCCGGGATTTCGGTACTAGTGGCGGCGAACGGGTTTCTTAAGGAAACCTACCTTGCGAAGCTGAACGGAGCGTTCTCCCGTCCGGCGGATGCCCACATGTCGCGGGGAACGGCGGATATCAGGAATATCCTGTGGTTTGA
Organism: Treponema sp.; assembly: GCA_031282065.1. Classification (GTDB taxonomy): domain Bacteria; phylum Spirochaetota; class Spirochaetia; order Treponematales; family Breznakiellaceae; genus JAIRLU01. Next base: position 5,025 of record JAITEL010000009.1, read on the forward strand.
ACACAAATGGACGGTGGTCAAGGATTATGAGATTCGTTTCGAGTGCCGCCTGTTTCAGAAACTCGAAGCGGGCAAGGCTCTGCCCCGGATCGGGGACCAGGGTATCGTGCGGGTGCGGCTTGCTGGCAGCACAAGTATCCTGTGGAAAGGGAAAAGACTCCTTGTTGAGGAGATACATATACCTAAACAAGGCGGGACGGATTCCTGCACCGCATGAGGGATGGGGTCATTTCTATTGTGGCTTGACGTATCTAAAAATTTTGCTTGACAATAGTCTTTTATAGGGTATACTGAATACAATATTGATGTATTTCCTGTTCGATGGTAAAAGAGTAATCATAAGTGGCAGGGTTAGGTTCAAATGGTAGTGCTTATTTGAGTATCATATATGTTCTTAATTCGGTACGCTTCTGAATCCTTGTGAGACGGATAGGGGTGCCGGTAACTTTGTTTTAAGCAGCTAGGAGGTCACTTGAAAATTGCTGAGGTCTTTAAAAAACGGTTAAGTTTTTCCTTTGAAGTTTTCCCCCCAAAAAATGATCAGCCTATAGAACCCTTATTGAAGACGCTCTCCGAACTTTATCGTTTTGAACCTGACTTTATAAGCTGCACCTACGGTGCTGGCGGTACGAACAAAGGACGCAGCAAGGAAGTTTGTGAATCGGTCAAGAAGAGCGGTCAGGAGATCGTGACCCATTTTACCTGCATCGGTAATACTCGTAGTGATATTAAAACGATCATTAAAGAGTACACTGATATGGGCCTTGAGAACGTGTTGGCTATGCGGGGGGATTTCCCGAAGGGGCAGCAGGGTACGGGGGGGGATTTTGATCATGCGGATAAGTTGATTGCCTTTTTAAAAGTCGAATTTCCCAATGTGTGTTTGGCTGCAGCAGGGTATCCTGAAAAGCATATCTTGGCATCTAGTTTTGATTCAGATATTGTCCATTTGAGGAGCAAACAAGACGCAGGAGCGGAATTCATCATGTTGCAGCTTTGTCATGATGTAGATGCTTATTCGCGCTTTGTCGAGCGTGCCCGTAAGGCAGGAGTAACTGTTCCGTTTGTCATAGGGCTTATGCCAATTCTGGTTAAAGATCCGGTCATACGGATGACCATTGCCAAGGGTTGTTCGATTCCGCAAGAGCTGGCAGCGATTATGGGAAAATATGGAGATGATTCGGAAAGCTTCAAAAAGGCTGGTATTGAGTATACAGTGGAGCAGATATATCGTTACATAAACGCCGGTGTGGATGGAATCCATATCTTCACGTTGAATAAATACGAAGATGTGGCGAAGATTGTGCTTGCATCGGGTATTAAGGATCAGAAATAGTAGGAGAGAAGGGAGCAATACTAACGAGTGAAATTGTTCAAGGAAGGTGATTCTGGTATCTGAATCAGGAAAAGGTTGGGGAAGTTTCTGGCGGGGGTGTATAGGCGTATATTCCTATATTTTTAGTGATTTTACCGGTGAATATGGTTATAGTAGTAAGCGAATAGTTATGAGAGGGAGGTGATTTTAAAATTAGTTTTTTAAATAATTTTCGTTGACATAACATATTGTTACTGGTATAATAAATCAATTGCGAAAGAATCGGGCAAAAAATTGTGGAGGTATTGATGAAAATCACAGAGATTCTCAAGAAGAGAATGACGTTTCCCTTTGAGGTGTTCCCCTGTTGCAAAAAGATATTAACAGGGTGATTTTTTCTGATACATTAAATCAAGACCGAAAATAAGAGGAGTTTCCGCTTACGGTTTTAAAAATAAAATAGATTCGGTTGGGCCGAATCTACGTTTGCCCAGCGTGTGCAAACGGCATGGAGGTTATATGCGAATAGCAGAAATCCTAAAGAAGAAAATGACGGTGTCATTTGAGGTGTTTCCGCCAAAAGAGGACGATGGTGTACCCAAGTTGCAGAAAGAAATCGATATTTGTAAGAAGTACAACCCGGATTTCATCAGTTGCACCTATGGCGCGGGCGGCACCAACAAGGGTAAGAGTGTGGAAGTTTGTTCCTATGTCCAAAAGCAGGGTATCAATTGCATGACGCACTACACCTGTATTATGGAGACTGAGAAGAGCATTGACGACAATCTTAAAGAGTATGCCTCTCACGGACTCGAGAACATACTGGCTCTTCGCGGGGACTACCGCATTGATCCGGCGACAGGCAAGCCGGATGTCAAGACGGGCGGTACTTTCCATTATGCCAGCCAGTTGGTGGACTATATTCACAAGAAATACCCTAACTACTGCATCGCCTGTGCGGGGGACCCTGAAATTCACACCGATGCGAGAAGCCCTTGGTCGGATATGGCCTTTATGCGTATAAAGCAGGATACGGGCGCGGAATTCTGCCTCGCGCAAACCTGCCACGATGTGGAAGCCTACGAGAAGTGGATTAAGCAGCTTCGCCACGCTGGTTTCCATCTACCGGTAGTGCTGGGCGTTATGCCTGCCCTCAACGCGCGTTTCACCGAAGGCGGTCCGAACATTTCGGCCCTTACGATGATTCCGAACGAGAGCGCTATTCCGCGTAGCCTCGCCGCCATCATCGGCAAGTACACCGCTCCCCGCGGCGCGTCCCCCGAAGTGGCAAAGCAATACGCCGACGACTTCAGAAAAGCCGGCAAGGAATGGACCGTGAATCAGATTCACAAGTTTATGTGTTGCGATGTGCAGGGCATTCACCTTTACACGCTGAACAAGGCTGCCGATGCCGCCGACATCGTCGAATGGTCAGGGCTTCGTCCATCACCGGAAGGCAAGGATACCGTCCATCGCCGCCCGACTATCGAACTCGGTAATTTTTTCTAGGATATATTAAACCGTTGTGAACAGATGTTCGTGGCGGGTGATATTTATCAAAAATTTATTTTCAGGAGATATAATATGACAGGAGATGGTGTAAAGAGAGTTCCAAACCCATCGGACATCGACATTGCGCAGCAGGTTTATCCCGCATATACTGACAAAATTTTTGAAGTTGCCAAGAGGATCGGCATTCCCGAAGAATACCTTGAGCCCATCGGCTACTACAAGGCGAAGGTTGACTACAACTACCTTATCAAGCACGAGAAAGACCCCGACGCGAAGCTCATTCTCGTGACGGCCATTACCCCAACGCCGGCCGGCGAGGGTAAAACGACGACGACTGTCGGCGTTTCCGACGGCTTGGCTAAAATCGGCAAAAAGGTCATCGTCGCGCTCCGCGAGCCGTCCCTCGGGCCGGTATTCGGTGTAAAGGGCGGCGCGGCGGGCGGCGGCTGGGCGCAGGTTATCCCGATGGAAGACATCAACCTGCACTTCACCGGCGACTTCCACGCGATTGGCGCGGCGAACAACCTCCTCGCGGCGATGATTGACGCGCACATCTACCACGGGAACGAACTCAACATTGATCCACGCAAGATCATCTGGCGCCGCTGTGTCGACATGAATGACAGGCAGTTGCGCTTCATCGTTGACGGCTTGGGCGGCAAGGCAAACGGTAGTCCCCGTGAGGACGGCTACGACATCACCGTTGCTTCCGAAATTATGGCTATCCTCTGCCTGTCCTCGGACATCGACGACCTCAAGGCGCGGCTGGGACGTATCATTGTAGGGTATACTTACGGCAAGCAGTCGGACGGCTCGGAAAAACCGGTTACCGCCTCCCAGCTCAAGGCTCACGGCGCGATGGCTGCCCTTCTTAAAGACGCCCTCAAGCCGAACCTCGTGCAGACCCTCGAAGGCACGCCCGCGTTCATTCACGGCGGCCCATTCGCGAATATTGCCCACGGCTGTAACTCGATCATGGCTACCCGCCTTGCCCTAAAACTCGCCGGTAAAGATGGCTATGTCGTTACCGAAGGCGGCTTTGGCGGCGACCTTGGCGCGGAAAAATTCCTCGACATCAAGGCCCGTTTCGCCGGTCTCAAGCCTAACTGCGTCATCATCGTTGCCACAGCCCGTGCGCTCAAGCACCATGGCGGCGTCGCCAAGGCCGACCTCAACAAGGAAAACCTTGATGCCCTCAATAAAGGCCTCCCGAACCTTCTTCAGCACATTACCAATATGAAGGAAGTTTTCGGCCTGCAAGCGGTGGTTGCCATCAACGCTTTTCCCGCCGATACCAAAGCCGAACTGGAGCTCATCGAGAAGAGGTGTAAAGAGAAGGGCGCGAACGTCGTTCTCTCCGAAGTTTGGGCGAAGGGCGGCGAAGGCGGCAAGAAACTCGCCGAAGAAGTCGTACGCGTGTGCGAACAGCCGAACCAGTTCAAGTTTTGCTATGATGTCAACATGAGCATCAAAGAGAAGATCGAAGCGATTGCGAAGAAGGTTTACCATGCCAAGGATGTGAACATACAGCCCAACGCGCAAAAGCAGATCGCCCAGCTCGAAAAACTCGGCATGGACAAAGTGCCGATCTGTATGGCAAAGACGCAGTATAGCTTCACCGATGATCCGACCGTGCGCGGCGCGCCGCAAGACTGGACGCTGACCGTACGTAACATCAAGATTTCCGCAGGTGCGGGCTTCATCGTCGCGCTCACCGGCGAAATTATGACGATGCCGGGCCTTGCTAAAGAGCCGTCCGCCCAGAAGATTGACGTTGACAACACGGGAAAGATATCCGGTCTATTCTAAACTAAAAAGAAATGGTGGTTTCAAAGATGAGTTTAACCGATAAGAGCTGTGCAGAATTTGTTTCTGTCCTAGGTAGTAAGGCGCCAGTGCCGGGTGGTGGTGGTGCTTCGGCTCTGGTGGGCGCTGTTGGAACCGCCCTGGGAAATATGGTGGGTTCCCTTACTATCGGTAAGAAGAAATACGCCGATGTGGAAGCGGATATGGTGCGCTTGCAGAAAGAGGCGGACCGTTTGCAGCGGGAGCTACTTGAATTGGTGCAAAAAGACGCGGAGGGATTTGAACCTCTTTCCCGAGCCTATGGGCTTCCCCAAAATACCGATGTGGAGAAGGGGGAAAAGGATCGGGTTATGGAGGCTGCTTTGAAGTCGGCTTGTAGTGTACCCTTGGAAATCATGAAAAAATGTGCCGAGGCGATTCGCTTACAAGAAGAATATGCGGCTAAAGGTAGTCGTCTTGCGGTGAGTGACGCGGGAGTAGGGGTGTTGTTTTGTAAAGCTGCTTTGGCGGGAGCAAGTCTTAATGTGTACATCAACACCAAGGCTATGAAAAATCGTGTCTATGCGGAGCAGATTAACCGGGAAACCGATGCGTTACTTGCTGAGTATGAGTCCTTGGCGGATAGGATCTTTACCTGTGTTAAAGACCAGTTAAAACCTAACTAAAATAGGGTCAAGGGGCACAGGAGCTTAATTGAGGTGAAACAATAATGGCAAAGTTATTGAGTGGGAAGGAAGTAGCTGAAGCATTGACTGCGTCCATGAAACAGGATGTTGAGGCGTTGAAGGCTAAAGGGATCACGCCGACCTTGGGTATTATCCGGGTGGGTGAAAAGGGTCCTGATATTTCTTACGAGAAAGGGGCCACTAAGCGTTGTGAGGAGGTTGGGGCAGCAGTAAAAAACTACCGGTTGCCTGAAGATGCCACCCAACAGGCCTTGTTTGATGTTATTCGGGATGCGAATGAAGACCCGATGGTGCATGGGGTATTGCTTTTTCGTCCTTTACCCAAGCATATTGATGACAATGCGGCACGGGCGGCCTTGTTGCCGAAGAAAGATATTGACGGTATTACCGACGGTTCCATGGCAGGCATCTATTCCGATACGAATCAGGGTTATGCCCCATGTACTGCAGAATCGGTTATTAAAATTCTTGAGCATTACCAGATCGATCCTGCAGGAAAACGGGTGGTGGTGGTTGGTCGGAGTACGGTTATCGGTAAACCGGTATCCTTGTTGCTTTTGAAAAAGAACGGAACTGTAACGATCTGTCATTCAAAAACCAAGGACATGGCTTCAGTGATTCGGGAGGCGGATATTGTGGTCGTAGCCATGGGACGAGCCGAAAGTGTGGGAAAAGAATCCTTCAGGGCCGGTCAGGTGGTGGTGGATGTAGGGGTCAACCCGAAACCTGATGGCAGTAAGGGTACCTGTGGTGATGTGAAGTTCGCTGAAGTGGAACCGTTGGTGGAGGCTATTAGTCCGGTACCAGGGGGTGTTGGTTCGGTAACGAATTGTATGCTGATAAATCATGTGATCCGAGCGGCTCGAGGAAGTATTTAGTACGCTTGTAGTAAGAATGTCAATATATGAAGAATGGTGTGTATAGAGAATGATATGGAATAAGGAGATTGTAGGTAGTTTAAGCATGCGCCTTGTGGCTTTAGGCAAGGTAAAGTATTATATTGTATATGTTGACATTGCGGTAAACAATTGAAAGAGGGTGAAACCGGGATGGATATGAGGTTTGATTCCGGTCTCTCCTTATGGAGCGATGGCGTAGTATCAAAGATACAATAAAAGACGGCTGGCGAGATGTTGTTTTTAATGGATTTTTGTATTCTACAGGTAGAGGGTCGATATAAAAATATGGTCTGTCGAACAGTGATGTGGGTGGAGGTATAAAATATGTAAGCGTTGCGTATGGACTAATAATACGGTTGAAGCCGTAAAGGTTTACGGAGAATGGGTCGTTGACTCTTTATCCGCTTAAATTGAGGTGGTGCCTGAAGGCACACATAGGAGAGGAGAAACATAATTTTGAAAACGCTGGAAAATTTAACCTCTATTGAGCAAATGGAGGCAGATACTGCTAAGCTGAAAGAAATAGCGTGTTCTGTTTGTGCAGAGACATGGGAGGATCGTAACAAAAAGCAGACGCCCCATTGCAAATTTGGTGAAGATGGGGTTTGCTGTAAAAACTGTTCGATGGGTCCATGCCGTATTACTCCCAAGGCCTCTCGGGGGATTTGTGGGGCAGATGCTCATGCAATTGCGGCAAGGAACTATGCTCGTACTATTGCAGCGGGTACTTCTGCTCACTCGGATCATGCTCGAGAGATCTTGCACATACTTCATGGTGCAAGCCCGGGTGGGAACTATCAAGTCCGGGATGAACAGAAGCTTATACGGCTAGCTCGGGAGTATGAGATAGAAACTGAGGGTAAGGATATCTATGATATTGCCCATCAAGTCGCAGAAGTGGGTCTTATGGAATTCGGGAAGTCTACAGGGACTCAACGGTTTATTAAACGGGCCACTGAAGAGCGGCAGAAGGTGTGGCGGGATCAGGGTATTGAACCCCGAGCTATTGACCGAGAAATTGCCACCACGTTGCACATGACCCATATGGGAAATAGTGCAGACCCTGAAGCTTTGGTAAGACAGGGTTTGCGGACCAGTCTTTCCAATGGTTGGGGTGGCTCAATGTTGGGTACGGAAATAACGGATATCCTTTTTGGGACTCCCACGGTACGGACGACTGAGGGGAATCTTGGGGTTCTTGAAAAGGAGATGGTCAATATTGTTGTGCATGGCCATGATCCGGCTTTCTCTGAAATGGTAGTAACCGCTGCAGAGATAAAAGAACTGGTGGATTATGCGAAAACAAAAGGCGCCAAAGGTATCAATATTGTTGGTCTTTGCTGTACCGCTAATGAAGTGGCAATGCGTCATGGGGTTCGTATGGCTGGAAATTTTCTTCAGCAGGAAAATGCTATTTTAACCGGTGCAGTAGAGATGATGTGTGTGGATGTGCAGTGTATATTCCCTGCTCTTGCACCTTTGAGTGAATGTTTTCATACAAAATTTGTTACCAGTTCTCCGATTGCCCGTATTCCCGGCTCTATTTATGTGGAATTTAAACCGGAAACCGCTTTTGATCAGGCCAAGGATCTCATCAAAATGGCTATTGATAACTATCAAAATCGGGATACATCTAAGATGTTTATTCCAAGTACTAAACAGACTGCGGTAGTCGGTTATCCTACTGAGCAGATCATCAAGCATTTGGATGGGGTAACCAATAGTCACGTAGACGAAATTGGTTCTTATAGGCCGGCTATTGATGCAATCAAGGCAGGGGTATTGCGGGGCGCAGTCGCTATCGTTGGCTGTAATAACCCTCGAGTGAGACCGGATTATTCTCATTTTGAGATCATGAAGGAGTTATTACAAAACGATGTACTGATTGTTGCCACAGGTTGTGCGGCTCAACTGGCTACTAAAGCGGGACTCCTCACTAAAGATGCCAAGTATGTATGCGGCGCTGGATTGAGGCGGGTATGCGAATTGGTTAATATACCACCGATTCTGCATATGGGTGCATGCGTGGATATCAGTCGAATGATGCTTCTTGCCACAGGAATCGCTAAAGACTGGGGAGTGAATACCACCCAGATACCGGTGGTAGGTTGTGCACCTGAATGGATGAGCGAGAAAGCAGTTTCTATAGCCAATTATGTGGTGTCTACCGGCATAGATGTCTACTTGGGCATTGAGCCTCAGGTTAAAGGAAGCAGCGAAATGATGGAACTCATCACCCAGGGAACTCGTAACATTGTCGGTGCAGGATACATTATCAATAAGGATCCGCATGAATTGGTGAAAAGTATCCTTGAGGGTATTGAGGCAAAACGCGCGGGGCTGGGTATCTAGGTATGAAAATCGCAATCACCGGGAAAGGTGGGGTAGGAAAAACAACGCTTGCCGCGGTACTTGCCCGTCTCTATGCGGAGGAAGGCCGAACGGTGCTTGCGGTTGACGTAGATCCCGACGCGAATTTGGGATTGGCCCTTGGCTTCAGTGAGAGGGAATTGGAGGACATTACCCCGGTTTCTAAGATGAGTGAACTTATTGCTGAGCGTACTGGGTCTACCAATGATACCTTTGGCAAGTTTTTTAAAATAAATCCTCATGTCAATGATATACCGGATCGGTTTTCTAAAGAGAAAAATGGTGTCAAATTGCTCATTATGGGTACTGTGGAAACTGGTGGTGGCGGTTGTGTATGCCCTGAGCATGTAGTACTCAAACGAGTTATTTCTCATCTCGTAGTGCAGCGAGATGAGGTGGTTATTATGGACATGGAGGCAGGGTTGGAGCACCTTGGACGGGGCACCGCTAGTATGGTGGATCGCTTCATTACGGTAATTGAACCGGGAGCGAGGAGTATACAAACCTATCACAAGGTAAAGGTTCTTGCTGCAGATCTGGGTGTGAAAAAGGTAAGCGTGGTCGCGAATAAAGTTCATGGGAGAGAGGACGAGGAATTCCTCAAAAATAGTATACCCTCTGAGGATCTTTTTGGCTTTATCAGCTATAGCGATGATGTGATCAGCGCCGATAGAAAAGGCGTTTCGCCCTTCGACACAAGTGAATGTGCCCGACAGGAGATCCGGAGGATCAAAGAGCGTATCGATTTTTCCACATAATTACTATAGGAGAGTTTTCAATGAAATTGCTTTTTAATAGAGTTTTTGATGGCGTTGACGAGATGTATGCCATTGCTGAGAAGACGTTGAAGGAGACCGTGAAGGAGCTTGGTGAGACAGCGGCTATCACAATGCCGAATACAGCGTACTTTCTCGCCAATCATTTAACGTACCTTTCCAAAAAGGTGACTACTATAGGGGAACTTAATGCCTGTTTCCCCGAAGTAAAGGCATGGATGCCTCATGAACAGCGCTTAGGGGATGTTTTCAAATCCGGATTTGGAACTGTCCTGGCGGCCGAAGTTATTGAGGCTTGTAAATACGCCCGAAGCGATAAGCCCTATGGGGATGAGTATTGGGGACATATGTCCGATGCAGAGGTTCGTGAGTTAGGAGTTCCTTTGGTTACTGGTGACATTCCTGGATTTGTGGTCATCATCGGCCCTGCTCCTTCGGACGAAGAGGCGGCGGAGCTTATCAAGGGCTATCAGTCCCGGGCTATATTCGTTTTTCTTATCGGAGGTATCATTGACCAGGCTAAGCGTATGAAGCTTAATATGGGTTTTCCGGTTCGGGTCGTTCCAGTGGGACCCGATATTTGGGCAGTGGCTCATATTATATCCTTGGTAAACCGGGCAGCTATGATCTTTGGTGCGGTTCAACCAGGCGATAGGGAAGGGTTCGACCATTACACCTTTCATCGTATTCGGGCCTTTGTGAATGCTTTTGCACCGGTACCGGACATTGTGGTTGGGTGTGGCGGTGGTGCTATTGCTATGGGCTTCCCGGTCATTACTAACGATACCAAGGATATGTGGCCGGTTCCCAAAAGCCTCATCATTCAGCAAGACACCAAGGACTTTATTGAGACGTCGTTGGAAGCCCGGGATATTAAGCTCAAAGTTACTAAGATCGATATTCCGGTGGCTTTTTCCACTGCTTTTGAGGGAGAAATTATCCGTAGAAACGATATGCAGGTGGATATTGATGGTTCCCGGCTGAATTGTTTCGAGTGGGTTCGTACTTTGGAGCCTAATGAGGTAGAAGATCACTCCATTGAGCTTATTGGTCCAGATATCGACAGTGTCCCGGCAGGCAGCCGTTTTGGCTTGGCATACATAGTCGAAGTAGCTGGTAAAAATATGCAGAGCGACTTTGAACCGGTGTTTGAGCGGAAGTTTCATAACTTCCTTAACTGCATTGAAGGAGTCATGCACACCGGTCAACGGGATCTTATCCGTATACGGGTAAGCAAGGCTGCCTTTGAAGCTGGGTTCAGGGCAAAACATATTGGGGAAGTACTCTATGCTAAGGTAAAGAGCGAATACGAGGCAGTGGTGGATAAGTGTCAGGTTAAAATCTACACGAAACCGGAAGATCTCAAACGACTGCGGGCGGATGTAAATAAGGTCTATGAAGTGAGGGATGCCCGGCTCAAGTCATTGACGGACGAGAGTGTAGAGGTCTTTTATGACTGCATCCTCTGTCAGTCTTTCTCTCCGTCCCATGTTTGTATTGTTACCCCTGAACGACTGGGATTGTGTGGTGCTGTATCCTGGCTTGATGCAAAAGCTACAAACGAGCTTGACCCGAACGGCCCTTGTCAGGTTGTTACCAAACAGCGGGTGGTAGATGACAACTTGGGTATCTGGGAAGATGTCAACGAAGTGGTAAATAGCGCTTCTCATGGTGCCCTGCAACAGGTTACCCTCTATTCCATCTTGCAGGATCCTATGACTAGTTGCGGCTGTTTCGAGTGCATCTGCGGTATTGAACCCATGACCAATGGGGTGGTTATTGTCAACCGGGAGCATACAGGGATGACTCCCCTGGGGATGACTTTCTCGGAGATGGCCTCTATGACTGGTGGGGGAGTACAAACCCCTGGTTTTATGGGACATGGCAAACAATTCATCTCTTCCAAGAAGTTCATGAAAGCCGAAGGTGGGCCTGCCCGTATCGTATGGATGCCTAATGCACTAAAAGAGTTTGTCAAAAACAAGCTCAATGCCACGGCAAAAGAACTCTATGGAATTGAGGATTATACTTCCATGATTGCCGATGAAACCATATCTGAGGATGCTGAAAGCCTGAGTGCCTTCTTGACGGAAAAACAGCATCCTGTGTTGAATCTTGAGCCCCTGTTGTAACCTTGTTTTTTGTAAAAAGAATTAGTGTAGAGAGATGGAGCTTAGGTTGTATCTCTCTACATAGAATGATCCGAGAGGTAGGGTTACAGGTAGTATTATTTTCTTATTCTTAAGAGGCTTTCTAAAAGGTTTCTTAGTTATGTAATAAAAGTATAGTAAAGAGGTGTTATAACCGGTAGTTATAAAGAAGATACCGGATAACGTGATTGTTTACAAATTATTAAAGGAGGAAACCGTTATGCCATTTAAACGTGTTCCGCAGAAATTCACGGCGCCCATCAAAGAGGTAGTGATAGGTACGGGCGATAAGGCTGTCACCTTTGGCGGTGAAAAAGTACTTCCCTTGTACAGTTTTGATGAGGTTATCAAGCATCCACCGAAAGTGGGAGTAGAAGTCTCTGATCAGGGTCCAAACAGGGATATACCGGGTATTGGTGAGTTCTATAAGGGAATGGAAAGTATTCCCGATGTAGCAAGGCGTGCTTGTGAGATGCCGGGGGCTGATTTTGTGGTGTTGTCCTTGGAAGGTGCTGATCCTAATGGTGCGGACAAGCCTATTGAAGATTGTGTAGCCCTTTGTAAAGAAGTTGCCGAAAAGGTTACCTTGCCTCTAGTTATCCAAGGAAGTAGGAATGTGGAAAAAGATAGCAAGCTTTTTCCCAAGATTGCAGAGGCTTTGGAAGGAAAGAATGTACTGTTGCTTTCTGCAAAAGAAGAAAATCACAAGGCTATAGCAGTTGCAGCGGTCCAGGCCTATGGACAGAAGATCGGAGCGGAGTCTGCTGTAGACATCAATCTGGCCAAGCAGCTCAATGTGGTTATCTCTCAACTGGGTATCGATCTGGGAAATGTGACTATGAACGTCGGATCTGCTGCGGCAGGGTATGGATATGAGTATATTGCATCTACCCTGGATAGGGTCAAAGCAGCGGCACTTGCCCAAAATGACGTCAAGCTTCAGATTCCAATCATTACACCGGTTTCAGAGCAAGCATGGGCAGTTGGGGAATCTCAAAAAACAGAGAGTGAAGCTCCGGCCGGTTGGGGGCCTCAAGAACAACGGGGTATTGATATGGAAGTCGTTACTGCCGCTGCGGACATCGCTGCAGGATCGAATGCCGTTATCTTGAGGCATCCGGTTTCGGTGGCTACCATCTCGAAGCTTGTGGCCAGTATCATTTAAGCTGGATATGGAGAAAGGAGAGTAATCTATGGCACTTAAAGGACTTGATATATTTAAGTTCACCCCTAAAACAAACTGTAAAGAATGTGGCAGCCCAACTTGTATGGCCTTCGCTATGAAGGTCGCCCAGGGTGCAGTTCCCCTAGATAAATGTACCCATATATCCCCGGAAGCATTAGCGAAACTGGGTGAAGCGACTGCACCGCCTATGAAGACCATTAAAATCGGTGTAGGCAATGCGGAATACACCCTAGGCGGTGAAACGGTTCTCTTTAGGCACGAGAAAACCTTTGTTTCCAAAAGTCTCTATGGCGTAACCCTGTGTCCTGAATGTGTAGACCAAGCTCTATCGGAACTTAAGACCGTGGATTACGTGCGTATCGGGGAACGCATGTATGTGGAACTGGTCAATATAGAATATACGGGAAATAAGGACCAATTCTTCGAAACGGTCAAGAAAGCCCTTACCGCGGAGCGTACTCTGATTCTGGAAGTTTCCGATCTTGTCGTAGCCCGAGAAGCTTTGGAACTTACCAAAGCGGGCAAGCCTATTCTCAATGGAGCCAATGAATCCAATTATAAGGAGATGAGCGCCCTAGCTATGGAATACGGGGTGGTCTTAGGGGTTAGCGGCACAAGTCTTGACGGGATATACGATACGGTCGCGGCACTTGAAGGACTGGGAAATAAGAATTTGATCATTGATGTGGGGTATTCCTCGGTGAAAGAGGCTTTTGCCAACGCAGTCCAGATCCGTCGTGCGGCCCTCAAGGATCAAGATCGTGTTTTTGGGTATCCTTCTATCGTCAATGTCGCGAAGTTGGCTCCGAAAGATAGTGTTATGCAGGCCGCTCTTGCATCCCTTTTCACCTTGAAATATGGTTCCGTCATTATCATGGGTGGTATGACTTATGCCCAGGCTCTGCCCCTTTATGGCCTACGGCAGAATATCTTCACTGACCCCCAGAAGCCCATGAAAGTCGAACCGGGGATATATCCTTTAAACGGTGCAGACGAAAACGCGGTGTGTGCCACCACAGTGGACTTTGCCCTTACCTATTTCGTGGTTTCCGGGGAATTGGAGCGTTCCGGGGTACCGGTAAATCTGCTTATTTCCGATGCAGGGGGATACTCTGTACTTACCTCTTGGGCCGCGGGTAAGCTTTCAGCGAGTTCCATCGCCCGGTTCTTCAAAGAAGCAGGAATTGAAGGCAAACTCAAAAGCCGTGATCTCATCATTCCCGGTAAAGTAGCAGTGCTTAAGGGCGAATTGGAAGAGAGTCTGCCTGGATGGAAAATCATTGTGGGGCCAAACGAAGCGGTCGCATCGGTTAAATTCCTTAAGGAACTCAAAGTTTCTTAAGGATATCGAGAGGGGGGATATCCAAGGTCATGTATCACCCCCCCCTCGAAATGTTCTTTTTAATTATTTATGGAGGAGTTAATTATGGGTAAATTTATTACTATTGGTGAGCGAATTCACTGTATTTCGCCGGTAATTCGTGCTGCTATGGAGACTCATGATCCTGCACCCATCTTGCAACGGGCGAAGGAACAGCTTGATGCAGGGGCCGTATATATTGATGTCAATATTGGTCCTGCTGAAAAGACCGGGGTCGAACTTATGAAGTGGGCGGTTCAACTGATCCAAAGTGAATTTGACAATGTTCCCCTTTCCTTGGACACGGCAAATAAAAAAGCTATTGAAGCGGGGATTTCGGTATATAACCGCTCCAAAGGTAAGCCGATTGTTAATTCCGCAGATGCGGGGGATCGTATTTCTTATATTGACCTTGCCGCTGCTAACGATGCTATTGTCATTGCCCTCTGTGCAAAACAAGGAGTACCTTCAAATAACGAAGAACGTATGACCTACTGTCAGGAGATGCTCGAACATGGTATGAACCTAGGGATGGACCCAAAGGATATATGGTTCGACCCCTTGTTCCTGGTCATCAAGGGAATGCAGGATAAACAAGTAGAGGTACTAGATTTCATTAGTCAACTCAGAGATATGGACTTAAATTCCTCAGGAGGCCTTTCCAACGTCTCTAACATGATGCCGAAGCATATCCGGCCTATTATGGATTCGGTCATGTTGGCTATGGCAATTAAATGCGGCTTTACCTCCGCCATCGTGAATCCCTGCGACCTGCGGCTTATGGAAACTATCAAGTCCGCGGATATCATTATGAATCAGAACCTGTACGCTGATTCGTATCTTGAGCTGTAGTTTTTGCACTAAAGGGGTGAGCGGCGTAAAAGCCCGAGTGTACTTCTGTATATGAGTAGTGTGCAAATGTAGGTGGTGAGTTACCAAAAGAGAGCATATAGTGCGCTATGTGATTTCTCTTAAAAAGTATATCTTATTGATTTTTATAGGTAAAGAAGGTAGGTGGTCCAAGTTAAGCTGAGGAGAGTTAGGTTTTTCCTAATTCTCCTCTCTGTTATTATTCCTTTTACTGACTATTATGTTATTTGGATTTTTTTGAAGTGCGAATTGTATGGCGAAAAAACTTCGTAAGGCGTCAGGTAGCCTAAATTCTTGCCAGACCGATTATTGATTTTATCAACAATTTTGTCAAGTTATTTTTGTGAAAGGTGTCGGAGAACAATAGAAATGTCAAGTTGGATAGGACATTTCTGTTGAACTTATTTGTACTCGTCAAACAGGATGTTTACCTCTTTTACCAGTAATGGCTTGCCTTTCCAGCTGATTCCTAGGGAGTTATCATGTTTTGTCCGGACGACCACGGTGTCCCCCAGGGCGAGCGCATTAAAAATCCTCATGGAACAGTTACCGATACTTCCGTTTGATCGGCAAATCCCGATTGGAATAACAATTGTTCGAGATATTCTTCCGACCAGGCCATCTGTTTGATTCTACTGGCACTGCTTCTCTTCGACTCGATGTCGGACCGGGCCAGGGAAAGGGCGATTTTACGAATAAACGCCATATGCTCCGGCGCATTGCCGCTTTTTATCCGGCAGGCATCTTCGCCAAAGGCCACATCAAGGACATAATGGAGGGAGTTCTCTATACCCCAATGCGCACGGACACTTGAGCCCAACACCACCGGGTCAGGCGGGAGGCTGGAAACATAATACCGCTGTTCGGTAGTGACCGTCTCTCCGATAGTACGGATGGATTCAACCACACCGATGGATTTGATGGTGTTCCAGGCAGGATGAGCGGTAACTAACCAGGAAACGTCTCCGGTTACCGCATGATTCCGCAAACGTTTCTGGGCAGCCCGCCTGCTTCGATATTTCACCTTGTTCTTTGACGGTTCCCATTGCCCCTCTTGTATCAGAGCGCGCCTGAGTACCCTCACTACTTGGATTTTTTTACCCAACACGGTTTTGTTCCTTATGGCACGGGAGTTTCCTGGGGAAGGATCACCAAGAAGTGTCCTGCCTCTGCACACAGGGAACAGTCCGCGTCCAGCAGCACATTACTCAGTCCAAAGAAACCCCGATCCCAGGCCAGACCCTCCAGAGGCCACTTAAGCCCCCGGCTCCGCAGTTCCCAGGGTCCTGAGCCCAAGGGAAAAATCGAGAGGAGCGCCCCGGCCTGGAGTTTCAGGGCCAGCTGCTCCTGAGCATTGAGGCAGTATATATCCTCCGTGCCGGTAACCCAGCGCTGAGGACGGGGACAGCGTTCAAAAAGGGACCGGAGAGCAAACAGATGATCCAGCCTCCCGCCGCCGCCGCCCATAAGCCAGGTTTCACCACAGCCCTTTTCCCATAGGAGACCCAGAGCCAATTCCGTATCGGTCAGATCCTTATCACGGGGACAGCGCAGGATCCGTTCAGGGGGATAGGCCTCAAGCCGCCGGAGATCATCCAGGGAATCCATGTCCCCCACAATCCAATCCGGCCTTAACCCGGCCTGTTCCGCAAGAATAAGCCCGGAATCCGCAGCTACCAGGATATCCGCTCCCTCCACCAAGGCCCTGCACCGTGCAGCTTCCGGGCCTGCTCCTCCTATAAACGCGATACCCCGCATACATCGCCTCCCCTTTGCCAGAATGGGCCGAGTATAGTATAGTATCTTTTCATGGGCAAGCTCCTTATTCACCCCCTCTTACAAGAAATCGCCGGTATATTTACCCGCCGCGGAAAACAGGTGTTTCTCGTGGGAGGGGCGGTCCGGGATCTCCTGCGGGGCCGGCAGGCCCAGGACTGGGACCTGGCCACCGACGCCCTGCCCCAAGAGGTGATGGCCCTGTTCCCCCGGGTTATCCCTACGGGTATCAAGCACGGGACGGTTACGGTGCACTTTAAAGGCCGTTACTTGGAGGTAACCACCTATCGTACCGAATCAGGCTACCATGACGGACGCCGACCGGATCAGGTTACCTATGCCTCCCGTATTGAGGAAGATCTGTCCCGCAGGGATTTCACCATGAACGCCATTGCCCTGCCCCTCCCCACAGGGCCTCTGGTGGATCCCTTCAACGGCATCGCCGATATACGGGCCCGGCGGATCCGCTGTGTGGGAAATCCCCAAGAACGCTTTGCCGAGGATGGGCTTAGGCCGGTACGGGCGCTTCGATTTGCCTCGCAGATGGGATTTGAGGTGGAGAAGGCCACCCTGGAGGCCATTCCCCAAGCCCTGAAGACCACTGAAAAGGTCTCCCCAGAACGGATCCGGGATGAACTGGATAAAATCCTTGCCTCTCCACAGCCTTCCCGGGCGTTTTTACTCATGGAGAAAACAGGACTTTTGGAACTGCTCCTGCCGGAACTCGCCGCTTGCCGGAACATAGAGCAAAAAGGCTTCCATCGTTTTGATGTGCTGGATCATTCCCTTTTGGCCTGTGATGCGGCTGCCCGGGAAAAGGCCCCCGGACTGGTACGGGCTGCGGCCCTCCTCCATGATATTGGAAAACCCCTAAGCCGCTCCCTGGATGCCCATGGGGTATGGACCTTTTACCAGCATGAGCAGGTCTCTGCCCGCCTCAGCCGGGACCTGCTGATCCGTTTCCGCTACCCCAATGCGGTCATTGATGGGATAGTCCATTTGATTAGGGAGCACATGTTCCATTATGAAGAAAACTGGAGCGATGGGGCGGTCAGGCGCTTCATCATCCGGGTGGGGGAAGAAAAGCTGAACAATCTGTACCTACTGAGAAGAGCCGATGCCTATGCAACGAGCGCTCAGGAGCTTCCCCGGGATTTCCTGCTTCCCTTGATCACCCGGGTTGATGCGGTATTAGCCAAAAGCCGAGCCTTGTCCCTCAGGGATTTACCCGTTTCAGGAAAGGACCTCTTAGGAATAGGGATAAAGCCGGGCCCTCCCATGGGCAGGATCCTCTCGGCGCTTCTGGAAGCGGTGGTGGAAGACCCGGCGCTTAATACCAGGGAAACCTTATTAACCATAGCAGGGAACCTTAAAGAGCGGTACGGGTAAGTCCATCCTTCAAAGGAACGTCCCCAGGGATAGCCTTCCCGTTTTTTGCACTGTCTTACGGAGAGAGAGGGATTTGAACCCTCGGTACCCTTCCGAGTACACACGACTTCCAATCGTGCACCTTCGACCGCTCGGTCATCTCTCCCTTACGAGGCCGGAGAGAGAGGGATTCGAACCCTCGGAACCCGGAGGTTCAACGGTTTTCGGGACCGTCCGATTCAACCGCTCTCGCATCTCTCCCTGAGTATATCAGGCTAAAGGAATTGACCCCCCGCCTTCAAGCTCATAGAGGCAGTTTCAAGATTCGACTGGTTGAAACCGCCTCTCGTTCGTAACTTTTACTAGTATACTGCCTATGACCGCGGGAGTCAAGGAGGCGCATTGCGCCATCAGCAATTCCAAATTCAAGAATCATCGGGGGCCTCGCCAGCAATGGCGAGTAAAAAGTCAGTCCAATCTTTGTGCAAATACCGGCTCATTTCATACCGGAGCGCCCAGAAAAACGC
>JAITEL010000023.1 GCA_031282065.1 Treponema sp.
ACTCATCCAGCCGAGTTCCTCCTCGGTCCACACCTCCCGCCGTTCTATCCGGCCATGTCCCTTCTCTAAATCACTCCGCCACACATCCTGTGGCGGCTCTTTTTCCCATCCCTCCTCGATATACTCAAAATATTCCTTCACTTCCCGGTAGGTCTCCGGCTGGTTCTCCTTCACCGATAGCACATAATCCGCCCCTTTTTCCCGTATCTTCTCCGCTATCTCCCGCTGACACCCCATCGCATCTATCGTTATGGTATCCCCCGCCACCTCCAGCCGGTCCAACAACTCCGGTATCGCCGTGATTTCATTGCGTTTCTCTTCCGTCGCCTCGTGCCCCACAACCAGATGCTGCGCCCCCACCCACGCACTGATGATAGGGGCCGCCTTCTTCCCCTTGGACCCGCTCCCGCATATCGTCTTCCCGTCTAGGTTGATCTCCCGCCCACCAGCCGCCCGCACCTCATCAAGCCATTGCCCCAGAAGACCGCCAGTTCCATCGGGTATCCCGTTCGGCAATTCCAGAAACGTCTTGAAGAAATCCGCCTTCGCCTTGCCAACGTCCTCCATGACGCGGTATGCACCTCATCCGGCTATCGCCGTAGTCAGCCCGATAGCCAGAACGTCAATCAGTTTGTGCAGCAGATGCCCCGATTGCCGCCGCCAGTCAGGTATCCCTCCCAGACTTTCCTTCAACCGATCCGCTTCTTCCTTCGTGATCTCCTTCCTTGGGTACTTCATGGTATCACCCCTTTGCGTGGAAAGGTTTTTTAATGACGTTGCCCTGCGTATCCCGGCAGCTCAAGAAGGTGAACGGACGAGTAAGCTTATCAGGCCGGGGCGAATACTGCGCTCCTTGCGGCCGCTCCGGGAAATTCCCTTTGCTTACGGGAGTCCTCCACTACGGGTAATGAAGGATTCAATATGGGTAATGGAGACCTCAATACAGGACGGGAAGCGCTCAAAAGGAGGAAGGCCGGAGGGCTGAACCTTGGGAGGCGCTGCCGCAAAAAAAGGAGAGCCCCTGCCCTGCACACCGGGCCGCTACCCAGGGGCTGAGCGGCCTCCCACGCACGGGCGGCCTTGCCTTTTTTCCCGTTTCCCCCTATGGTGGGACTATGCACGCCATCCCCGCCCCGGCAGGCCCTTTTACCGGTACCATGAACAAGAAGAGCATCCTGATTATTGAAGACGACCTGGACATCCAGGATATGCTGGCCTTTGCCATGCAGAAAGAAGGCTGGATACTGCGCATGGCCGCAAGCGGCGAGGATGCCCTGCGGCTCCTCAAACAGGAAGCAGCGGATTGCATCATCCTGGATATCATGCTCCCCGGTATGGACGGCTTAAGGGTCCTCAAAAAACTCAAAATGGAGAGCCTCTATCGAAGCATCCCGGTGATCATTACCACGGCCCGGGGGGAAGAAGCGGACATCGTGGCGGGCCTTGAGCTGGGGGCCGATGATTATGTGGTAAAACCCTACAGTCCCAAGGTGCTCATCGCCCGCATCCGGGCCGCCCTGCGCCGTCTTGAGGAGCAGGCCGCCGCAGCCAGCCCTCAGAGCGTGGAACCAAGCCGCTGGCAGCAGGGGCAGCTCAGCCTGGACAGTGCCCGGCATGAAGCCCATTACGGAGAGACCCTCTTGGAGCTTTCCGCCACGGAATTTGCCCTGCTGCAGTATTTTCTGTCCAACCCTGAGCGGGTCTACTCCCGAAACCAGCTCATAGCCGCGATCCGGGGCCCGGATTACCCGGTAACAGAGCGTTCGGTGGACGTGCAGATCCTGGCCTTGCGCAAGAAGCTGGGGCCGGCAGGAGGCATGATAGAAACCATCCGAGGCGTGGGGTACCGTTTTAAGGGGAGGATGAGCCCGTGAAAACCTTATTCACCGCAACCCTGAGCGTCCTCTTCCCCGGAGCGCTAACCATGGGACTTCTCTTCATTGCCGCGGTCCTCTTCTCTATGAATTCCCTCTATTATGAGACGAACCTCCGTAATCTGCGGGATACCGCGGGGGTCCTGCTCCCCTTGGTGGTGAAAGCCGGTGAAACCCCTCAGGGAGGTGCTGCATCCCTGGGGGCAAGCCCCTACCGGCTGAGCCTGATTCACCGGGACGGAAGGGTCATCGCGGATAGCCGCCTGGATAGACTCGATACGGTGGAAAACCACCGGGAGCGGCCGGAGGTCAAGGCCGCGCTGGCCGGTAGGGAAGGCAGGGCCCGCCGGAATTCCGGCACCCTGGGGCTCCAGTTCCTGTATGTGGCCTTGCCGGTGTACGACCAGGAAGGGCAGATCCAGGGGGTGTTTCGCCTGTCCCGGCAGGTGCCCAGTTTCTGGCAGCGCATTGCTTCCGCGGTAGTGCCCTTCCTGGTCCTGGCGCTGGTGCTTATCCTGGCTGCCGGGCTCATGGTGTATCTCTTTTCCCGTTCCCTTTCCCGTCCGGTGAACCGCCTTCTTGCCATTGCCCAAGCTGCCACGGATAATCCCCAGGCCTTAACCCTAGAGCCTGCAGCGCAGGATACCAGGGAATGGCTCCTCCTGGAAAAGGCATTACGGGGTATGGCCGCGGCATTATCCTCCCGGATACGAGCGGCCCGGGCAGAAGGCCAGCGCCTGGAGACCATCCTCAACGGCATGACCGAAGGGGTCCTGGCTATGGATACCACGCTCACCTTGCACCTGGTAAACCCCAAGGCCCGCGCGGTGTTTGCCTTGGGGGAGCCTGCCCCGGCAGCTTCCCTTTCCCTCCTTGCCGCGACCCATTCCCCTGAATTGGAGGCAGCGGCCCGGCGGGTGCTGGAACGCAAGTCCCCGGAGGAGCTGCACTTCACCCTGCACCGGGCAGCCCCGGCCCGGCACTTTCGCATATTTGCCGCCCCCCTGCGGGGCGAGGATGGGGCTCAGATGGAAGGGGTGGTCCTGGTGATGAGCGATATTACCCGTCTGGTTAAACTTGAGCAGGTCCGCACGGATTTTGTGGCCAATGTATCCCACGAACTGCGTACCCCCATTCAACTGGTAAAGGGCTTTTCCGAAAGTCTGCTGGACAGCGCCCTGGATGATCCCGGGGAGATTCGCCACGGTCTTGCAATCATTGCGAAAAACGCCCAGGGTATGGAGAACCTTATCACGGATCTCTTGACCTTGGTGCGTCTTGAGGATGAGGGAAGCCCTCGGCCCGGCATGGAGGTACAGGATGTGGGTTTTCTTCTGGAGGAAGCCGCTCAGGCGATGAGCCTCCCGGCAAAGAAGAAGGCCATACGCCTCAGCATCCACAGCCCTCCCGGGCTGTGCGCGAAGGTGTACGGCTCCTTTATTATCCAGGCCATCATCAACCTGCTGGATAATGGGGTAAAGTATTCCCCTCCTGCCTCAACTGTGGAGCTGAGGGCCGGTATGGCCGCGGGAGAACTGCTTATTCAGGTAAGAGACAGGGGTATGGGAATTCCTGCGGAACATCTGGACAGGATATTTGAACGGTTCTATCGGGTTAACCGCGCCCGCAGCCGTGAAGACGGCGGAACCGGCCTGGGGCTTTCCATAGTCCGCCATATCGCTCTGATGCACCAGGGCAGGGTGGAAGTGGAAAGCCATGCCGGTGAGGGCTCCCTGTTCAGCCTGAGAATTCCCCAGGAGGGCCTCGGTGCAGGTCTGAAGGATAGAGAGTAAGGCTATCACCCCTTCCATGTCTTTACTAAGCAGCATCGCAAGAGTGGTGAGCAGCCTCATGCCGGAAGGCTTGACCAGGAAGTCCTGAGCTTACCGTACCGTAATCCTGTGCACCCTTCCCGCCACAAGACCCCAGCGCCGGTTCACATACCCCGAGAAGGTTTCCGCTTCCCTATGGAAGGCCCGGGCAAGGTCCGGCCAGGAATGGGACGCGGCATCCCTAGGGGGCAACACCGTGCGGCGCCAGGGGGAAGCATCGATCCGCGCTGCCAGGTATTCCCCAAAATAGGATGCGGCATGGGACACCGGCTGCTGGAGCACATGGGCCATAAACTCGTTGATCATCAAATAGGAATCCTGTACGTCATACCCTTGATAATCAAAGAAAGAGAGGAGGAATCGCTTTGCCGTGGGATCCAGGCGTTCAAAGCGGCTGCGGCTGAACGTACGAAAATCCTCATCTATAAAGAAAAGCCCGTGGAACCCTTCATGGACCATGAACTGAGAACGCAGATACTCAGGAGATTCCCGGGAAAGGGAAATAACCGCCCCGGTGCCCGTGGACCAGGCGCCGGTTTCGGTCCGGCGTATAATACCCGCTGCCTGGAGTATAGCTTCCAGTTCCCGTTCTTCTGGAGAAAGGGGAAACTCCGTGTTTTGGGCAGCCTCGAAAAAAGCAGCCAGATCCTCTGCCCGGTAATCATGGGCATTCCAGCCATGCAGATCCGCTATCTCCCGGTCAGCTGCAAGACGGCCCCGAAAACCGGCTTTTTCAGTAAAGAAGGCCAGCCGCTTAAACAGCGCATCCTGGACCTGATAATCCGCAGTATCAAAAATGAGTATTGCAGGAAAATCTTTCCATTGAAAGAACTCGTAGCGGGGGTCCCGCCAGTTTTGCTGGGGATAGTTCAGGATGATGCCGGGATCGGCGATGATGGGCTGCTCGGGAAAAGAAGGGGTCTGTGCAGCACTGAGCATGAAGGTCTTTAAGGGTCCGCTCCCAGTGGCCTTGAGCGGATAGGGAACCCCAGGCAAGGCTCCGTTGGGAATATACAGGGACGCTCCAGCGTCTTGCGGGGAAGTATAGTCAAAGCGCCGGTCCCCCGCACTGACCAGGATCCTGGAAGGGTCTCCCTCCGCAAGGAGTGCCGGTCCTCCGGTAATCGGGTATTGAGCGGGAGGGTTTATGGTATACCCATACGGATATGGGGGCTCCTGGTTACTGGGAAACACAAAGGGGCTTGCCCATAAGACGAAATACCCCGGAGCTTCTTCCCGGCTAAATCCATATTGGCGATGTACCAGGCTCAGGGAACGCAGTTCAAACACCCAAGATGGAACGTCATCGGATGCCGGGGCCTCAGCACCCTCCCCGGATGCTGAGGCAACCTGGAGGCTGAGCTTTTCTAAGCCCCCATTGACCGGTACCCCATAGCGTATACGGCTTGGCTTGGTATCCATACGAAGAAAAGAAGCGTCATAGGGAAGGACCCAAGCGGCATCCCCTTCAATGCTGAGGATGATCCGATAGGGAGGCGTCCCTGCATTGTCTCCGTCTGGGGATAGGATACTATACTCTACTTCCAAAGCCCCTTGAGGAGGAACCGGCAGCATTTCTTCAAACACGTATTCGAATAGCTCCGGTTGGGAAAGGGGAAGTATCCCTGAGATGGCTGCTTTGGAAAGGCCGTATAAGGGGGTACTGTTCTCTGCGCCATAAAAGGGAAAGCCCACCGGTTCCTTGTACGTACAGGAGCTTGTTCCGAGGTGACTAATCAACAAGATCAGTAAGACCGGATACCGCGGTTTTGCAGGGAACTGCATGGTGTTCTCCTCTTACCCATTACAGGGCGACGATATTTCGGGCCATCCGTTGAGCAAGGGAATACTTCCGTTCATGGGTTATTTCTGGATCTCCCCGCAGAAAGGCTTCAAGTTGGGTCTGGAAAGCTTCGGGTAAGATCGAGAGTTTCAGGGTCTGTTTATAATAGGCCCGATGGGATGGCTCGAATTGATGATTAATACAAAACAGAGTAAGACAGGCGGTTTTGATGAAAAGGGCAGAAGAGATGAGGTAATTGAAATCATCCTCCTGAAGAAACGCTGCCCCCAGATCGTTCAAAAGATGTTCCATCTTGGATTGATAGATATACCGTAACTGCACCCAAAAGGTATCATCCAGGTTGAGCAACCGCTTTCGTATTTCCTGGATCCACTCGGTCCGGTAAAAAAGGAGTTCCCCCTGGGTCAATCTATAGAACCCGTAGGTTCCTGAATCCTTGATAATCCAAAAGGATGCCGAGTCGGTAGAAACCAGGGAAACCAAGGTATGGATCTGATGGGTAGATTTATACTCCAATCTGACCGGAAGCCCTCCAATGAGGAAGCGATCCTTATCCGTCCGGCCAGAGGTCTCAAAGGCCGCCACATCATTCCCATACAGACGCCCCCGTTCTTCTGCATCCGGGATGGGTCCTGCATAAAATACGTCCAGGATCAGGGCAAAATAGGGATCCAGGGTATCCTCTTGGGCAGCCTCGTTAAGGGAAACACATTCCACCCCCGGCCATTGAGAGAGCATGTCGGTAAACCGCTCAGCAAGCACTTTGGTCTTATATTTCATGAGCACTCCTTTATAGGGTATACTGAGCTTTCTGCAAAATTTGACATCTTGAAAAAGCCTCATAGGTGTTTTAATTGTACCATGCTCTGGTAATAAACGGTAGCCTTTAAACCCCGCATACAGGCATAGAAACAGATGCATGGGAAACTCCGGTTTCCCATACGCTCTGGCAAGGAAGCATAAAAAACCCGGAGAGACCCGGTCTCTATACGACGTACGAAACCGTATCTCTCCGGGTAAAAAAGAATGGAGAGCATCAAATATTTTTAAATAACCCAATTACCGCCTGAGGCACAGAGGATTGCCGAGAGAGGTAGCAGCAATCCCCTGGTAATTTCCTATAACTAGGTTCTTGTACCATTCCATAGGTTCTACAAAAACCTCATTCACTAATTTTCAGTTAGCTAGGTGTAACTTAATTAGCTATAACTAACATACTCTATTAAAAAAATTTTGTAAAGGCCTTTTTTAAAAAAATCACTTTTTTCTCTATTTTTTCTGTTACGTGGTTTCTATCCCTGCCTCACCTGCCGGTCAGGGTTTGTTCTATAACTATAACCGTATTTACTTTTTGGTGTAGGAGGGGAAAGAACCGATTATCATCCGCATTACCCCGGTGGGAATGGGGAAATCTGCAGCACAAACTCACCGACATGCCGGTCATTGCCCTGACCACCATCAGCATCGGGGAATATGCTTTTAACCCGATGGAAGATAGGGGACTGGAACGGGAGGAGTGGTTTCGTCTGTTTTGGGAACTGCCCAAAAGGATACCGGATACCGATACCTTTCACCGGCTGTTTGAACGGATACGACCGGAAGAACTGCTCAGGTGGCTTTCCGGAGAGGAAGGAAGCGGAGGGAGGGAAGTGAACAGAAAGGGGAAGATGCTGCGGGGAAGCAGGAAGCGGGGAAGTCATGAGGGGTTGCATGGGGTCAGTTGTGGGTGGGGGAAGAGCAAAGAAAAAGTACTGAAATTACGACAATTCCCCACTGATTGGACCTGAGAGACCGTGGAGGGGAGGTGGTTACGAGAGGTACCCTGGGGCGTCAGACGGCTCTAGCGGAAACGATACGGGAGAAACCGAGGGATTACCCTTTGGCGGTAAAGGAAAACCAGCCCAGGCTGATTAAGGACATTTGGGACTATGTTGAGTATCTGGATGAAGAGCCATGCCGGGAGAGGGCGGCTGATCAGGGAACCGGTGAATAGGAGGGTAGTGGACGAAATATATGGCGGGCTTGGCAAAGAGCGTGATAAAGTATTACCAGTAAACGAATTATAGTGGGAAGAAACAGTAGAGCAATATATTTCGCACACCACCGAATAGGAGAGAGACCCTGAGAGGAGAGAACCAAGGAGCGTCATCACTGTCACTTCCCTGGAGTGGCTTGAAAGCAAAGGAAACGGAAAAGATCTGACCACCCTTATCCGGTGCCGATGGGAGGGATCACACTGTCAACAAGTTAAGGGAATGGAATTATCCCCCTATCAACAGTTTGATTTGTGATTATGATGAAAATGAGGTTTTTTCAGATACTCTTTCCTTGCTACTTCCCGGTTTG
>JAITEL010000120.1 GCA_031282065.1 Treponema sp.
GCCTCCCGACACTCAGGCAGTTTCTCCGCCGCCTTATCAAGATACCCGATAAAGGGTTTAAGTATTCTCCGTCCCATGCCTTATTTTAGGCATCTTTTTTTGAATTTGGAATTGCTGAAGAAGGATAGCTAGGGCAGGGTCAGGTACTTTTTTAATTCCTTGGAACGCTGACTTCGGAGTTCCCAGCAGGATTATCGGGGTTCGTAACATAAGGAAATACCTGATTCCCAATACTATCCTCTTAACTATGCCACACCCCGCTACGCTCACCGCAGGTGCCTCTAGCCGGGTTTCTTGGAGTATGGATATAATCCTCTTGTGTAGTGACTCTAAACCTAGGGCCATACCCTCCTTGTATGGCCCTAGGACCTGCTTGTATTGGAGGCCTTATGAAAATCAGCAAAAAAACCTTCGGTCTTCTTTCCTCTGGAAAGAAGGTATACCTCTATACCCTGAAAGCAGGGGATATCTCCTTGTCCATCTCCTCTTTCGGGGCAAGCCTCACTTCCCTGTGGGTTCCCTCTCAAAACCAGGGAAAAGCGGATGTGCTTTTGGGTTACTCCTGCCTGGAAGCCTATACCCATAATACCCCTTATTTCGGGGTTACCCTTGGCCGGTTTGCTAACCGGATTAGGGGAGGCCGCTTTTCCTTGAACGGTACCCAGTATGTCTTGTACCAGAACGAAGGCCCCCATACCCTTCATGGGGGGCGCCGGGGTTTTGATAAGGCCCTATGGAAGGCCGATGCCTATGAAGATCGGGATGGTGTCTTTGTTCGCTTTGAGCTGACTAGCCCTGATGGGGATGAGGGTTTTCCAGGGACCTGTAAGGCGGTGGTGAGTTATGGGCTTAGCCGGTCTAACGAGGTGATTGCCGATTACCAGGCCCGACTCAATGCCCCTTGTCCGGTGAACCTGACCAACCATGCCTATTTCAACCTTGCCGGAGAAGGAAGGGGAGACATCCTTTCCCATGAAGTAACCATTCACGGGGATGCCTATGTCGTGATTGACCGGAGTTTCATCCCCACCGGTGAATTAAGGTCAGTGGCGCAGGGGCCCTTTGATTTTCGTACCTCTAAGCCCATTAAAAGAGACTTTGACCAGGTACAGGGAGGCTACGATCATTGCTTTGTGCTTCAGGGTGAGAGCGGAAAGCTTCGGCCCTGTGCGGATGTCCATGAAGGGAGTTCTGGCAGGACCCTGCGGGTGTTCACTACGCAACCAGGGGTACAATTTTATACGGGGAATCACATTGGCGTGGTTCAGGGGAAAGCCGGTTCGGTGTACACCAAGCACAGCGGCTTCTGCCTTGAAACCCAGCACTTTCCCGATACGCCCAATCAGCCCCAGTTTCCCTCCTCAATCTATGGCCCTCAGCGGGATTACCATGAGAAAGCCCTCTTCGCCTTTGATTGGTAATGGGCACACAGGAAAACAGAAGGGTGATACCCCTTTATTTCAGAGGGAAGCATGACAAATTAGTATAAAAAATACAAAGCCTGCCTTGCAAAAGTACCCATGTCAAGGTATCATATATTATAGTAAATTTAGTGTTCAATGTAACCGGTCTGGGGATAAACTGCCCCATGAAAGCGCCGGACGATCAGGGGAAATAAAGGGAATTATTTTTCAAAGAGGAGATTATGGACATCCAACTTCAGGAACTTATTGATAAGATAAAAAAGGATGGAATCGAATCCGCTGCCGAAGAAGCGGCGCGGGTGAAATCTCAGGCCGAAGAACAAGCCAAGCGTATTATAGAAGCTGCCCAGAAAGAAGCGGCGGCCATTATTACCAAGGGAAAAGTGGATGCTGAACGCATGGAAAAGGCGGGTGTTGTAGCGCTTGAACAGGCTTCCCGGAATCTTGTCCTGGCCTTTAAGGGAGAAATTCAGGCGCTTTTGGATACCCTTATTGCCCAACGGCTGAAGGAATCCTATACCGAGGATACTCTCAAGGCGGTACTCCCTGACTTGTTACGGGCTTGGGTAGCTAAAGGAGAAGATACGCTGGATCTTATCCTCAGTGAACAGGCTCTCAAGAACCTGGAGGCCTATTTTAAGGACCAGCTTGCCGTTACCTTGGCCCAGGGGCTTGAGCTCAAATCCAATCGGAATCTTGTGGCAGGTTTTCGTATTGCCCACAAGGACGGATCTGCCTATTATGATTTTTCCGCTGAATCCGTAGGAGCTCTGCTTTCAGCGTATCTCAATCCTCGATTGGGGGACATTCTCAAGCAAGCGGTAAAAGGAAGCTAGGCAGTGGCTTATTATTATTTAGTGTCCCAGCTTCCCTATCTTATCTATGGTCAGAGTGCTCCGTTGTCTTCGGTTCAATTTAAATCCCTCTGCAAGAGTGAGTTGCGTCCGCAGGATGCAGCCTTGTTGGATTGGTGTACCTTAGACCCGGATACGGAAGGCCTATCTTCGGGGAAAGGGAAAGCTGCTTCGTATCGGGACGAGCCGAGGGCTACGGTATCACCCTTTATCAATAAGTGGCGATATTGGGAACGGGCTTTGCGGCTCAACCTTGCCCGCTACCGGGCCCAGGCCTTGGGGCAAGAAGGGGCTGCACCAGTGGACCCACCAGAAGATCCGGTGGAGGTCGAGGCCCTTGCTAAGGTTGCCCTGGGCTTAGAATCGCCTTTAGAAGCGGAACTTTTTCTTGACCAGGCCCGGTGGAATGCCATTGAAGCTATGCAAGGTTTTGATTATTTTGGAGTTACTACTATCTATGCCTATCTGCTGCGGCTGCTCCTCATGGAACGGCGCGCCTCATTCAACGCGGAGGAAGGGTTTGTGGCGTATAAAGGGCTCTATACCGCTATTATGGCGGCTGCCGGTGGACTTGCGTCAGAAGGCGGAGGAGTGTCTGAAATCAGTATCGAATCGGGAGAACCGAAATGACCGGAACAAAAGGAACGGTAGTCGCCGTTAACGGCAATATGGTAAGCGTCCGTTTTGAAGGCGTTGTTTCCATGAACGAAGTGGGCTATGTCAAAGTGGGAGATAAACGGCTCAAGAGTGAAGTTATCCGTATCCGGGGGGATATATCCCAACTTCAGGTGTTTGAGATTACCAAGGGGATCGCTATCGGGGATACGGTGGAGTATTCCGGGGACATGTTGGCCGTAGAAGTGGGGCCTGGTCTTTTAGGGCAGGTGTTCGATGGTCTCCAGAATCCCCTGCCCAAACTGGCTCAAGAGGCAGGTTATTTCCTGGAACGAGGGATATACTTAGATCCTCTTCCCTTGGATGTGCCTTGGGCTTTTACCCCGCAGGTAAAGGTGGGGGATCGGGTGGAACGGGCGGATACCCTGGGAACCGTACCGGAAGGTTCTTTTACCCATCGTATCATGGTCCCCTTTAACCTGTACGGCTTCTATACTGTGGTGTCTATTAAGGAAGCAGGGTCCTATACCATCCGGGAGACCATCGCAGAATTAAAGGATGAGAAGGGAAACCGTTTTCCTGTGGCTATGTCCTTCCGGTGGCCGGTAAAACGTCCGGTGAATTGCTATGAAGAACGGCTCAAGCCGGAAGAGTCTATGGTTACCAAGGTCAGGCTGATTGATACCTTCTTCCCGGTAGCCCGAGGGGGCACCTATTGTATCCCCGGACCCTTTGGGGCGGGTAAAACTGTACTCCAGCAAATCACCAGCCGTAATGCGGATGTGGATATTGTGGTCCTTGCGGCCTGCGGTGAGCGGGCAGGGGAAGTAGTAGAGACCCTCAAAGAATTTCCAGAACTCACCGACCCGAAAACTGGTCGTTCGCTTATGGAGCGCACAGTAATCATCTGTAACACCTCTTCCATGCCTGTAGCGGCCCGGGAGGCTTCGGTGTATACCGCGGTAACCTTAGCAGAATATTACCGGCAGATGGGTCTTAACATCCTGCTCCTTGCGGACTCTACGAGCCGCTGGGCTCAAGCCATGCGGGAGATGTCAGGACGTTTGGAAGAAATCCCCGGAGAAGAGGCTTTTCCGGCATACTTGGAATCGACCATTGCTAGTTTCTATGAACGGGCGGGTTTGGTTCGGCTTCGGGATGGCTCTATAGGCTCGGTTACCATAGGTGGAACAGTTAGTCCAGCAGGTGGTAACTTCGAGGAGCCGGTAACCCAGGCAACCCTCAAGGTAGTAGGGGCTTTTCATGGGCTTTCTCGAGAACGTTCAGATGCCCGTAAGTACCCGGCCATTCATCCCCTTGAGTCCTGGTCTAAATACAAGGGAATTATTCCAGGAGATAAGATCGCCTATGCCCATAGATTCATGTTCCGCGGTAGTGAGGTGGAGCAGATGATGAAGGTAGTAGGTGAGGAAGGGACCAGCTTAGATGATTATGTGGTCTACCTCAAAGGGGACTTCCTGGATGCGGTGTATTTCCAGCAGGATTCCTTCAATCCTGTGGACTGTGCGGCGATTCCCGATAGGCAGCAGTATATTTTCACCATCATCCTCAAGATATTGGCTTCCAAGTTTACCTTTACCGATAAGAATGAGGCCCGAACCTGGTTCAACCGGCTTAGGCAGCGTTTCCTGGATTACAATGGTACAGAGTGGAACAGTGAGCAGTTTAAAGCATTGCAAAGGGAGCTTGAGGCTACGGTAGCTGAACGTTCCCAAGGGATTGATAAGGCAGCGGAACAATTCCTTGCGTAGGATATAGAGGGAGAATCAGCAATGAACAAGGTATATAGTAAGATTGAATCCATCACGGGGAGCGTTATCACCGTCAAGGCTGAAGATATCCGGTATGGAGATTTGGCAGAGGTGGATACGGTATTTGGAACCTCTTTGGCAGAGGTAAATCGACTGGAAGGCAATTTGGTTTCTCTCCAGGTATTTGCCGGAGGTCGGGGTATTTCCACCGGGGATACGGTACGTTTTCTGGGACGACCGATGCAGGTATCTTTTTCGGAAAATCTCATGGGCCGGGTTTTTTCCGGTTCTGGGGAGCCTCGGGATCGGGGACCTGCGCTTCATGAAAACCTTATCTCTATTGGCGGGCCTTCGGTAAATCCTGCCCAGCGGATCATCCCCCGGAGGATGATCCGGACCGGCATTCCCATGATCGATCTGTTTAATACCCTGGTGGTTTCTCAGAAGCTGCCGATTTTTTCGGTTTCTGGGGAACCCTATAACGATCTCTTGGCCCGGATTGCGATGCAAGCCGAGGTGGATGTTATTGTTTTGGGGGGTATGGGACTTAAATACGATGATTATCTGTTTTTTAAATATGCTTTGGAAGAGGGAGGAGCTCTTTCCCGGACCGTGATGTTCGTGCATACAGCCTCAGATCCTACGGTGGAGTGTCTTATGATTCCCGATATGTCCTTGGCCGTGGCGGAACAGTTTGCCTTGCAAGGCAAGGATGTGCTGGTGTTGCTCACGGACATGACTAACTTTGCGGATGCCATGAAGGAAATCTCCATCATTCAAGAGCAGGTGCCTTCTAACCGGGGGTATCCGGGAGACCTGTACAGTCAGCTTGCAAGCCGTTATGAAAAGGCAGTGGATTTCGATACTGCTGGGTCCATTACTATCTTGGGGGTTACGACCATGCCCGGAGATGATGTAACCCATCCGGTTCCGGATAATACCGGGTACATCACCGAAGGGCAGTATTATCTCAAGAACGGTCGTATTGAGCCTTTTGGTTCTCTTTCGCGGCTTAAACAAATGGTCAATGGTAAAACCCGTGCAGATCACCGGGCTTTGATGGACGGTATGATCAAGCTCTACTCAGCCTATAAGGATACTTTGGAAAAGAAGGCTATGGGTTTTATTATGACGCCTTGGGATGATAAACTGCTTAAGTATGGGGATCGATTTGAAAAGGGCATGATGGATCTGTCGGTCAACATTCCTTTGGAGCGGGCACTGGATTTGGGTTGGGAGATCTTGGCTGATTGTTTCAGCCCTGAAGAAACAGGACTTCGTTCTGAGCTGATTGCGAAGTTCTGGCCTAAGAAGGATTAGCAAGGATATGGCAAAGATCAAGCTGACCAAAAATGAGCTTAAAAAGCAGAAAGATGCCCTTAAGATGTATCAACGGTATCTTCCGACTTTGATGCTTAAGAAGCAGCAGCTTCAGGCAGAAATCAGGACCACGGAGTTACGTATTAAAGCATTGCTAGCCGCAAAAGAAGGGGTAGATGAATCTTTTAAACCCTGGATAGGGGTATTTTGCGAAAGTGGTTTTTTTACCTCTGAACTGCTTCAGATACGAAGCATTACCACCAGTCAGGGAAATATTGCAGGGGTATCTATCCCTCTCTTTCATGGCGCGGAATTTTACACTGCCCCCTATGATTTGGCTCGCAGTCCCCTATGGCTTGATAAGGCGGTGGCAAAGATGCAGCAGGTCTTGTTGCTGGATTTGGAGGCATACATTCTTGAAGAGCAGCGGAAACGGCTGGATCATGAATTACGGGTAACCACCCAACGAGTCAACCTGTTTGAGAAGATTATGATCCCAGAGACCAAGGGTAACATTAAGAAGATCCGGGTCTATTTGGGGGATCAACAAACCTCCGCAGTGGTCCGGGGAAAGATCGCTAAACGAGGAATGGAGAGGGGTCTACAATGATTGTACCGATGAAGAAAGTGTCCCTAGTGGTCATGGATAAGACCCGGGAAGCATCCCTGGAAAAGCTCCGGGAAGTAGGTGTCGTGCATTTAGAGAAGCGGGCGGTGGCTTCAGACATCTTGTCTGTGTTGCTGGATCAGAAGATCAATGTTGAACGAGCTTTGGGCTTGTTGCGACCTTATCTAGGAGAAGCTAAGGCATCGCCGGAACAAGAGTCGAATGGGGCGGAGATGGTGAAGCAGATCTTTGCCTTAGAGGATGAGCGTAAGGCCCTCCAGGAACAGTTGCTTGGTATGATTAAAGAACGAAGCCGCATTGAAAGCTGGGGTAATTTTAAGCCTGGGTCGTTTCAAGACTTGGCGGTCCAGGGAGTTGTGCTTATCCCTTATAAACTCTCCCGCAAGGTCTATGCCTCTTTGGGAAAAGAAGATCTATTTATCCGGCTTGCAGAAGATAAAGCGGTGGTGTATGGACTCAGTGTGGGTAAAGAAATTGAAGGGGAAATACCTTTTGTTCTACCGGAACATTCCCTTAATGAACTGGAGGGGATCATACAAGGGATACAGGGGAAGTTACAGGATATAGAAATTCGATTTTCAGACTTCGCACATCGGAAAGAAGCGGTTGAAGCGGAGCTGGAGGAGCTTACCCAGCATATTGCCTTTGAGACCGCCCGGGCCGGTATGGATCGAGTGGAATCGGTTCCGGTGGAGTTTGCCGTTTCATGGCTTACCGGGTATGTGCCGGATGATGCGGTGGGGATATTAAAGCGGACGGCAGCAGAAAACGGTTGGGCCTTGGTTGTACGGGACCCTGATGAAACGGATAATCCTCCAACTTTGGTAAAGAGTAATGCCTTTACCCGGCTGATTCAGCCGCTGTTTCAGCTTCTGGGAACTACCCCGGGGTATCGGGAATACGATATTAGCCTATCCTATCTGCTCTTTTTCAGTTTTTTCTTTGCCATGATCTTTGGGGATGCAGGATACGGTTCCATCTTGTTCGTAGGGGCGCTTATTTTTGGGATAAAATCTGCAAGGCAAACCGGGAAAGTTCCCGATGGAGTATTGCTTTTAGGTTTACTTTCCCTGACTACTATCCTATGGGGGACCATCACCGGCTCGTGGTTTGCTATACAGCATATTCCTGAGTTCCTAGCGGCCCTCAAGGTTCCGTTCCTCGCTTCAGAGCAGAACATTAAACATCTTTGTTTTGTTGTTGGGGCAGGGCAGCTCATACTGGCTCATCTGAAGAACATCAAGAAGGCTCTACCGTCCCTTACCGCCTTAGCCCAGGCTGGTTGGCTTTGTATGATGGTAGGTCTCTATTTTCTGGTATTAAATCTGGTGCTCTCCAAGACCGAATTCCCGATTCCTACTTTTGCCTTGTATCTTATTGGAGGCGGCCTAGGGACTTTCTTTATCTTTGTTGAACAGAAGGGAGGGAATTTCCTTAAAAATATAGGAAAGGGTTTTGCCACTTTCCTGACCACGTTTTTGAGTGCGGTATCGAGTTTCTCGGATATTATAAGTTATATCCGTCTCTTCGCGGTAGGTCTTGCAGGAGCTGCCATAGCAAGTAGTTTTAATGCTATGGCCGGTGGACTTCCTGCGGGTCCGGTTCGCATTATTGGGGGGGGACTCATCCTCCTGTTCGGTCACGGGCTTAACCTTGCCATGAACGCCCTTTCGGTGGTGGTTCATGGGGTACGGCTCAATTTATTGGAATATGCCGGTCATCTTGGTATGGAATGGTCCGGTTATACATATTCACCTTTTGCGCTTAAACATAAAGCGCTGCCGGACTAGGGTTTAAGGGTAGTGAGTTGGGGGAATCCGGTAATGGATTAAAACGGCTCAATATGTACTTTAAACCGGTTTCGGAAATTTATATGGTCCAAAGGAGATGCGATTCGGAAATTTTAAACCAGAGGTTTAGAAAATCCGGATGTTCCGATGGTTAATTTTTTGTTAAATAAACTCATTTATTTAACAAACCAAAATTAAGGAGTATATATGAATATTGGATTGATTGGAGTTGCTGCCTGTCTTGGTCTTGCTGCCTTGGGTTCTACCCTGGGAGCAGGCATTGCGGGTATGTCCGCCATCGGGGCATGGAAAAAATGTTTTATCCAGAATAAACCGGTGCCTTTCATCCTGGTAGCCTTTGCAGGTGCGCCTTTGACGCAGACCATCTATGGTTTCATTTTGATGAATACCCTGGTGGGCTTAAATGACCCTCTTGCACAATTATGTATTGGGGTGTTTTCGGGATTGGCCATGGGTGCTTCGGCCTTATACCAAGGCAAATGCAGTGCCTGCGCTTCGGATGCCTATGGAGAAACCGGTCAGGGCTTTGGTAACTACATCCTGGTGGTGGGTCTTATTGAAACGGTGGCTCTGTTCGTGATGGTATTCTCCTTGGGCCTTGCAGGTAGCTTGTAGAGTGGGCAGTATACCCTCTATTGGGCTTTAGGCGCTTAACGGGATGGGTTATACTACACGGGTAATCAAGATTGGCGGGGTTGAACCGGTCATGATCGGCGGTACTTTTCCGGTGCTTATACAAACCATGTGGAAAGACCGCCTTTCTTTTTCGGATCTTACCGGAAGTGCCGGGGATGAGACTCTTTCCCGTATTAAGGCTTTGAGCGCTATGGGCTGCGGGTTGCTCCGCTTTGCAGTACCGGATAAGGAATCTGCGGAGGTGGTGGGAACCCTGGCATCCATGACTGCCATGCCCCTGGTGGCAGATATCCATTTTGATTATACTCTTGCCCTTCGATGTCTTGATTTTCCCATTGCTAAAATTCGTATCAATCCCGGTAACATCGGCAGCCGTAAGAAGATCGAACAGGTGCTTGCGAAAGCCGCTTCCCAAGGGGTACCTATACGAATAGGGGTAAATGGCGGAAGCCTTCCCCAGGATCTGCGTCGTGCTGTGGCAGAAGGTCACCTTGATCGTTCTGCGGCCTTAGTGCAGGCCGCAGAACGGGAACTGGAGTTCTTTCAGGACTTTGATTTTTCCCAAGTCCTGGTCTCAATGAAGGCATCTTCTGTTGCCGATACTATAAAGGCCAACCGGCTTCTGGCAAAGCGGACCGATGTGCCCCTTCATATCGGGGTTACTGAAGCAGGGCCCCTTATTCCAGGAGTGATCCGTAATACTCTTGCCCTCCATGCCTTGTTAGGGGAAGGAATTGGGGATACGATTCGCGTGTCTCTTTCGGATACCATGGAGAAGGAGGTCATTGCCGGTAAGGAGATTTTGAGGAACTTGGAGGAGGGTATCGGAAAGAAACGGAGGGGAGGGGTAACCATGATTTCTTGTCCTCGCTGTGGTAGGAACAGTTTCGATACTCATGCTTTTACCAAGCGTTGGCAACATCGTCTGTATACTATAGACCAAGATCTTACCATTGCGGTTATGGGCTGTGCAGTCAATGGCCCAGAAGAGGCGCGGCATGCGGATCTAGGGATCACAGGCCTAGGAAATAAGGTCTTTTTATTCCGGCAAGGGAAGGTAGTGAGGACCATTGGAGCGGAGGCCGCGGACGCTGCCTTTGAGGAAGAACTGGAAGGGCTGTCCCGTGGGAGGGAAAGTGAAAAAAAATGAAAAAAGCGCAGATGTTAGGGTGCTTGCTGTTTTTTCTCTGCGGGGTCTTGGGATGGGCGCAAAGACAAAACGAGCGTCCTTATTGGTTTAGCCTAGAACGAGGAAAATCCTTATTTAGAAAAGGGGATTATGGGAATGCCCTTTTGGCTTTTGAGGATGCCCGGCGGGATCGCCGGGCCATGTATACTCGGATGGAACAGGATCTCATTGATTTGCTTTCTATCCCAGAGGTCAGGTTATTAGGGGATTCCCTGGATCAAATAGAGCCGTATATTGCTGAACGCTATCAGGTAAATGCTGGGACTGCTCTGCGGGAGCTCTATTTTCGGGTACCTCGATCATCCTTGGAAGGATCCGCTACCAAGGCATTGGAAGCCTTGGGGCATCTGAAGAATTATCCTGAGGCGGAATATTGGATAGGAGAAAGCTATCGGGTCGAGGGAGAATTGACGGTGGCCTTGAGGCAGTATCAAAAGGCCCATGAACAGCGGGCCTTTTTGGAAAACCCGGGGTTTGATATGGAAATTTTATATAAAATCATTGATATTCTTAAAATCAAGCAAAATTATACGGAGATGGAAAAGCAGCTTCTGGAGATCCTGGAGCAGGATACTTTGTGGTCCGGTGAAGTAAATCTATATACGAAAAGCGTCATGCTCAAGATCTTGGAGAATGATGGAATCAGCCGTTTTTTAACGGTCTATCGCTATAACCATTCTATGGTAGAACGGGCTCATAGGCTTTTGGGCCTATATTACTACACCTCGGGACGGCACAACCGGGCGGTAGAACACCTGATGTTTTCCTTTTTGATTCAGAATACCATTGTGATTGAGGAAGTAATCCGTAATCAGTATGATTTTACCTTTACCACGCTGGAAAACTTGATGGCTTTGGCTATGAAACGGCCGATTTTAGTGGACTATATTGAAGGTGCGGAATACTATAAGACCCTCTATTATTTGGGAGCGGCTTTGTATGGGGACGGTAAGTTGGTTCCTGCTCGGCGTTTCTGGACCTTTTTAAGCGGTTGTTCTGATGCAGGTGAATGGGGCGGTAGGGCGAGCAGTCAGTTGAGGAGTCCCTTTGTAGAGCAAGTCGTAGAAATGCCCTGATATGTTTTATACTTGAGGTAGCTAGGGTTGAGATAGCATCAAGGGGGACTGGTATTCAAAAAAATGCTTATCATAAAGGAGTAGTTAATGAAAACCATTATTCATGTAGATAATAGCCTGTTCTTCAGAAAAGTAATGAAAAGCTTTCTTGCGGAACATGGATTTCTGGGCGAAAGTTTTTCCAAAGGAACCGAAGCGCTAGAAGCTATTGCCCGGGAGGATGTGGCTTTAGTCATTACCGGTATGGTACTTTCCGATATGAATGGTTGGAAATTTATTAAAAGAATTATCACTACTTCTAATGTGCCGGTGATTGTGCTTACCTCCAATACCTCAGAAGCAGAGCAGTACGGCTTGAAGGCTTTGGGAATCAAAGCCCATATCCTCAAGTCAGGAGCATGGAAAGAAACACTCCTGTCCTATCTATACCAGTTGTAAGTTCAAGGGCCGATTGACAAGCAGCGTACACTTATAGTATTTTTTATAGATACTTGAGGCTTTTTCAGAGGCTAATCCTTTGAAAAACCCCATTTGTTAAAGCAAAAATGTCATATAATGGCGAGGAGATGCTTCTATGGCTCAGAGTAAGAATTCTCGTACATCCAGCGCTACTCAAAAATTTTTTTGTTCTTGTGGTGGGGAAGTTAAGATGAAGACCCTTTTTGAAAAGGGTAAGGTCAAGAATGTTGCCGAATGCGAGAAATGTAAACGTTTGGAACGGCGGCCTTCGGATTTTAAATAAGGGTATTCCGGGAATCTTTCCATAACCCAGGTTGCTTGTGGTAGGGAAATGGGTATGAGGAAGAAGGAGAAGAAATTGGTAGGAGGAGGATGTTCTTTTGACAGGCAAAAATAGTTCCGCGTTTAAGCGGCATCGCCAGAGTGAAGAACGGCGTATCAGGAATAAGGCGGTAAAAAGTTCGGTAAGGACTATTACCAAGAAATTTATGGTTCTAGCTCAAAAAAAAGAGCTTGGTGAAGCAAGGGCGGCACTCAAAGAGATGATAAAGAAAATTGATACTGCTGCCCAGAAGGGGATTATCAAGAAAAACACCGCAGCCCGTAAAAAATCAAGGATGCAGCGGTTTTTTAATACCATTAACCAAGCTGCGGCAGCGCAGTAGGCCTGGACTCCATAAGAGCATATCAAGACGGTATGGGTGGTTAGAGGGAAATGGAATGAGGGTATAGTGACAGAGAAAAAATATACCAAAGCTGATCTGATTGATTCGGTGTATCATAAGACCGGTGTTGATCGTAAAGATGTACAAACAGTTATTGACTGTTTTTTGAATACGATACAGTCTGCCCTCATGGAAGAGGCGACCCTTGAATTACGGGGATTTGGTACCTTTGAATTCAAAATGAGAAAGGGCAGGGAAAAGGCAAGAAATCCAAGAACCGGAGCAATTTTGTCGGTTCAGGCTCATGGAGCAGTTGCCTTCAGACCGGGAAGAAAGTTAAAGCAGGATCTATGGAACTTAGGTGTGGAGGAGGGGCTATCTGATTCCAAGAATACAGAAGTCTAGGAGGATCCTGAGTAGGCTTTCATGATTGGGGCTCAAGGCTGGAAGAGCATACTACCCAAGGGACTTATCCCTTTGGGGGCGGTACTGCTTGGGGCGGTGTTATTTGCCGGTGGGTTTCCTAATCTTATATGGAAAGAGGGTTTGCCCTTATTAGCATGGATTGCCTATGTGCCGGTATTTTGGCTTAGCTATCGAGTGGGCTTTGGAAACGCCTGCTTTTGGGGTGCACTGTACGGGTATAGTGCATACGGTCTTTTTAACTACTGGTTAAGTGTTTTTCATCCGCTGGCAGGTTTAATCGTAGGGATCATTTATCTGGTATTTTTTATGATCCTTTTTCCTCTCCTGAAATTGGCGGTGATTCTTTTTCCCCGGCGGGGGTATTTGCTTCAGGGACTGTTATGGATAAGCTTTGAATACCTTCGTACTCAGGGCTTTTTAGGGTATCCCTACGGAATTACGGGATATTCCCAGTGGCCTTGGCTTCCGCTTATCCAGATCGCCGATATATTCGGAGTCTGGGGAGTTTCCGTGTTGGTGGTGTTTCCCTCGGCATGGTTAGCTGCGGCTCTAGCCCGCATGGAAAAGGCAGGAGGGGCGACTTGCCTGGATCGCCTTAAGCTCTTCTGGAGGCAGGAAAGGGTAGCGGGGATCCTATGGTTTGGGGCCTTAATCGGGACCCTGGTGTATGGATATACCGCCCAGGTAGATTATTCCGATGCTCCTCTGGCCCGGATAGCCTTGATTCAGCATAATACGGATCCCTGGCGGGGAGGTATTAAGGAATACCGGAAAAATTATGAGGTTTTAAAACGGCTCTCTGATGAGGCACTGAAGGCAGATCCCAAACCGGATCTGGTTGTATGGTCTGAGACGGCCTTTGTTCCCCGGATTTACTGGCATATCACCTATCGGGATGATCAGCCATCCTATAGTTTGGTAAAAGAGCTTATGGATTACC
This sequence comes from Treponema sp., assembly GCA_031282065.1. GTDB lineage: Bacteria > Spirochaetota > Spirochaetia > Treponematales > Breznakiellaceae > JAIRLU01. The sequence goes on from JAITEL010000120.1 coordinate 13,816, forward strand.
TAGCTACCCAGGAAGTACCCTTTGTAATTGGAAACGACGATGCCCGTAAGGACCCGGCTAAGAATCCTCTTGCAGATCACCGGGTTGATTATAACGCTGCCCTGGTCTTTGAGCGGGGGGCCATTACCGGGGTGTACCGTAAGTTGCATCTGGTACCTTTTACCGAGCATTTCCCTTATAAAAAACAGCTTCCCCTGATCTATGAGATCCTCCGTGATGCAGATACCCATTTCTGGGAACCGGGGAATGAGGCCACGGTGTTTACCGTTAATGGACTACACTTTTCCAGTCCCATCTGTTTTGAGGATACCTTTGGGTATCTATCCCGGGATTTTGTGCGTAATGGGGCTGAACTTATCGTCAACCTTACCAATGACGCATGGTCGAACAGTCTCCCCGCTCAGATGCAGCATTTTTCCATGGCCCTGTTTCGAGCAGTGGAAAACCGGAGGTCCCTGGTACGTTCCACAGCATCGGGCCAAACCTGTGCCATAGATCCCAATGGCGCCGTTATAGCCATGGCGGAACCTTTCGTTGAAACCCAGTTGACGGTCCAGGTTCCGGTGATTACTATGAATTCCTGGTATACCCAATACGGGGATTTTTTGCCTCGAGGCTGTGTTGTTGCCGCACTTATCCTGTTGATACTCGGCATAGGAGGATGTATACTAAGATATATCAAAAAAGAGATTCCTGCGGATTGACAATTGCATGAACATTATAGGAAAATACAGGGAATGAGAGGCCACAGGTTTATTCAAAAGGAAGGAAGATATGAACTCTCATAAGAAGATACTCATTGTGGATGATGAGGAGATAAGTCTTGAGTTCTTCGAAGTCATGCTTACCAAGCTTGGGTTTATAGTAGAAAAAGCGACGAATGGAGTAGAGGCACTGGAAAAGGTACGGGGTTTTTATCCGGATCTGATTATACTGGATAATATCATGCCGCGGATGTCTGGCTGGGAGTGTACCAAAATCTTAAAGGCCGATCCCCAATTTCGGGAAATTCCTATTATTATGCTTTCTGCTTTGGATGCTGTTAAAGATAAGGTCGAAGGCTTTGAGCTGGGCGTGGATGATTATATCACTAAACCCTTTAATTTTTCTGAGGTGCTGGTGCGGATCCGGGCACTGCTTCGTAATCGGGAATTAGTTTCCCATATCCGCTTACGGGAATCCTGTTTGAGCTTTGCAGAAGCATTAAGCGCTGACATAAGAACTAATCTAACGGATTTTATACGCAGTATAGATGCCTTAGACCATGCAATTGCCCAAATTGTCCCTTGGGGAGAAAGGGTGTTCTCATCCCAGAAGCATAAGGACCTTGTAGAAACTTCTGAGCAGGATACCTTCTCTCACCAGTTGCAACAGGTGAGAGACAAGAGTCAGGGGATGAGAAAACAGGTGGCCGAATTAGATGCCTGTATTGAAAAAACGATCTTCGCGTGGGAAAATATAAAAAAAAATAGCCCCGGGCTTATGGTACAGGAAGAGTAAAGTCGAATCCGGGGGGGTACTGGATACAGCACAAGGAAGCCGTGGGTATAGGGTCTGTAAGGTTGGTAGAAAAAGGTAGTATATGTCTAACGTAGAAGGAAAAAGAAAAGAGGGTTCCCGGTTAGTTACGTTTGGAGCGGGTACCCGATTTGATGGGTATTTGAAATTTAGTGAGACCCTTTGTATCAAAGGGCGATTTAAGGGAACTATAGAAGCCCAGGGTACCCTGATTGTGGATAAGGGAGCGGTGGTTGAGGCGGATTATATCTCGGTAAGTTCCCTCACGGTGTATGGAACCGTGGTGGCTCCGGTACATGCGGTGGATAAGATCGATATGTTTCCCGGAGCAGAAGTCCGGGGAGACCTTGTCGCTGCCCGGTTACGGATTGCCGACGGGGTGCTCTTTGAAGGCCAATGTACGATGACCCAAGTAGAAGAAGAAGTGGAAATATTTGCACGGCCGACTCAAGAGATCAAGGCGGAATTACAGCGAAGCAATGAGTGATGCTGCAGCGCTGATGAGCCGTTTATCTGCTGCTTCCCAGACTCTCGTGCTGGCAGAGTCCTGTACCGCAGGCTTGGTGGCAGATCTGGTGGCCCAGGTTCCAGGAGCGTCCCGGGTATTTTGGGGCGCCTATGTGTCCTATACTGTAGCCGCCAAAATCACTATGCTGGGTGTGGATGAAGGGATCATCCGTCGATATGGGGCGGTAAGCCGGGAAACCGTCTGTGCAATGGCTCAAGGAGCGTTGCAACACAGCGGCGCGGATATAGCCGCTGCGGTAACGGGCCTTGCAGGACCAGAAGGTGATGGTACGCCGGTACCGGTGGGAACCCTATGGATAGCTACGGCCTTGAGGGGAAAGGACGTGCAGGCTCAGGTATTTCACTATACCGGTTCCCGGCAGGAGGTCCGCAGTGCTGCTGCGGGGGCCGTTATACAAGAACTCATCCGTAGACTTTCGCTCTAAGTGCAAGGGTACACATACAATTCGTTCATGGCAGGTGGATTGACAGAAAAAAGAAGCGTAACTATAGTAAGGGCATAGGGTGATGAACGAGCGCATAGGCTTTTGCATCATCCGTACTATATCGTTAGCATCCTTCAAATGAAAAATACTACTCTTACAGGAAACGAATAGGGTTGCAATCTCGGTGTATTACATAAAGTGGACTCTTCTTGTTTTGTTCCCTTAGGGATGAAATAGATGAAAGCAAGAGGGTGTTTCCCAAAAAGCACTTGGTGAAACATCCTCGACAGAGCGTAACAATCGAATCATACAGCAAAATAATTGAATAGGTGGTTTACATCAATGGCAGTAGTACGAAAAAATCGGAAAGTTGAAACAACGGAACATCAAGCAGTAATAGCTTTTGATCGGGAACCTTCTCTGCTCAGCGGGAATGGTCCAGAAAAGGTTGAGACCCTAACCCGGTCTTTCCAGGGGGAAGGGCCGCTTGAACCGGAAGTTCCGGAAACCAGGGAGTGGGAAGCGCCCCTGGTCCAGGAGGAAATACGGGATGATGAGGGCCAGGAAGAAGATCCGGGGGAGCGCCCAAACGGCCGGATCGTGGTACGGGCCAAGTCTAAGCGGAGTTACCGGGCCCGTTGGGATGCGGGAAGCGCTCCTGAAGGGGGAAGCCCCGAAGAAGTCCCGGGGACAGACACGCCTGCGGTTTCCGTTAAAACCCGGGGCCGGAGTACCTATAACCGTAACAGCTCTGCGGCAAGTTCCGGTGCGGCGAGCCCGGCTCCTGCCTCTGCCGGGGAGGCTGCTCAGGTCCTGCCCCTGCCGGCCTTGCCCAAGAATCTGCCTTCCATGCCGGACATTTACGGCAAACCCGAGCCGCGTATGGATCAGGATAACGGCAAGCCCAGGCTCTGTATCAATGAACTCATACGGCTCAACATGATAGATCTGCGGGAACTGGCGGTCCGTTACGGTATATCCCATGAAGATATGGTGTCCCTGAAAAAGCAGGAGATCGTCTTTGCCATCCTCAAGGCCCATACGGAACGAGGGGGCATCATCTATGCCTATGGGTCCCTGGAAATACTCCCGGACAGCTACGGGTTCCTGCGGAGTCCCCAGAATTCCTACCTGCCGGGGCCGGATGACATTTATATCAGCCCCAGCCAGATACGGCTCTTTGCCCTTAAAACCGGCGATACGGTCTATGGCCAAATCCGCAGCCCCAAAGAGCAGGAGCGCTTCTTTGCCATGCTCAGGGTGGAGACGGTCAACTATGACGATCCCACGGTGGCCCAGAACCGCATTCCCTTTGATAACCTCACCCCCTTGTATCCCAATCAAAAACTGGACCTGGAGACCGTGAGCGAGGATGTGTCCCCCCGGATTATCAACCTCTTTTGTCCTATAGGGAAAGGCCAGCGGGCCATCATCGTCGCGCCTCCCCGGACCGGGAAGACCATCATGATGCAGAAGATAGCCAATGCCATCACCAAGAACCACCCGGAGGTCTATCTCATCGTGCTGCTCATTGATGAGCGGCCCGAAGAAGTTACCGACATGGAGCGGACCGTACGGGCGGAGGTTATTTCCTCGACCTTTGACGAGCAGGCCTCCCGGCATGTACAGGTTACGGAGATGGTCCTGGAGAAGGCCAAGCGTCTGGTGGAACACAAAAAAGACGTGGTGATCCTGCTGGATTCCATCACCCGGCTTGCCCGGGCCTATAACCAGACCATTCCGACCTCCGGGAAGATCCTCTCGGGAGGGGTGGATTCCAATGCGCTGCATAAGCCCAAACGTTTCTTCGGCGCGGCCCGGAACATTGAAGAGGGGGGGAGCCTCACCATTATTTCTACGGCTCTGGTGGAAACCGGCAGCCGCATGGACGAGGTCATCTTTGAGGAGTTCAAGGGAACGGGCAACCTGGAGATTAACCTGGACCGGCGCCTGTCAGACCGGCGGCTCTTTCCTGCCATCAACATCAAGAAGTCGGGGACCCGCAAGGAAGAGCTTCTGCTTACCGAGGAGGAGCTCCAGAAGATATGGATCCTCCGCAAGGTTATCAACCCCATGGAAGATATCGAGATCATCGAGCTGCTGGTTGACAGGATGAAGAAAACCAAGAATAATGAAGCGTTCCTTAAATCCATGAACACCGGTGTTGCCGGCATGGATTGAGATTCTCTCTATTTTTCTGTTTAAGGATAGGATATGAAAGCAAAAATACATCCCAAATATGTACAGACCACGATTACCTGCGCCTGCGGGAATGTAATCCAGACCCGGTCTACTGCCAAGGACGTTAAAATCGAAATCTGTTCCGCCTGCCATCCCTTCTTTACGGGTAAACAAAAGCTGGTGGATACCGCAGGCCGCATCGAACGGTTCCGCAGAAAGTACAATATCAAGGACTAAGCTCACCAAGCCGGCGGTTTCCGGCCTATCAGGAGAACAGGCATCGTGCAGCATGAAGACAGCATAGCGGTTGAACTCCTCGACACTACCCTCAGGGACGGCGCGCAGGGACAGGGCATTAGCTTTTCCGTACAGGACAAACTCTCCCTGGTTCAGACCTTGGATGAACTGGGGATGACTTGGATAGAGGCGGGGAATCCCGGGAGCAATCCCAAGGATATGGAATTCTTCCGCCTCGCTTCAGGGCTCACCCTGGCCCATGCCCGGCTGTGCGCTTTTGGTTCCACCCGGAAAAAGGGCCTCAGCCCTGAGAGGGATCCCCGGTTGAAGAGCCTCCTTGAAGCGGAAACGGAAACCCTGGTGATCTTCGGGAAGAGCTGGGATCTCCAGGTGAAGGAGGTGCTGGGGGTGAGCCTGGAGGAGAACCGGGCCATGATTGCGGAAACCCTGGCCTTTCTCAAGGCCAAGGGCCGGACGGTGATCTACGATGCGGAACACTTCTTTGACGGCTGGCGGGCTAACCCTGAGTATGCCCTCATAAGCGTACAGGAGGCCCTGGACGCGGGAGCGGACCGGATCGTGCTCTGTGATACCAATGGGGGGAACTTTCCCGATTGTATTGCACGGGGGACTGCGGCGGTCCTGGCCCTGAGGAGGGCCGGGGAAGAGAGAGCCCCGCTGGTGGGTATCCATGCCCATAATGATGCGGATATGGCCAGCGCCTGTTCCCTGGCTGCGGTCCAGGCGGGGTGCCGTCATGTGCAGGGAACCCTGCTGGGTTTTGGGGAGCGCTGCGGCAACACGAGCCTGGCTGCGGTAATCCCCAGCATTGCGCTGAAGCTGGGCCTTTCCTGTCTTCCTGCGGGGAAGCTGGAGCGGCTTTTTGAGTTGAGCCACCGGGTGGCGGAGATTGCCAATGTGGCCCTTCCCGATACCATGCCCTATGTGGGGGCCCATGCCTTTTCCCATAAGGCGGGGATGCATGCCGACGGGATACTCAAGGTGCGGGGGTCTTTTGAGCATATCGATCCGGCCCTGGTGGGGAATGACCGGCATTTCCTGATGAGCGAAGTGGGGGGCAGGTCTGCCATTGCCGAGAGGGCAAAGAAGATAGACCCCGCCATTACGAAGGAAGACCCGGTTACCGCGGCTTTGGCCTTACGGCTGAAGACCCTGGAAGCAGGGGGCTGGCAATTTGAGGGCGCCGACGCCAGTTTTGAGCTTCTGGTTCGCCAGGAGCTGGGGACTTACAAGCCCCAGTTCAGGATAGAAGCCTACCGGGTGGTCAGTGAGCATCCCAGCGGCGGGGTGCTTGCCTGTTCCCATGCCTGGGTCAAGGTATGGGTGGAGGGCCAGCATGAGATCGCCGCTGCCGAAGGGGAGGGCCCGGTGCATGCCCTGGACCGGGCGCTGCGCCGGGCGCTGGAGCGCTTTTACCCTGCGCTGGAACAGGTACGCCTGGCGGATTTCAAGGTCCGGGTCATTGACGGCAAGGACGCCACTGCGGCGAAGGTCCGGGTTCTCATCGAATCCACCGACGGGGCCTCTGCCTGGAGCACCGTAGGGGTTTCCGAAGATATCATTGAGGCCAGCCGGGCCGCCCTGGTGGACGCCATTGAATACAAGCTCATAGGCGACCGGGAGCGCCGCTCTTCACCCGCCTTTCCCGGCCCTTAAGCCGCATAGTCCGCGGGGAAAAGGCCGCCCCTCTCCGGCACTAAACTTGCCCCATATTTATCCTTGCCTGTTTTAGAACACACCTCTCCCCGGAGCGTTTTCTCACAGAGACGAACAAAGGGGCTAATACGGAATACCCGGTGAATGGACGCCCCTTATCCGGGCGCAGGGTCAAGGGGAAGCGGGAAAAGGAACAGAAAAGCGGTAGGGGTCTCCCTGTTCCCATAAGGGGGTCTGACCCTTATGGCATCCTCCCCCACAAGCTCCGCTTCAGGCGGCTCCCCTTGGAGTATCACAGACCTATACCGGTCTCCCCAGATATGCCCTTCCCGCCCCTGGACACGATTGTAGCGCTGGGCAAATACCTGTTTCAGCCATTTCATGATAGCCGGAAGTTCCAGGCCCTGGGCGGGCTTGATATAAAACTGAAGCCTATCCTCCCCACGACGCAGCCCCCGAATCTCGAAAACAAAGCGCATACTCGTCTCATGGAAGACCTGTGCAAACATCCCCAGTGCCCTATGGCTGCGGAAGAGGGGTTCCCGGTTGTTGATACGGGTACGGATTTCATACCATACCCCTTGTTTGAGTGAACGTAATGGTCTCATGGAAT
>JAITEL010000126.1 GCA_031282065.1 Treponema sp.
ACGATTCTCACGGGCAGCAAGACCGTCTATTTGTACCTCACCATCACCCCCTTCTAGTTGTCGGTCTTTCGCTTTTCGATCGTTCTCCTATGGGTTTACACGAGGGTATAATTGCGTAATACAATTGCTTTACCATGTCTTTTCCCAACAGTTAGCGCTATTGTTGCAGTCGGCGAAAGATGAACATATTGTCTTGTCATTGGTTTTAATCCCTCTTTCATTATTGGATCAAGAAAACGGGTTGCCGTCCCATGATATAAAATATCGGGCGGTATTTTATTTTCCAATTCTAAATCCACTGTTATACTATGCCCTTGATTAGCCCGTATCCTTTTTCTGTCGTCGGATAGTATAAAACGCTGTTTATCATTAGTCTCAACTATTATTTTTATTAAATCATTATTTAAATGCATATTTTTATATTTATTTGCGTTATCAATTAATTCATTAATATTGACCCAGCCGTTTTTATCCATATTTAAACGGATCGTTTCAGGCGAATGTCGCAATACCAAACTTAAAAACTTACTGATTCTTATATGATCATCTTTTGATTTATTTTTCATATACTTTCTCCATGTTTTTGATTATAAAATATTTGTTTTATTTTTTTCAAGCGTGTTTTATTTTATAGTGCTTATGCCCTATCCGCCCCATGTTACCTTCCAGGGAAATGCCGGAGAGTTCTCTAAAACCATCGGGCAACACTATGCCGATTACAGGTGAGCCCCAAAAGCCCTGTTAACCCGTTTGAATCCTGCGGATTTTACCCGGAGAATAGTCCTCCGGCTTTTTCAGGGATGCAAGGAATATGTTTATCCGCGGCTTGCCAAAGGGATGTCCGGGCGGGCCATACCGGGCCTCATAAATACCGTTTCGTATCCCCCCGCAGGACCCGGGCGTATAACTCAATGTATTTCTTCGCGGTACTGGCGGCTATCTTCCCCAGGAGCACTTCCTCCACTTGGAAGAGACCCACTTCGCTGGACATGAGTATGTCAATGCCAATGGGCTGCTCTATGCCTTGGGAAATATGGACCTCTTCTATGGAATTGGCGGAGTATTTATGGATGTCCCCTACCCGTGGAGCCTCTGCAAGGGCCATAGGAATACGGGCCCTGCCCTTGGTCATATCGCAGCCGTCCGCAACCAGCAGTATCCCGGCTTCCAGGGAATGGATGATCCGGTTCCCCATGTGCCCGCTTATGCCCTCCAGGGCCAAGGAACGGACGATAAGGCGCTTCTGCAGGTCTTCGCCATAGACCGTATGCAGGAGTCTATCCAGAATGGGGCAGGCTATATAGGCGCTGTGCAGTTCATGGTCCTGCCGGCCCACGGACATGCCGATGTCGTGGAGAAACGCGGCCATGAGCACCGCGATGAGGCTGTCCTCGAAGCTGCCCGATTCTTCCCGCTCAAGGCTCGTCGGTATCTTTGCATCCCGCAGCAGCCCCAGCATGATAAGAGCGTTGAGGGCCACGGTCCGCATGTGTACCGGCCCGTGATCATTGTAGTTGAGGCGCTTAATGGAAACCGTATTGGCATATTCCTGGATGGCCTGGACTTCCTCATCTTGGATAATACCTTTCCCCGCGGCATAAGCCTTTCCTGAAAGGTTCATGCCTTTGAGGGTATCCATAATCTTCGTATCCAAAGCCAGTTCTTTTTGCGAGCGCATCTCTCCTCTCCTTATCTTCTGTGCTCCCTGCTAATGGAGCATCACTTCTCCGCCGGTAACCGGAATGGCTTGACCGGTTTCATACTCCTGCTCTATGAGGTAATACAGGGCCCGGGCCACATCATCCCCGGTACAGGATCGTCTCATGGGTATGGCCGCCTCATAGCGGGCCCGCAGCTCTGCCGGGCTCTTTACCCCGGGCACCTGGGCGCTCTTAAAGGACCGCACAAAAAAGCCCTGGTCCGCATCGGACCACAAGGGATGATCGAACAGATTCCCCGGACAGATCGCATTGACCTTGATGTTATAGTGCACCAATTCCAGGGCAGCGCTGCTTATCAGCCCCAAGGAGCCGAATTTACTGCCTGCATTGGCGCCCTGGTTCTCAGCGCCCACCAAGCCGCACTGCGAGTTGATCTGGATAATATCGGTCATCCACTGAGGCGCGGTCCGGTGCTGCCGCCGGAACACCAGGCCCGCGTATTTCAGCATGAGAAAGAAGCCGGTATAGTTGACATCCGTAAGCGCCTTGAAATCCCCCAGGGACTGCTCCAGGATCGATTCCCTGTTGAGCCGTTCCCCGTTGCTGATACAGATATCCAGTCCTCCTGCGATCTTCATCACGGCGGTGAACAGGCGCTGCACCGACCCTTCATCGGCCACCTGCACCGGCAGGGGAACCGCCGCGGTCCGCTTCTCCTCCTCATTGATCTCCTTAGCCAAGCGCTCGGTCTCCGGCAGGTCCTCATCCGCAATAAACACCAAGGCCCCTGAACGGGCAAGGCTGCGGGCTAAGACCTCCCCCACACCGCTGCTTCGGCTCATCCCGCCGCTTAACAGGACCGCCTTGTTCCTCACCACATCGACCCGCTGAGCAGCACTAAACACCCGGATGCGCTCCTGAGCCGCGGACAGGTCCTTAGGGGGCTTCTCTTTGAGCAGGGAGGCGTTCCTGTCGGCCATCCGCTGCTTCACCTCATCCAGATTCCTGTCTATCCAGTAGCAGGCTTCCAGGCGGTCTTTTCTTTTGACCACCACACAGGAAGGTCCCTGCCTCATGCGGTTGCTTTGCATCGCCGCATCCACTCCGGCAGGGGCTATGTCAAATTCCCAGGCAGTATAGGCTTCCCGCAATACCTTGGCCAGAGATTCTTCGTGTACAAGCTCCGACTCGGTCAATGCCGGCTCAAGGTCCACGATAAGGGCCTCAGAGGGAATCTCTTCCATTTCCGGGTCATACATGACAACCCCGGGATAGCCCAGGGTGTTGATACATAAACCTCGGATAATCGGGGCTATAGTCGCAGGCATAGCCATTGTATCACTTGATTTATCCCATTCCATTCGATTTCTCCTTATGCTTTCTTTATTACCATGTATGCCTTTTTTTAATCCTGAGGAACTATCCGTCTCTCGATCCATTATGCCTGGATTGCAGCGTGGCTTTCAGTATATGCCATAGGATTAAACTTATCCAGATAGGCAGGTCTCCCTTGGATAAAAATGCAGGCGCATCCTTACGATGTCCCGGCGGCTATCCGATAAGGAGAGTATGCGTACCTTTGCAGTTTTGGGGCTGGCCTTGGGCTTATATGCCGGAACATTTACCTATGCTCAGGAACCGGCCCCCCGTATCCCGCCCCCGCCCCAGGGAAACCCGGATTTATCCATAAACCAAGAAGACCTCTGGATCGAACAAGGGGCAGACGGCGGCTTTCACCTGTTTATCCGCAAAAAACCGGCTATAGCCTCGGTCTTGCTTACCGAGACCACCCGGGACCCCGCGCTGCGGGAACCGAATTATGCCTACCGGACCCCCGACTGGAATCCGGTAAACGGCGATGAAATCCGGCTCATCAACGAAATCCCCATCACCCGAAGCAGCCGGGTCTGGTCCCTCATCGACTCCACGCCGGAGATCCATCCCAGCCTGGGGGAGGTCTTTCATATCTATATCCCCTATATCCTCTATTATGGCTATGAAAATACCCGGCACGGGGAAATCTATGTCCAGGACGGGACCTATTTCAATATCCGCAGCTTTACCTTGCCCTATGCGGATTACCGGGGGAAATTCCAGGATAATCCCTTTGTCCTGGAGCTGAGCCAAAAGCCCCTGGAAGGGCCTGCGGATAGGAACTACATGCGGGATACGATCAACCGCTTTGCCGAGATAAGCACCATCACCCACGGGGATCTCCTGTGGTCTCGAGAACCTGCGGATTTGGCGGATAAGATTACCGATATCCTTAATACGGAACGCCGCAAATCCCTGGATGTGGTGTTCTGCCTGGATACCACCAGAAGCATGCAGGACGATATTGTGGCGATTAAACGGCAGGTCCCCGCACTGCTCAAAGGCATGGCCCGGGAATTCTCCTCCTTACGGGTGGGGATGGTCCTGTACCAAGATTATACCCATGCCTCCTACCTCACCAGGATCATTCCCTTTACCGAAAACCTGGACGCGTTTCAGCGCAGCTTGAACGGGGTACAAATCGGCAATGGCGGAGATATTCCTGAGGCGGTCTACGAGGCCCTCTACGAGGGGCTCAATCAGTTTCCCTGGGAAGCCGAAGCAAAGATCATCATCCTTATTGGGGACGCCCCACCGCATCCCCGGCCCAAAGGAAAGGTAACGAAAGACATGGTATTTCAACGGGCCGTGGAGAAGCAGATAAAAATCCATGGGATCATCCTCCCCCAATAGTATGCTCCCGGATGAGGCGGGTAAACGCATCGCCGTACTTCTCCATCTTCACCCTTCCTACGCCGGAAACCGAGAGGAATTGTTCGGTATTCACCGGCAGTTTCCGGCACATATCCCTGAGGGAAGCATCGGAAAAGATAATATACGCAGGCTTATTGGCCTCCTGGGCCAAACGGTTCCGTAAGGCCTTGAGCTTGCTCAAAAGCCGTTCATCCAATGCCGCGGTCTTCACCGCCACGGTATGGGGGGGAGCGGTCTCTTTCGGCAGCATCATCTCCAGGGGCTTTTTCTCAAAGATAATTTCCCCCGACCGGGAAGCGGCACAGACGACCGGATAGGTATCCCCCTCCAGGGCCAGGTATTCCTGGGCTATGAGATGATCCAAGATGGTCCTGATGCGGTGGCTGTCCATGTCCGCCATAATGCCGTAGGTGCTCAGGGATTCCAGGCCCTGACTGAGGAGTTTCTGGTTCTTGTTTCCCCGTAGTATATCCACCACCATGGCCTTGCCGAAACGCTTGCCCCGCTGTTCAATCCGGTACACGCAGGAGATGATCTTCTGGGCCGCGATGCTGATATCTATGGACTCAAAACCGGTGGCGCAATTCGAGCAGTTCCCGCAGTAGTTGGCCGGCCTATCCCCAAAATATGCCAGCAGCCGGGCACGCAGGCAGTCTGTGGTAGTGGCATAGTAGGTCATGGCTTTCAGCAGTTCCAGCTGATGGTCTATCAAGGCCCTATCTTTGGGCGGTTCCCCCGGTTTGCTGTGGCTAATGAGGTAGGTATTGGTCCGCAGGTCATGGGGGCTGTACAAGAGCAGGCAATCCGCAGGCCCCCCGTCCCGGCCTGCCCGGCCTGCTTCCTGGTAATAGCTTTCTATGTTCATGGGTATATTGAAATGAATGACAAAGGATACATTAGACTTGTCTATGCCCATGCCAAAGGCATTGGTGGCCACCATGAGGGGCTTCCTATCATAGATGAAATCATCCTGGTTGCTCTGCCGCTCCCAGTCCTCAAGGCCCGCATGATAGCGCGTAGCCCCATACCCCTCGGCGCACAGGACCGCACAGAGTTCTTCCACAGTTTTCCGGGTGATGCAGTAGAGGATCCCGCTTTTGTCCTGGTGCTGGCTCAGGTACTCCAGCAGGGCCTGTACTTTATCCCGGTTTCGGGGAATCTTCTGCACCCCGAAATAGAGGTTCTCCCGGTTAAACCCCGTGGTAAGCATGTAGGGGTTTTCCAGTTCCAATATGAGGACTATGTCCTCTTTGACCTGGTCCGTAGCGGTGGCGGTAAACGCCGCGGTGATGGGCCGCTCGGAAAGGCCCTGGATAAATTCCCTGATGAACAGGTAGCTGGGACGGAAATCATGGCCCCACTGGGAAATACAGTGGGCCTCATCAATGACCACCAGGGAGATAGGCACCTGTCCTGTTAAAGACCGTATGTCCTCCCGCTTGAGCCCTTCAGGGGCAAGATAGAGGATCTTATACTCCCCCCGGAGCGCCCGGCTTAGGGTGGCTTGGTATTCCCCCGGGGCAAGGGAACTGTTGAGGTAGGCCCCGGGGATACCTCCGTCCTGGAGTGCGTTGACCTGATCCTTCATCAATGAAATCAGCGGGGAAATAACCAGAGTGAGCCCCTCCAGCAGCAGGGCCGGAACCTGGTAACAGAGGGACTTTCCCGCTCCGGTGGGCATCACCGCCAAGACATCACGGCCTTCCAAGAGGGCCGTGATGATCTCCTCCTGTCCCCGGCGGAACCGGGTAAACCCAAAATAGGTCTTGAGGGTGCTGCGTATATGCTTGTTCATAAGCAGGCATTATACCCCCTCAGGAAAGAAAGGGAAAGGCGCCATTGACCGCGTAAGGGGAGCTCCCTATTCTGTTATGCGGTAAGGAGAACGCCTGTGAAAACGATGAATGCCCTTCGTACCCTGGTGACGGGGTTTGCGCCGGCCGGCAGGGGAAACCGGACTACCGGGGCACCCTGCGAGTACAGGTGGGTGCAGCAGAACGAACCGTGCACCTTGAGCTTGGGCGGGCGGAGAACAGAAGTGCTGCACCACGGCGGTAGAAACCGTAAGCACCGTAAGTCTAGAGCCCTATGCCGACACAAACACAAACGAGCTCATCCCGATTAAAGACATGATCCTCAGCGATGACAGCATCCATGTTGCAACGTAATTCTCACTATACAATACAAAGAAGTCATACCTAAAAAAAGGAACTGTAGTTGGCAGTGAGTATGGAGATATATCGAATCCCGCAACATACACAAGCGATGCGGAGAGCAAGACACCCTACAAGCTGCGGGTAAACTGCAATTAGAAAACCGCGTAACTATGACGGCAAGGAAAAGTATGATGGAAGCATAATATGCAGGAACGAAAGAGGCGGTTGTATGACTTATACAGATACCAGAGAAAGCCCGAATGCACGGATCTTTTCTTGTCTCAGGAGATGGGAGCGCAGAACCCATAAACCGTATAGCCTTCGGGACGAGTGGGGAAATCCCAAGTCCAAGCAATACAGAGATTACCGAGCCCTTTATCAAAGAGGTTATCTGTTTTGCGTATCCTGCGGCAGGTTAAATACAAATAAACTGGAATCTGCTTACCGCAGAAGCCAATGGGAAATCAATCATGGAGTTTGGGTTACTGTGCAGTGACGGGACGCTCTTTACCCGGAAAAACCGATAGAGAAAGATTCGGACATGAGTCTTGAGGGATAATGGATAATCACCTTGTAAGGAAGGAGTATGGCAGCATTATAAGACTCGATGACAAGCGGCTCAAGAAACTGGAAGCCTGCAAAATCCAGCCTGCCCAGTTTAGCGCCCTTAGAGCGCGCTAAACTGGGCGGCGTAGAGGCTTGCGTACAAGCCCTCCTGGGCCAAGAGCTCCATGTGGGTGCCCTGCTGCCTAATGCCGTCATCATCAATGACCACAATGGAATCGGCCTTGCGGATCGTAGAGAGCCGGTGTGCGATGATCAAGGTGGTACGTCCCTGGGAGAGGGTTTCCAGGGCCCGCTGAATCTTGAGCTCCGTGGCCGAGTCCAAGGCAGAGGTGGCCTCGTCCAGGATGAGCACCGGAGGGTTCTTGAGAAAGACCCGGGCAATGCTCACCCGCTGCTTCTGCCCCCCGGAAAGCTTAATCCCCCGCTCCCCCACGATGGTGTCATAGCCTTGGGGCATCTTCAGGATATCCTCATGGATCTCCGCCTGCTTTGCAGCCTGGAGGATCTCCTCAGCCCTTGCATTGATCCGGCCATAGCGGATATTGTCCTTGATGCTGCCGGCAAAGAGAAAGACCTCCTGCTGCACGATGCCTATATGGCTGCGAAGGGATGTAAGGCTAAGATCCCGAATATCCCAGCCGTCCAGGGTGATGCGTCCCTCCCGGATGTCATAGAAACGGGGCAAGAGGTGGCAGATGGTGGTTTTCCCGCCTCCAGAGGGACCTACCAAGGCCAGGGTGGTCCCTGAGGGAATCCGCAGGTTGATGTGCTCAAGCACCCGCACATCCTGGTTATAGGAGAAACTCACATCTTGATACTCGATATCTCCCCTCACCCGGCTAAGGTCCCGGGCACCGGGCTTGTCGGTGATGTCCTCTTGTATACGCATGAGCTCCACGAAGCGGCCAAAGCCGGCCATGCCGGTGGTGTACTGCTCCACAAAGTTCGCAAGCCTCCGTATAGGCTGGAGAAAGGCATTGACGAAGAGGTTACAGGTGATGAGCTCGGTAAGACCCATCTTATGGGCCATGATGAGTAAGCCGCCGAGGCCTATGACCACCACGTTGAGGATGTGGATGATGAATTCCAGGCGGCAATGGAAGTTGGCCATAGCGCGATAGTAGGTTTTCTTCGCGGCTTTGAAGCCCAGGTTGCCTTGCCGGAATTTATCCGCCTCATAGGATTCGTTGGTAAAGGCCTTGGCGACCCGGGCTCCGGAGATGCTGGATTCCAGGGAGACGTTGATTTCCCCGGTCCGCTCTTTCACCCGACGGGAGACCTGCATCATCCGGGACCGGGAGCGAAGGGTGTGAAAAAGCAGCAAGGGAAACAGGATGAGCAGGGCCAGGGCTATTTCCCAGCGGATAAAGAGGATGAGCACAAAAGACCCCATGAGGGTGATAAAGGAGATAAACAGGTCTTCCGGGCCGTGGTGGGCAAGCTCGGTTACTTCCCAAAGGTCATTGGTAACCCGGGACATGATCTGACCGGTACGGTGGTTATCGTAAAAAGAGAAGGAAAGCTCCTGGAGGTGGTTGAACAGGTCTTGACGCATATCCGCTTCGATATAGGCTCCCACGGTATGGCCCCAGTAGGTAACAAAGTAGGAAAAGCCGGTTCGCAATACATAGAGCAGGAGCATGAGGCCTATCATGACGAAAAAGAAGCGGTACAGCCCCTGGGGAAGCAGGCGGTCTAGGGTGTATTTGGTCATCATGGGGAAGGCAAGATCCACCGCAGCGGTGAGCAGGGCGCAGAGCATATCCGCGGCAAAAAGCCTCCAGTGGGGCCGGTAGTAGGAGGCGAAAATGGCCAAGAGGGGCCGGTTGAAATCGATCATCATGGAGCCATTATACCGTAAATGGGTTTCTTCGTCTTGATATCCGAGGCAGAGGCGGTAGATTAGCATCCGTACTGCTACTGTACACATACAAAGCATAGTATAGTGTTTTATATTTTTGGAGCTATTGACGAAAAAATAAGGTGGCATTATAGGTTCGCTCATTGGAACAAACATACTCTCCCAAAAAATCACCCGTTTATAGCAAGAGCAAAAATGATTTTGTGCATCTGCTCTGTCTTTGAAAAACGTACCCCTTTCCTCTCTCTCCGGACACTCCCTGTTCTCAGAAACCGATGGTTCCTTTCTCCCTTGTGCGTGTCTTTCTTCGTAACACTCAGAACCTCTTGATGCATCGGCATATACGATCTGAAAGCCAACAGTGGGTTTTTCAATGAGGGAACTGACCATGATACCAGCGGCTTTGCCGTTGCCTCCCTACGTGAACAGCCGCTACAAATTCCTTCTTGTCCAATTCGTTTTTATTCTTTTCCCGGACTGTTATCCTGTCATCCCGGTACACCGCGTTAAACAGGATTTTCCCTTCGGAATTGAACATATAGATCAGGTCTTCTTTACCCAAAGGAACCCGGATTTGTACCTGCTGCCACGGATACCGGATTACCTCGTCCGCATAATATAGTTTGCCGTCGAAAGAAAATCTGTTTTTCCCTACCGTCCATGCCCTGACCGGTATGCTTATGAGCGTGATTATAATAGGCAAAGAAATGATCGAGCATGATTTCAACATCCTTAAATTATGGTCAATGGCGGCCGGGTTTCTCCCCTTCCATCGCCGGCGGATACTCTGTACCACGAGTTTTTAGGGTTCTTTGTTTGAACTTCCTGTAATGGCTCTTTCACCGAAGAAGCCGCCAAACGCTTTCAGGAAGGCATGTGGTCCCCCGTGGGAGCGTCCCTTATCCCTACTAGGGCGTGTTCACACTAATGAAATATGATATACTGGAGACATGGAACTCAGCCAAAAACAATTCAAACAGGTAACTCCCCTGTTACCGAAGCAGCGAGGGCATGTAAAAATAGAC
>JAITEL010000127.1 GCA_031282065.1 Treponema sp.
GTCTATTTTTACATGCCCTCGCTGCTTCGGTAACAGGGGAGTTACCTGTTTGAATTGTTTTTGGCTGAGTTCCATGTCTCCAGTATATCATATTTCATTAGTGTGAACACGCCCTAGTAAAGATAGAATATCCCGTTTTATTTTGAACATCAATGTCAATCCATCCAGACTTGGGTGTGAAACCTCCAAAGACCGGTTTCGGCGTTCTCCCATCCCCGCCCCCTCACCTGGATGAGCGTGCCCGGTCTTCCTGGATCCCGCCGGGCCCTCCTCCTAAGCCCCGAATCCCCATTGTCCTAGACGGCAGGGAAGACACAGTCTCAGTCGGTATGCAGACATAGGCTATGTCTGCGTGTTGACACATGTTATGTCCAAGCATTGACACAGGCTATGTCAACAGCGCCATCTAAGGCGGTGCGATGTCCGGTTCTAGTACGGTGAAGATAACGGGGCTTGCTATGGTGCGGGGGGCTTTTAAGCTGGTACTGCCTGAACCGGTGAATTGGGTGACGACCTCCAGCTTCCAGTCTCCGGGGCTAAGGGCGGGACCAGCGCGGCATTTTGCCGGGCAAAGTCAAAGGCCTTTTCCACAAAGCCTATGGTCTTCTCGCCCATTTTCGGCAGCATACGCCGTTCTTCGGGGGTGAGCGCCAGTACATAGGAGGTAAGCAAGGCCATGGCCTCGGCAACCTTGGCCTTGGCCTGGGTTAAAACCGTTGAGGGTATGGCCTGGGTGTGTTGATTGTTTTTCATCATGGCTCCTTTTGGGGATTGATAGCTCTCTATACGCCCAAACAAAGGGGAACGGCAAGAGCGCTCCACCGTCCCATTGTCTTTATACCCCATGTCCGGGTATACTAAGCCCAAGATGATGGGTATGCAAAAGAAATATCGCTTTATAGTCGTGCTGCTGCTCGTATGCCCCAGGCTTCTTATGGCCGGGGATAAGCGCAATATCCCGCTGGACCTCTTTTTGATTATTGACGGCTCTTCTACCCTGAGCACGGTACAAAATGCCGTCGTCCGCTGGTTAAACGAGCAGGTGGTGGATAGAACACTCCAGGAAGGGGACCGTCTCACCGTCTGGGTAGCTGCGGAAAAGGGGGAGATCCTCTTTTCAGCTACCCTCAAGGGGCCTGGGGATAAGGCCCGGATTAAACGCATGTTCCAATCCCTGGAATTTACGGGGGGAACCGCGAACTTTGCAGGAGTCCTTAGGGATGCTACCGCCCGGATCCGGCAGGCCCCTTCCCTGGCCTATACCCTTTTGATCAGCGGTTCTACCACAGGCAGCGCTCCTTCCCTGGGAGGGGATGCGGTGGGGCTCCTGCGTTTCACCCGGGTAGAAGAATACCCAGGCTGGCGGGCCATGGTCATAGGCCTGGGGCTCAGTTCCCAGGTCCAAAAGGCCGCCTCAGACTACCTGCAAGGAGTTCGCTGAACCATGAACAGGCACTTTTTCCGGGTCTTCACCGGTATCATCTTCAGTTTCACGGGCCTGCTGGTCGCCGCGCTGGTGCTGTTTCCCCAGCGTTTTTCCCGCCCTCAAAAGCACAAAGCCCAGCGCCAAACCCAGGTCATTATCCCCCAAGGCTCGATCCCCGGTGTATCCGGTGCAGGTGCTCCCGAAGAACGCCTCCCCTATGAAGCCTATATCCAGACCAAAGTGGCCTTGGAGGAGGGAGAAGTGCTGGTAAGCCTCCTCACGGATGATCTGGACGGCCTGCCCGGAGACGAGCAAATCATCGCCTACCGGAACCTGAGGGAGCAGACCGAGGGGGAAAGCCCTATCTATATCACCTATGCGGCCTTTGATGAGGATACCCAGGGGTATATGCGGCTGTGGAGCGCGCCCACGGCTGCCACTCGGCCGGGAACCCTCTCTTTGTATACCAAAGATCTCATTGGAGACCGCAGCGTCTGCGTGATCCTTTCGGGCATGAACGACTCAGGGGAACAGACCCTTACGATCTTTAGGAAGCAGCCCAAAGGCCAGGCGCCCTTTGTGCAGATAGGAGAGCTGCGGATCAACGGCACCATTACCATCCAGGAAGCCAATCGGAGCCAAGCCTACCAGAACGGTATTGCCCGGGGCCAGAGTTTTCCCATTGTTGTCAATGGCCACGACGGCATTTCCTACAATGGCCTGGATCAGACGGAACGGACCTATACCTATAATCCGGTGATTGAACGCTATGAACAAAGCGCCCTGGTCATCGTACCGGGAAGCCAGATAGAGCAGCGCCGCCTCAGGGACCTGGTAAGCGGCGGTTCCAAGTCCTTTGAGGCCTTTATTGAGGGCCTTTGGTACTATGTAAGTCCCCAGGGAACCCTGGATACCCGTCAGTATATTTATTTTGATCCCCAGAACCGGGAACTTATCTTCTTTGGGGAAGAAACCCAGCAGGTGTTTACCTGGCAGAATTCCAGCGCCACCCGGTATGGGCTGTATATCGCCAGCCAGAACATATCGGTTACTACCCTGCGCCGCTTCTTGGACATAGAAGCGGAATCCTTGGACCGCATACGGGTGCGGGTTTCTGAAGATGTCCGCCTCAAGATCGGGGTAAATACCTCCTGGGATGGGTCCTACCGGAAAGCGGGTATCTTAGAACAGTCTGCTCCTGAAGGGAGCCGGTCTATAGCCTCCACGGTTGATGCGGTGTATACCGGTTCCTTAGGGAGGCTTCAGTTTTTTCCCAATGGTGTCTATGAACTCAGCGACCGGGGAAGCAGCCGCCGGGGCCTGTATGCCTTTTTCCCCATAGAGGATGAGACCTTGCTGGAACTGCGGCCGGAATACACCCTCAAAGGGGCCTATACTTCGGCTGGGGGAGCGGCTTCCCGGGAGACCTACCTGGTAGAATATGCCCCTAAGCCGGAAACCGGAAAACCTCAGGGCAAGCTTACCCTGTTTCCGGTCCGCCTTGGCACTAAAGGTATACAGAAACTCCACGAGCCTGCGCTTTTCCTGGTGGAGTACGAAGTTCCTGAGGAAAAGCCGCCCTTGCTCGCTGCAGAAACGCCCCCTCCCGAAGCAGAACCAGTACCGGTGTTGAGCTTCAGTTCCAATCCCCCCTATTTCAGTCCTGACAACGACGGGGTGGATGATGAGCTTTTCATATTCCTTAAGGCAAGTGCGGAAGTTCCCATCGTATCCTGGAGCTTTCAAATCCGGGAACCCCAGCCTCCCTTCCCGGTGTTTTACCAACTCGAAGGCCAAGGCAGCCCCCCTGAGCGTATTACCTGGAACGGGAAGAGCCCCAAGGGTGAGTTGGTCCAGGCAGCCACGGATTATCCTTTTACGTTTAAGGCAGTGGATAGCCGAGGTAATGAATGCTCCCTGAACGGGAGCATTGGGGTGGATGTGCTGATCATTCGAGAAAACGAGGAACTGCGCATACAGGTTCCCTCAATTATCTTCCGGGCAGGGTTTGCGGACTTTCTGGAACTGGCCCCTGACATTATGGCCAACAACATCCGGGTCTTACGGCGTATCGCGGAGATCCTCAATAAATTCCAGGATTACAAGGTCCGGATCGAAGGCCATGCGAACCGTACCCTGGATGATGCCACCGAGGAAGAGCGAGTGGAACTCCAGCCCTTGAGCGAATCCCGCGCACGGGCCGTGGTGAGCCAGTTGGTTGAATTCGGGGTGAGCCGCAACCGTTTAACTGCAGTAGGCATGGGCAGTACCAAGCCGGTAGTTGCCTTTGAAGACCGGGACAATTGGTGGAAAAACCGGCGGGTAGAATTTATCTTGATTAAGTAGCCAAAGGAATTCCGGGGGGCTTGGGGGGCCCTTCGGCCCCCATATAGACTTCTATACTCCTTCCCGCACCCGCGCAACCAAGCGAAGCATCTTATCCCGGTCTTTAAGCCCTCCTGTCTCCACGCCGCTGGACACATCGATCCCATAGGGCCTATACGCTAAGGCTTCCTCAAGCCTATCCAGCGTAATCCCCCCTGCAAGAAAATAGGGCAACCCAGGCCTCCAATCCCCAAGGAGGTCCCACTGAAAAGACCGCCCCGTCCCTCCAGGGCCGCTATCCAAAAGCAGGTAGTCTGCCAGCTGCGCGGGCTGCCGCCGCGGGACCAGGTCCTCGGGGCCCTCCACCCGGATGGCCCGGATAAGCGCCGCGCTACAGCACGCTTTGAGGGCCCGAAGATAGGCCTCGTCTTCGTTGCCGTGAAGCTGGACCCAGGATATGAGCCCATCGGCAACCAGGGCCGCTATGTCCGCAACGGCCGCATTGACAAAGACCCCCACAGAACCTATAGGCTCCTTGAGTCGCTCCCGGAGCCGGGCTGCTTGGGTGGGGGATACACGCCTGCGGCTTGGGGCAAACACAAAACCTACCAAGTCCGGCATGGCCTCATTGGCAAAGGAAACATCCTCTTCCCGGCATAGGCCGCAGATTTTAACCTTCATGCACCCTGCGCCTTGCGGGCTCGCTCCGGCCGCCCCTCCAAGACCGCACCGGAACGAAGCGCTTGGAGATAGGCTCGCTTGCAGGGTGCCCGCATGAGGGACTCACCGATGAGGAAGGCGTCCAGTTGGTAAGACGCAAGGCTTTGTATGTCCGCAGGGCTTTGGATGCCGCTTTCAGAAACCGCCACTATCCCCTTAGGTATGTGGTACCGCAGGCGCTTGGTGGTATCCAGGTCAACACAGAAGGTATGCAAATCCCGGTTGTTGATGCCGATGACCCGGGCCCCGGCATCCACCGCAAGCTCCACCTCATCGGTAGTATGCACTTCCACAAGGCAGGAAAGTCCAAGGCTATCCGCAAGGCGTATATACCCTGCCACATCGGCCTTGTCCAGCAGCGCCACAATGAGCAGCACCGCCTTGGCGCCCAGGACCTTGGCTTCGTATATCTGGTAGGGGTCAAGGATGAAGTCTTTACGCAAGAGGGGGAGGGAAACCTCCTGTGCAATCTCGCTGAGGTAGCGGTCGCTCCCTAAAAAGTAGTCCGGCTCGGTGAGCACTGAAATAGCCGCGGCCCCGGCAGCTTCGTAGTCCTTGGCAATGGAGAGATAGGGGAAGTCCTGCGCGATGATGCCTCGGGAAGGGGAAGCGCGCTTGATTTCGCAGATAAAGGCATAGCCTTCCTTGGCAAGGGCCTTTTCAAAGACGAATGAGTCTTCCTCGCATACATCCCCGGCACAGCTTTGAGCCGCTTCCCTAAGATCGGCAAGGGGGCGAGCGGCTTGAGCTGCGGCAAGACGCTTACGGGTACTGGCGGCAAGGGTCTGGAGGGTAGCATGGCTCATAAAGCGGCCTCCTGAGTCTTAGCCGGGGCCTGGGAGATGAGGGCCTTAAGCTGGGCCAAGGCTTTCCCGCTATCAATGATTTCCGCGGCAATGCCGAGCCCCTCCTTGATAGACTGGGTAGGCCGGGCCACGTAGAGGGCAGCGGCAGCATTGAGAAGGACCGCGTCCCGTTTGGGGCCCGGCTTACCTGCAAGAATATCCCAGGTAATACGGGCGTTTTCTTCGGGGCTTCCCCCCAAGAGATCTTCTTTCTTGCAGCGCCGCAGTTCCAGGTCTTCAGGTTCAAGCACATAGGATCGTAAGCGGCCCTCCCGAACTTCGCAGACCTGGGTAGCCGCGCTCATGGACAGTTCGTCAAGGCCGTCTGTACCGTAAACCACCAGGGCATTCTTCACCCCCAGGTTAACCAGGACCTGGGCCATAGGCTCAATGAGGTCCGCATCATAGACCCCGAGCAATTCCATATTGGCCCCCGCGGGGTTAACCAGGGGGCCCAGTATGTTAAAGATGGTCCGTATCCCCAGTTCCTTGCGCACCGGGGCAACATACTTCATGGAGATATGGTAGTTTTGGGCAAAGAGGAAACAAAACCCTAAGGTTTGCAGCAGGTGCAGGCTCTGCTCTGGGGACATGGTAATGTTCACACCCAAAGCCTCAAGCACATCCGCAGCGCCGGACTTGCTGGAAGCTGCCCGGTTACCGTGTTTTGCTACCGGAACCCCTGCTGCGGAGACCACCAGCGCTGCGGTGGTAGAAATGTTGAAGGAATTGGACTTGTCCCCACCGGTCCCCACGATTTCAAGGACATCCTTATCGTGGAGTATGCGGATGCAGTGCTTACGCATACCCGCCGCCGCCGCGGTGATTTCTTCGATGGTTTCACCCTTCACGGCCATAGCGGTTAAGAAGGCGGCCATCTGAATATCACTGGCCCTTCCGCTCATGATTTCATCCATGACCCCTTCAACCACGGCATAGCTTAAATGTTCCCGGTTCGCCGCCCGGACTATCGCTTCTTTAATCATAGTAGTACTCCTTAAAATAGAAATGCAGAGAATCAAGAGCCTTACGGGAAACGCAAGGCCAAAAAGTTGTGCAGCATCTGAGGCCCTAAGGGGGTCAATACCGATTCTGGGTGAAACTGCACACCGTATACCGGATAGTCCCGGTGTTGTACGGCCATGATCTCCCCTTCATCGGTCCAGGCCGTAACCTTGAGGATAGGAGAGATGGTCTTAGGATCCGCGGCAAGGGAATGGTAGCGCCCGGCCTGTATACGCGGGGGGAGTCCGGCAAACAGCGGGCACGTCCCATCCAGACTGAGGTCCGATGCCTTACCGTGCATCAAGGTCTTGGCGTAGGTTATCACCCCTCCGTACACCTCACAGATCGCTTGATGCCCCAGGCATACCCCCAGGATCGGAATCTTCCCGCTGAATTGGGCAATCACCGCTTCACAGGTACCCGCATTTACAGGCCGTCCGGGTCCCGGGGACAGCACCACATGGCTGGGCCGCAGCACCACGATATCCGCCAGAGACAGTTCATCATTACGGACCACCTTGATATCGGGCTTGAAGGTACCGATGAGCTGATAGAGGTTATAGGAAAAGCTGTCGTAATTGTCGATAAGCAAGATCATGCCAGGGCCTTCTCCCTTCCGTGCACTGCCCCTGGGGATCCTGCTTCTTCCATAGCCTGCAGCACTGCCTTGAGCTTGTTTTGACATTCCTCAAACTCCAGGGCAGGTACGCTGTCCGCTACAATACCCGCACCGGAACGGATAAAGACCTTGCCGTTTTTCTTGAAGACCAGGCGGATGGCAATACAGGTATCCATAGCCCCCGAAAAGCCCAGGTACCCTATGGCCCCGCCATAGATACCCCGCTTGTTGTTTTCCAGTTTATTGATGATCTGACAGGCCCGGATTTTGGGCGCTCCTGAGAGGGTTCCTGCAGGGAGTACCGCGTCTATGGCGTCGAGGGCGCTCTTGCCTGCTGCCAGACGACCCTGGACTGTGGAACCTAAGTGCATCACATGGGAAAACTTCTCCACAGACCGGTATTTTTCCACCCGTACCGAGCCGAACGTAGCGATCTTCCCCAGATCGTTGCGGCCCAGGTCTACCAGCATGGTATGCTCTGCCAATTCCTTAGGATCCTGCAAGAGATCCTGTTCCAAAGCAGCGTCTTCTTCCGGGGTCTTTCCCCGTGGACGGGTGCCTGCCAGAGGAAAGGTAAAGACCCTATCCTCTACCAGCTTCACCATAGTTTCCGGGGAGGACCCTGCAATCTCCAGGTCATCACTGGAGAAATAAAACATATAAGGAGAGGGATTGAGATGCCGCAAAACCTGGTAGGTATGAAAGAGGCTTCCTTCTGCTTCAGCTTCAAGCCGGTTGGATAAGACCACCTGGAAAATATCCCCTTCCCGGATATACGCCTTAGCCTTCTCTACCATAGTACAGTACTGCTCCTTATCAAAGAGCCTCCTAAACGGAGAACAGATACGAAGGAGCATAGGTTCCACTACGGCTGCGTTTTGAATCAGGCCGGCTAGGTGCTCAAGTTCCCCCAGGGCCCGGGTGTAGTTCTCTTGGAGGGCATCGGTCTTGATATGGTGTATAAGGATAAGTCTTCCTAGAGTATGATCGTAGGCAATGAGCTTATCAAAGAGCATGAGGTCCAGGTCTTTAAAGCCTTCCTCATCTGCGGCATCCAGGTTCAAGCTAGGTTCCTTGTACTTGATGTAGTCGTAGGAGAAATAACCCACCAGGCCTCCGGCAAATGGGGGGAGCTCTGGCAAGCAGGGACTGCGATTCTCTTCCAGAATATGCTTGATATAAGAACCCGGGTCTTTGGTTTCGAATCGAAGGCTCGTACCGTTTTTAATGCGGAGCGTACCATTGGTACAGGTGATTTCCAGCTTCGGATCATAGCCCAGGAAGGTATAGCGCCCCCAGTGTTCCATATCTTCCAGGCTTTCCAGGATGAAACATTGGCGGCTTAAGGTTTTGAGGATCCTGAAGGTATCCAGGGAGGAACGGGTAGGTGCCGGGAGGATTTTGAAGATCGGGACCAGGGGGTAATCCAGGGCGAGGGCCTTGAGGGATTCCCAGTTGCTGTTGGTAACCATGAAGTGCTCCTTTACAAATCCGCGAGAGCGGAGTCTATGTATCTTTATATAGAAACACTATGGGTTTGTCAAGACGCTGGGAGGATAGGTATAGGGCCAGCGCATATAAAAAGAGGTAAAGAAGAAGGGAAGGAATGTCGAAGAAGGGCAGACTGAAGGAGAATATGGTAAGAGATTATCCCTAAATAACAAGTGCTTTACGGAAGGCGATGAAAACGTACGCAAGTATAAGCAAGCCAAGATACAAACTCTCTAATTTCTCAAACCAAACCTCTATTTTGCCAAAACGCTTCATCCACCAGTCAGCGGCTTTCCCTATCCACCAGCTTACCTTACACGCTGAACTATAGTCCTTTTCTCTTCTTTCCTCCCCTCGGAGCTTATATGGGGGATGAACCCGCATAGCACAATACTCTCCCGGGCCGGCTCCCCGCTCTATCCCTTGTCAAGGCACTCATGCGGGGGATTTCACCTATATCAGGCCGTTCACCCTGAAAAGAATCCAGCCAGCAGATGCCCTTGGTTTCTCTTTTCCCCACCGCTTCCTGTGCCAAGGGTGCGTTACTCATACAACCCTCAGCACTCAGCCAGGTCAAGTCAATGCCCTTGCCTTCATCATCGTGTTCCCGTCCGGCACTCCACCGGACCTGAAAGACCCCGGTTCACCCCAAAACCCGAACTACCGGCGGATGGAGCTTGTCACTCCAAATACGGTGGGTATCCCTTTCCAGGGGATGCCGGTACGCAGGACGCGGTATGCACTGGCCCTCTGGTGCCCTCTTTTCGGTAGTAATGGCCTTGAGTCTTCCCAGAATGCATGGGTTATTTTCGATAAGTGAGGTTATTTCATGCTTTCCCCCTGGTTTCATATTGGTACTCAGGGGCAAGTATTTAGGGCTTGTCCCTAAATACTTGCCAAGCCGATTGTTGATTTTCTCAAGTTCTTTTTGCGTAAGCGTATCAAACAGTATTCTTTTAGGCAGGTACTGCCTTATCAGCCCGTTGGTATGTTCGTTGAGCTCCCGTTCCCATCAGAGATGCGGATGGGCGAAGGAGATGTCCAGCCCAAGAGCGTGCGACGGACATTTGTTGGATCGTCTTTCCCAATGGATACCAGATGACCTGGCAAATGAAAACGGCTTGTTAATCGTAGCTGAAAACAACAACATACTCATAGAGGAGTCCCAGGAAGCCTGGCGCAGAGAAGGGCGATTTGAATATCTCCTTGAACGTTTAGAGCAATGGATACCAAACGATATAGGGAGCGAAACAGGATTGTTAATCCTGGCTGAAAACAACAAAGTACTTATAGAGGAGTCAAGAAAAAAATGGCGAATGGAAGGATAAAAATAAGCGAAATGCCGGAAAGCCCCGGTATACAAAACGGAGATGTATTTCCGGTAACACAGCTGAATGTGGTTGACCAAGTAACAGGGCAACAAGGAGTAACCAGCAAAGTTAAATCAGAACAGATTGCGTAATATATTGCAGCCAATCAAACGGTAATAGACACTATCCAAAGTATGATTAATACTGAGGAAGCTAGGGCAGAGGAAGCAGAGGGAGCTAACGCACAGGCAGCTTCCCAAGCCATGAATGCTGCACAAGCAGCGCAGGAAAGCGCGGACCAGGCAAATAATATCTTGCCGGATAAAGCAAACCTCATCAAAACACCAAACTACAAAAAGCTCTCTCAAGCAGTATCTGGGGATGTATTGGGATTGGTAACCTTTAATGCTGAGAGTACCCCTTTGGCTCCACCTGCGGCAGGGAGTATCACTCTGAACGATGGCAGCTATTTTGCTGTAGATGCAATCGGTAATATGACCTATACCGATGCAGGATTAAATACAACGGAACTATATACCGATGGTACCTGGCAGGTATCAGAGATATTCACTACTGGAACGGTTGTTACCTTCACCGATAGTGCGGGAGGTGCATGGGAAGCAGGGAAGTGGGTATCAGGATCGACGATAATCGGTGGTGATCTACAAAGTATGATGGCTCTTAAACAAAACCAGAATTGATGTAAAAAAAGGCCATGTCAAACGCTTTCAGGTGATTGAATACTCTCTCGGAAAAACAACAGGTTCTCCAAAATACTCTCCGTATCCGATGCCTCAGCCGGCACTTGTTCCCTTCTATCCCTACCGTGTGTTCCTTCCCTACCAGATGCCCGCCCTCCCCGAATACCCCAAGAAACC
>JAITEL010000177.1 GCA_031282065.1 Treponema sp.
GGGATAGAAGGGAACAAGTGCCGGCTGAGGCATCGGATACGGAGAGTATTTTGGAGAACCTGTTGTTTTTCCGAGAGAGTATACAATCACCTGAAAGCGTTTGACATGGCCTTTTTTTAGATCAATTATGGTTTTGTTTAAGAGTCATCATACTTTGTAGATCACCACCATGAAATCAAAGCGCTTCCAAAACTGCCGGATATTCTGGATGTGAAAGGGGACGAAGATTTTCTCTCTCCTGCGTACCGGCATCCCCTGGAAAGGGATACCCACAGTATTTGGAGCGGCAAGTTCCATCCACCGGTAGTTCCTGTTTTGGGGTGAACCGGGGTGCTTCCAGGCCCTGTGGAGTGCCGGACGGGAACACGATGATGAAGGCAAGGGTATTGATTGGATCTGGCTGAGCGCTGAGGCTCGTATGAGTAAAGTACCCTGACAAGGGATAGAGCGGGGAGCCGACCCTGGAGAGTATTGTGCTATGCGGGTTCATCTCCCATAGCAAGAGCCGCGTGGAGGAAAGAAGAGAAAAGCACGATAGTTCGAGTGTAAGGTGAGCCGGTGGATGAAGTGTTTTGGTAAAACAGTGTTTGGTTTGAGAAATTGAAGAGTTCGTATCTTGGCTTGCATATGCTTGCGTGCGCCTTCAGCACCTTCCGTAAAGCATTTGTTATTTAAGGATAAGCCCTAAGCCGTAACGTGGCCACTTGTCCTTTACAGGTTCTTTTACTATAGTTGGAACCTATGAAACGAAGATTAATCACCTCCGCGCTGCCCTATGTCAATAATGTACCCCATCTGGGGAATCTCATCCAGGTTTTATCCGCCGATGCCTTTGCCCGGTTTTGCCGGTTGAGAGGCTATGATACTCTCTATATCTGTGGTACCGATGAATACGGCACTGCCACTGAGAATAAAGCCGCGGAAGAGGGGGTGAGCCCTCAAGCACTCTGTGATCGGTACCATGCCATCCATGCGGCTATTTACCGCTGGTTTACCATTGGCTTTGATAAATTCGGGAGAACTTCCACTCCGATCCAGACTGAAATCGTTCAGGATATCTTCAAAAAACTCGATGCCCGGGGCTTCATTGTAGAGCGGACCATAGAGCAGCTCCACTGCGGCCCCTGCGACCGCTTCCTGGCAGATCGGTATGTCCGGGGAACCTGTCCTCACTGCGGTTCTGCCGATGCCCGCGGGGACCAGTGCGAGACCTGCGGGAAACTATTGGACCCCACAGAGCTTAAGGAACCCCGTTGCGCCAGTTGCGGTTCCACCCCTGTCCTGCAATCCACCAAGCACTTGTACATAGACCTGCCTCGGCTTAAAGAGCCTTTGGAAGAGTGGATTACAAGCGCCTCGGTCAAGGGCTTTTGGGCGTATAATGCGATTCAAATGACCCATGCCTGGATTCGCGACGGACTACGGGAGCGGGCCATCACCCGGGACCTCCAGTGGGGAATCCCCGTACCCAAGAGCGGGTATGAGCACAAGGTCTTCTATGTCTGGTTCGATGCCCCCATCGGGTATATCTCTATTACCGGGAATCTGGGTGCGGAAACACGGGAGGATTGGCGTGCCTTTGTGGACTCCTGGTGGAAAAATCCCGGCGAGGTGGAACTGTACCAGTTTATCGGGAAGGACAACATCCCCTTTCATACGGTGATTTTCCCCTCAAGCCTGCTTGGGTCCTCTGATCCTAGGGGGCAGGAGAAGCCCTGGACCATGCTCCATCACATGTCCAGTACGGAGTACCTCAACTACGAAAGCGGTAAATTCTCCAAGTCCAAGGGAGTTGGGGTTTTCGGTACGGATGTGATGGAAACCGGTATTGCTCCCGATGTGTGGCGCTTTTATATCTTCTATAACCGGCCTGAAAAGGCAGACTCCCTCTTTACCTGGAAGGACTTCCAGGAGAAGGTGAACGGTGAACTCATCGGCAATCTGGGAAACCTGGTGAACCGGACCGTGTCCTTTGTAAGCCGGTATTATGAGGGAACCCTACCTAGCGGGTTTGGAAACCACGAGTTCTGGGAAACGGTGAAGCGCTACGAACAGGATATTACCAAAAAATTGGAACGGGCAGAACTGCGGGATGCCTTTAGGCTGGTATTTGAGATTGCCTCTTTTGCCAACAAGACTTTTCAAGAAGGAGAACCCTGGCGAAAGCGTCAAAGCGATCCCCCTGCAGCCCAGGCCCTTATCCGGGACCTCTGTTATGTGGTGCGGGATATAGCCATACTCATACAGCCCTTCCTGCCTACCTCAGCCGAAAGGATAGCCTCCTTTTTTGGGCTCTCCTTTACCGGAACCGAGTCTCCCCTTTCTTGGAGCCTGTTGGGCCAGGATCAGGGGCTTTCCAGGGTGGTAAAAAGCGAGGTCCTGTTCCCTAAACTGGAAGATGATCTGGTGGAGACCTTACGGGAACGGTATTCCGGGACCCAGCAGGATAGGGCAGAACGGAAAGCCGAGGAAGCGGCAGCTTCGGCCTGCGAAACGAAAGCCCCTGGATTTGCCCAAACCCTGGACCTGCGGGTTGCCCAAATCCTCAAGGTTGAGCGGCATCCCAAGGCGGATAAGCTCTATATCGAAACCCTGGAGCTAGCCGGAGAAGAGCGGGTCATTGTTTCCGGACTGGTCCCCTTTTATACGCCTGAGGAACTGTTGGGCAAGCGTATCATCCTGGTCTATAACCTCAAACCCGCGAAACTGCGCGGGGTGGAAAGTCGGGGTATGCTCCTGGCGGCCTCGACCAGGGATGCGGAAGGCCGGGAACAGGTGGAAGTGTTGGATGCGGGAGAGACGCCCACCGGGACGGTAGTACGCCTTGAAGGGACCGAGCCGGGAGGAACCCCTCCTGGGGAAATTGACATGGCTGTCTTTGGCGCTATTCCCCTGAGCGTGCAGAACTATACCGTGGTATCCGGCGATAAGGCCCTGCTCCTCAATGGGAAACCTCTACAGACTAAGGTACTGGTTTCCGGTGAGGTTCATTAGTGATGTCCCGTGGACAGAGTAACGGGGAAGCGGTCCACAGTTTTTCCCTCCCGGGGCAGTACCTGAGGAGTATACTCCCTACGAATCTCACCTGCTGTAACCAGGCGAATTCGTTCTTACAGTCAGGATTTTGGGGTAGCTTCAAGGCCCGGTTCGGCTGGAACACCCGGGCATTTCTTGCGGACTGGGGGGACTGGGGGGTAAAGCCGCTGCTTTTGATACGCCGGCGTTTAGGGCCCTGGTTTTCCTTTGCCTATGTGCCCTGGGGACCGGAATTGCCCGAAGGTTTTCCTGCCCGGGATGAGGAGCGCAATCATGCCCTCCAGGAGCTTGCCGGGGCCTTACAAGCCTTCCTCCCGCAAAATACCGCATTTATTCGTTTTGATCCTCCCTGGTATACCGAAGGCCATGAGACGGCCCCGCCACAGATCTATCCTCCTTTTGCTCAGGCAGGAGCGGACGTACAGCCTGCGGATACGGTACTCCTGGATCTTAGCGGTTCTGAAGGAGAGATACTCAAAAACATGAAAAGCAAATGGCGGTATAACATACAGCTTGCTCTCAAAAGGGGGATCCTGGTGCGGCAGGCCGGGGAAGAGGAACTGAACCGCTTCTATGAACTCCTCAAAGAAACCGCAAAACGGGACAGCATTGCCCTCCATAGCAGCGAGTATTATAGAAACCTTTTTAGTCATTGCCGGGATTACCTGCAAGAAGAGCAGGACCGGGAAAGCCTGGATCTGCGGCTGTATCTGGCAGAGCACGAAGGGGAAGTCCTGGCCGCTATAGTGGTCCTGTTCCGGGGGAACAGCGGGGTGTATCTGTACGGGGCCTCTTCAAATCATAAACGTAATCTCATGGCCCCTTATGCCCTCCAATGGAAGGCCATACAGGATGCCCGCTCCCTGGGTTGTAGGGTCTACGATCTTTTTGGTATACCCCCCAGGGAAGATCCGGCTCATCCTATGGCAGGACTTTACCGGTTCAAAACCGGCTTTGGGGGGCGTATTATTCACCGTCCGGGAAGCTGGGATTATACCTACCGGCCCCTGGTCCGGACTTGCTTTAACTCCCTAGAGGCCCTCAGAAAAAGAATACGCCAGGGTAAGCGAAACGTACAGCAATTCCTGAGGAGGAAATGACCCGGCTTCTTTTAGGAGCATCCAAGGGGCAGCGGGCGCGTACCCGCTTCTGGTCATGCCCTCCACCTTTCTCAAAGATTGCTTCTTCTTAACCACTGCCTCCTAGAGTACCTCCATCCTCACAAGCAGTAACAGGGATGCAGCAAGATGCAGGATCTCCGCGATCTCCACCGCAGCACCCAGGGCGTCTCCGGTATAGCCCCCCAGATGCCTGTGGTACAGCCGGGCAAAAAACACCGATCCCAGGGGACTTATCAGGGGGACGGCCAGGAGCGCCCAAAAAGGAGGTTCATTGACGGCGAGAAAGGCGCTCATTCCCCATGCCAAGGCATTCCAGAGCAGGAGACTGGTGAAGAACCCTGCAATCGCCCGGTAAGGCCGGGCATCTTTTGCCAAGGCGCCCAGTCCGCCTCGTTTGGCCGGCGCGGTGAGGCAGGGAATAAGGGCTGCACTGAAGCGTCCGCTTATAGGGTAGGCTAAGAGGGGAGCAGGAAAGCGAAAGAACCCAGGAAACAGGGTATAGAGCAGTCCGGCCTTGAGGCTGAGGACCGCCATACCGGCGAAAAAGCCGTACACCCCGATCCGTGAATCCTTAAGTACCGCGTGGCGTTTCTCCCGGTCAAAGCTCCCCAGGAAGGCGTCGGCCGTATCCATAAGCCCATCAAGATGAAAAAGATTAAAGGCCAGATATTGACCGATAAGCATGAGGATAACCGTAAGCAAGGGACTTTCCGTAAGAAGATAGCCTCCGTAAAAAAGTACGGTGCCCAACAAGGCAGGGACTATCCCGGTAATGGGCAGATAGAAATCCATCCGGGAAACATCGAATTTCTTGAGAAACCTTCCCTTGATGGGGAACCGTGAAATCAGGCTTAAGGTGGAAAGAAACCGGTTAAACATGGCAAGGGGCTTATGGGTTAATACTTCTCTTCCACAATATCCTGCCCGGAAACCTGGGCCTGGGAGAAGGACGCCATAGTCCGGGCAGTGAGGATCGCAAGCTCAATGATGTAGCCGCCGATAACTGCGCCGGTACCCTCTCCCAAGTGCATATCCAGGGACAGCACCGGGGATAGGCCCAGCGCATCCAATACCGGACGGTGCCCTGCAACCTTGGACTGGTGCCCTGCAAAGAGGAAGTCCTTTACCTGGGGGTTTATCATCGCGGCCAGATAGGCAGCGGCACTTACCGGGAAGCCGTCCAAAACGCAGGCTATGCCCTTGCCTGCAAGACCCAGGATAAAACCGCTCATCATGCCCAGGTCAAAAGAGCCCACCTGTTCGAGTATAGCCTCGCCGTTTTGAGCAGGCTTACGAAGGGCCACCGCTTCGCTAATGATCCGCTTCTTGTGTTCCAGCCGTTCCTGGTCAATACCGGTTCCCCGGTCTACCATCTCATCCGGGGAGAACCCTGCGGCAATGAGCATGGCCGCAGCAGTGCTGGTGTTTCCTATGCCTAAGTCCCCAATGGCCACCAGGTCATAGCCCTGTGCTTGGGCATCATCGGCCAAGCGTTTACCCTGTTCCAGGGTCTTGACCACGTCTTGAGCGCTCATGGCCTGAGTCTTATAAAAATTCCGGCAGCCTTTCTGGATCTTGGCCCTTATAAAACGGCATGCCTTCTGTGGCGGGAGATCCTCATCCGGGGGAAAGTCCCGTCCTACCCCGGCGTCCACGGCAATCACTTCCCAGTGCGTGCCTCCTGCCAGGGCGTTGATCCCGGCCCCCCCTGAAAACATATTCAGGACCATCTGATAGGTAACTTCCGAAGGATACAGGGATACCCCTTCTTCGGTGATGCCCTGATCCCCGGCAAACACATAGATCCCTTTCTTGCCGATGTAAGGGGGAACCCGGTTTTGAATCTTGGCCATCTTGATGCAATAGGTTTCCAATTTTCCCAGACTCCCCCGGGGCTTGGTGAGATTATCCAGATGGGCAAGCATAGCAGCTTCGATTTGTTGGCTCGCCGGCAGGGGGCCGGCTTGGTTATGGTACGGTGTCATAGTGTTATGATAATAGGTTAACGAGGGAATAGGGTCAAGCAACAGGATAAACGCATAGGAATTTGAAATGCTCGCCGATCCCCAAGGAACGTTCTCCCCCTCTATCTCGTGGATTTTTTACCCCCTTCAATTAATGCAAAACCCCTCCTCTATCCCCTCTATAGGGGTATGAGAAACTTACGCGTCCTTAAGCAGGGGGTCTGGTACCGGATATGTTCCCGTATCAATAACCGCGAGCCCCTGTTCAACCGGACTGACGCCCTCCTCCTTTTCGCCCGCGTATTCCGCCAGGCGAAAAAACGCTTCCCCTTCGACTTCCGTACCCTGCAGCTTGAGGATGACCGGCTTACGTTTTTCATTAAGCCCGAGGAGGGGTTTCAGTTGCCGGAGATAATGCAGTGGCTGAAGCAGGTATTTGCGCAGCGGTTTAACGGGAAGGAGGGGAGGGTAGGGCATATCTGGGGGGATCGGTATGGGTCAGAGATAGTGGAGGGGGAGCCGCCAGGGGAGGAGGCACGGAGTGGGGTCAGACCCCGTTATGGGGAAGCTCTGAAGGCCCCCTATTTTCCGTTCTTGTGCTGCCGGTTTCCCCG
>JAITEL010000178.1 GCA_031282065.1 Treponema sp.
CCGCGCACCCAGGCGCGGGAACAAGGAGGAAGCCATGGCCGGCTTTGAAGAAGCAAAGGTCTTGCTGCACAAGACCCGTGTGAAACTCGTGCCGAACTACCTCAAGGGCGAGCATGAAACCGCGGGCAAGTACATAGCCCTCACGGAGAGCGAGCGCACCGTGCTTATTGACGAAATCTGCCAGAACATGAAAGAACGCGGCAGTTTCGAGGGCAATGCGGACACCGCGATGCACAACGTCCGGGAGTTCTTCAACGAGTGTATGTTCCTGCTGTGCGACGGCTGGGAGCTTAACATGAAGTATTTCTCGATTAAGCCCCATATAGCCGGGAGCTGGAACAGGGCGGAGGAGGCCCATGACCGGGAGAAGCACCCTATCCGCTTTGCCTACCGGACCTTGAAGCCCCTGCGCGACCTCGCTGAGGAGATAGCCGTGGAGGTTACGGGCATTGAAGAGCAGAGCGCCTACATAGCCGAGGTCTTGGACGTGAAGAGCGGTGCAATCAACGAGAACCTGACGGTGCGGCGCAACTTCATCATCACGGGAAGCCGGATACAGGTGAGCGGCGACCCCGCGGACTGCGGCTTGTTCCTGGTGCGTATCGGGGATGACGGCTCCGAGACGCCGGTGAAAGTGGAAGAGCCCTTTGTGCAAAACTCCAGGAACAAGCTGGTGGCGCTCATGCCGGACAGCATAGCGGCCGGGGCCAGGGTGAAGGTACGCATCATCACCGATTATGCAGGATCGGGTACTCCGCTCAAGGCAAACCGGACGCTGGACTTTGGAAGCGTCTTCACGGTTATCGCGGATGCGGCTGCGCCCGGGCCCGCTCCCGCGCCCTGAATCAGCCCAAACAGGAAAGTCCCTGTGCTGACCCCCGGCGATGGGGGAGTGGATTGCTTCGCTGTGCTCGCAATGACGGGGCTAGGGTCTCCCGAATGTGGGGGTGGCGGGGGCTTTCGTCATTGCGGGAAGCGCAGTGAACCCGTCATTGCGGGAAGCGCAGTGAACCCGTCATTGCGGGAAGCGCAGTGAACCCGTCATTGCGAGGGGCGCAGTGAACCCGTCATTGCGAGGGGCGCAGTGAACCCGTCATTGCGAGGGGCGCAGCCCCGAAGCAATCCAGAGCCTATCCTTTACGCTCCGTAAAGCCTGCTGTTTACGAGGCGTAAAGCGCCCGGTTTACCATTCGTCATAAACCCCTATGACGGGTGGTCATAAACCCCTATGACGGGTCGTCATAAACCCTTATGACGGATGGTCATAAGCCCTTATGACGGGTGGTCATAAACCCCTATGACGGGTGGTCATAAGCCCTTATGACGGGTGGTCATAAGCCCTTATGACGGGTGGTCATAAACCCTTATGACGGGTAGTCATAAACCCCTATGACGGGTCGTCATAAACCCCTATGACGGGTGGTCATAAACCCTTATGACGGGTGGTCATAAGCCCGCATGACGGGTGGTCATAAGCCCGCATGACGGGTGGTCATAAACCCCTATGACGGGTGGTCATAAACCCTTATGACGGGTGGTCATAAACCCTTATGACGGGTCGTCATAAACCCTTATGACGGGTCGTCATAAGGCCGGTTTACGGATGGGCGGCCCTTGGGAGCGGGGCGCAGGGTCCCCTGATTTTTGCTAAGGAGGTGTGCGGAAACAAACAAACACGGTTCGCGCCGCGGAATATCGGGCAAGATGCTTGTCAACCGTTGAACTTACGGTTCTAAGGAGAATTAACCATGAAAAAGAAACCAGGGGTTTTGCCCTCTCCGGCCGCATATATCCTGATCGCTTGTTTCGCAGCGCAGAGCCTTGCGGCCCAGGACAGGGGCATCATTGTAGTGGCTGCCCAACACCTGGGCGAACAGGCGCGGGTGGGTAAACAGTACGCCTTGTTTATCGCCATTGACCGCTATCGTGAATGGCCGGGCCTCAAAAGACCGGTGGCGGACGCCCGGGAAATCCGCGATATTTTGCGGGAGCACTATTATATTGATGAGCTTATCGAGCTGTACGACGCGGACGCCACCAGAACGAATATCGCCCGTATCTTTACCGAGCTGCAGGGGAAACTGGATACCCACGATTCGCTCTTTATTTATTATGCGGGCCACGGCTATTTTGATGAGGCTTCCAATGCGGGCTTCTGGATACCCGCGGACGCGGGAATGAATGTATACGCCCAGGAGAACTGGCTTTCCAACAGCCTTATCCGCGGTTATATTTCACGCTTAAAAGCGATTCATGTCTTTATGGTGAACGACAGCTGTTTCTCAGGGGATATCCTGAATACCAGCCGTTCCCTGCCTGCGCTCGTTGACAATGCCTATTACCGCCGGGCCTATGCTCTGATAAGCCGCCAGGTACTCACCGCCGGTTCGATTGAAAAAGTGCCGGATGAGTCGGAGTTTTCCCAGGCCATAAAGATGTGTCTGCGGAAAAATACCGCGCCCCTTCTTGATCCCTACGCCATTTACAGCGATATACGCCTTTCAATACAGGCAAGCACCCCGATTCTGGGCAACCTGAACCAGGCCAGTCATCAGGACGGCGCTACCTTCATCTTCTTTAAGCGGCCTGTTCCACCTATCACGGACGGGCGCAGCCCTGCCGCCCTTACGCTGGATTCCCCTGCTATGCGGGAACAGTTTAACGGCGACTGGGTTGGGGAGGACACCCGAATACAAATCAACGGGGACAGGATAGTCCAATATTTTATGAACCAAGCGGGGGAATGGTATGCTGTTTCTCCTGAAAAGGAATATTTCTTATATGACCGCAACAACTTAGTCTATGTCTGGTTAAACAAAGGCGGCGTGTGGTCAGAGACCCAGGTGTTCAGCCTCTCGGTGATTAATGCGGATACCCTGAGTTTTCTATGGCAGCGGCACGTTAATAACATCGTTGATAAGCAGCGGAATGAAGCGTGGAATGTCAGGGAAAGGCAGACCTTATTCCGCTGGAAGAACTCAGGCGCGCGCGCTTCCAAGCAGGTAAGCTCCTCCCGTAACACGCAAAGCATAGACCCTCAGTTTCAGGGCAACTGGATCGGGGAAATCACCGTAAAAGATGCCAA
Source organism: Treponema sp. (assembly GCA_031282065.1). GTDB lineage: Bacteria > Spirochaetota > Spirochaetia > Treponematales > Breznakiellaceae > JAIRLU01. Next base: position 3,086 of record JAITEL010000178.1, read on the forward strand.
TGGCGATGAGGCGGGCAGGATACCGCTCAGGCTTAGGATTTCAAGCAGCGGGCTTACCCAGTATTTTCAGGACGATAATGGCAACTGGGCTGCGGTAAGCGCGGACCAAGATAATTATGCCTATGACCGGAACAATATTGTCTATACCTGGGTTAATAAAGGCGGCGTGTGGTCAGAGACCCAGGTGTACAGCCTTTCACTGCTTACCAGCAGAACCATGAGTATCGTCTGGCTTCGTCATGTCAACAACTACCGCGAGAGCTTCCCTATCAACCATGTATGGAATCTCACCGGCGAGGGTGAACTGACAAAACAGTAAAAGGAGGTGCACGGAAACAGACAAGCAAACGCGGTTCACGCCACGGAATATCGGGCGAAAAACGATTGTAAAGCATTGCACAAAGCAGTTCTTAAGGAGAACTACACATGAAAAAGAAGATGTTGGGGATACTTGCCGTGGTCATGGCAGTAGTATTCATGATAACAGGGGGTTTTGAGCCATCGGCACAGAAGCCTAACCCGGTGATCAAAACAGACGCGGGTCAAGACTACGCAAGTATCGACGCCGAGTCAGTGAGTTTTGAGACCGAGGTAGGTACCTTAATCATCAACAATCAGACCAATTTTGACGTTGTTATTTTTGCTGGCAAGAAGGAGAACTAAACGTGAAAAAGAAGATGTTGGGGATACTTGCCGTCATCATAGCCGCGGTATCCATAACGACGGGCTGTCTTGTACCATCGACACAGAAGCCCAATGCGGTGATCAAAACAGACTCAGGCCGGGACTACGCCAGTATCGACGCCAAGTCGGTGAGTTTTGATAACGAAGCAGGTCCCTTAACCATGAACAATCAGGCCAGTTTTGACACTATTGTGTTTGCCGGCAAGGTGGAAAACGGAAATGTCTTAGGCGGCATTCGCGCACAGGGAAGCAGAAGCTTTGATCTTACCAAACTGCCCCTGCCGCAGCGACAGGGCAGTTTACTCATTCGGGTAACCTCTTTTGAGACCTACAGCAGGAAAAAGTTCAGGGTAACCGAAGAGGACGTCATTTACACGGGGCTTGTGGTGTATAACCTGGATGATCCGGGCGACAGGACCAACCTGAATATTTTCAGGGGCGTGGATCAAACCCAGTCTTCCTTTGTATACGCGACTAACGATTCGCGGTATGTTCTGGAACTGCGTCTGGGAAGCCCGACCGGAGAGCGTATCGCCACCCTTCCCCCGCGTCTGGAAAACAAAAAGATATGGATAACTCCCCTGGCGGACGGCATGCCCTACCGTTTCTATGCGACCTATGTCTATATCGATCCCAGGACCAATGAGATAAGCAGTATTGTTCCAGACAGCAAGAGAGATTCGGATATGGCATACCCGGATTCTGACAACTCGAATATTACTCCCATGGTGTTCAAAGGTCCTGAAGGAGGCGCTGGAGTAGCTTACAATGTCAGCTTCGTGAGACTGATAAACGGAAGTCCTCAAGGCATACAGTTTTACAACGCGGCCACCATACTGCCTGACCAGAAGGGTATCCGCTTTACCGCTTCAGGCCGGCAGGCTATCTATGAACTTAACTCCGAATCAGGCGAGGGCGGGCAGCGCTACACCAGCCTGATCCTGCAATTCACCAGAGGCGAGCAGCTTACCCTTGACGCGCCGCCGCCCGTCATTCTTAAACCGGGATATGTGTACGATCTTAACGTAACGCAGGATTATACCTATCGTTTGGAGGAAAGGGGCAAGAAGAACAGGCTTGACGACGCCCGCATCAACCTTTTGTTCGGTGATACATAAAACGTTCCGGCAGGCTCTGCCCCCGGCTCTTCCGGTCCCGGAGCCTGCCTGAGCGTTTATAGGAGCATGGTATGAATACGTTTTTGGGACTGCATTGCATACTCGTTCTTTTTATTTCCTGCGGTACGCCTCCTGCTCCAGCCCCTCCCGCGGATAAGCCGCCCGTACAAAGCACGGAAACCTACACCTTTTCTGTTGCCGTTCACAATCCAACGGTTTTTAATATCCGCATTGACCATCAGCTTGTGGAAAAGAATAAAGACAGAACCCTTGAGCTTCCGGTATACGAAAATGAGTTAAGCGCGGGTTTCGATATTACCTATGAGATACCCTTAAGCGCTTCGGTTTCTTTGTTTTGCAAAGGGGATACACAGACCGTACGCAAAGAGCAGACTTCGATACAAATAAAGGCTCCCGTGTTAGATGAGGATTACGGCTGTTATGTAAGCATAACGAATAAGGCGCATACCGGCGTGGCCTTTGTCAATGGAAACAGCAGGATTCCCGGCCTGGAACAGCGCGGAGACTATGCAGTCCCCGGTTCCCGTTATGAATTCGCTCCCCATGAAACCGCGGTCTATAAGATAGACGGTGATTTCATCGCGGTGCGGGACGGGAAACAAGAGCATCCCCTGGGTATTCCTCAAATCCGGCAAAACTATCTCTACCGGTACGAATACCGCACAGGCGGCCCGGTCATGATTGACGCCCGCCCCCTGCGCCGCGCCGGTGAGGCAGGCTGGGTGAAAACCTTTGCGTCCGCGAATTACCCGCTTTTGCCGGTTCAGGGCAAGGGAAACGAGGAAGGCGTATTGGTGTTTGCGTCAACAGGACAGAAGACAAGCCTCTATTCCTTTGACTCAGACGGAACCGCAGGGGAAACCTACAGCCGTGAGGACAGGTCAGTGGATATTCCCGCGCTTATGCGGACAGAAGACGAGTGCCTGCTGCTTGCGGGCTATCAGTATAACGGCGCTGTTTATACGCCTTTTGCGCAAAAACAAAGCGTGGAGGGAATGGTGCAGTGGGTGCTGCCGCCCTCAACACGGCCTGACTGCCGGTCCGCCTATTTTACCACCCTTGCCCCAAAATACGCCGGTATGTGGCTGCTTGCGGGCGGCGCGGACAGCGGCGTGAATTCCGGCAGCGCGTACCGCCCGTATATCCGCGAAATCCGTGATACCGGCGCAGGCTTTGAAAGCCTGTGGGAACTTGCTCCCGGTGATTTTGATCCGCGCTGCGGAGCGGTCAAAGCCGCGGTATATGACGCGCTCCATAAGGTCTGGTATGTTACCGGCGCGCTTCTCGGCGCTGAGACCGGCGCGTATATCTGCGTGATCGCGGACGGCAGGATACTTGGCACCGACACGAGCCTTGAGCAGTTCTCGTTTAGCGCTATATGCGCGGGAAATGAGGGCTATTATCTGGCAGGAGAGGAACAAAAACCCAACGGCGAAGTCTATGCGGCGCTTCTTCACTATAATGCCGGGGGAAAACGTCTGTGGCAGCAGACCGCTCAGGTAAAGAGCCATTCGTACTATCAGGCCGCGCTGATGGACAGCGAGCATAATCAGCTTGTGCTTGCTGGAACCATGAACGCCGGCAGCGCCAATGGCAAAGGCGGGACTCCCTTTATGCAGGCAGTTAATCCTGAAAACGGAACCCCGCTTTGGTTACAGGAGTTACACGATCCGGCTTTTGAAAGAACCGCGCTGGTGTACCGTATGATTAAAGCGCCGGATTATGGCTATGTGCTTTCGCTGACCGGCATGGGTGATACGTTTTATGAAAAACCCTTTGTTGCGGCAAGGGTAAATGCAAGGGGGCTTTTAATCCCGCGTAATTAAAGCAGCGTTCTGAAAGGAGTGTATGATGAAGAAGCATTGGCTTATGGTGTGCGGCTTGACGCTGGTATGCGCGTCAATGAATTTTGGCCAGAGCCTTGAGCGGCTTGTGGAAAAAGCGGTGAACAATTTAGTTGTTGCGCGAAATACCGCCATTACCGTGCGTATTGAGGCAATCCCCTTGCGGGATTCCCAGACGGTCAGCGGCTTATCAAGCCGCCTGCATGATCTGGTCACGTATTACGCGGGAAGGAACGGGAAATACATGGTAACGGTTCCGCCGCCTGAAACGCCGCCAGCCAAGCGGGGAGCGTCCGGTGTCCGCCCAAACAACCTCGATCAGGGAAGGATAAGCGGCAGCTATTCCCTGCTGGGCGATGAGGTCGAAGTAATGCTCTCGCTGATCCTGGACGCCAATAACCGGCAAATCGCCGTAGACAAGTTCAGCATACCCCTTGCGGAACTGGAACGCCGTGGCCTGAAAATCCTGCCGGACAATATTGCAAGCCAGGAAGAAGCCCTTGAAGGGGAAGCCGATCTGACGCCGGAGCCTGCGGCGGTGAAAAACGGTTTTGCGCTGAATATCTGGCCTGACCATGATTCACGGGTCTACTATGACGGGGAAGAGATGACGGTAAGGCTTTGGGCCGACCATGATTGCTATTTCATTGTGTATCACATTGATGTAAACCAGGTGCGGCAGGTTATTTTTCCGAACCCGTATGACAAGGGAAGCAATTTTCTTGCAGCCGATAAGGTAAAAACTATTCCGGTAGAAGGAAGCCGGTTTGAAATCTGTGATCCCTTCGGTGAGGAGCGGATACTGGTAATCGCGTCTGAAGACAGCTTCTTGATTCCTCCCGCGGAACATATTCCCCAGACAGTGAGCAGGGGACTCATGGATGCTTCACGCGACAATATTAAGCGCGGCGTTGCGGTGAAGCCAGACATACTTACGGCAGAGGCCATGTTCAGTTTCACGACCTTGTCTAAATAGCGGCCAGCGCCTCGTTGCTGGAAGCGGGGCGCTGTTCCCAGGCCCTCAAAAGGAGTTAGTTATGAAAAAGACGCTTTGTGTTGTTGCGGCGCTCTTCAGCCTGCTCTGGACAGCGTCGTTTGTCAGCGCTCAGTCCCCGGCCGCTGAAGATCGCGGCGTCAAGGTCATGGCCGCCAAATACCTGGGCGAACAGGCGCAGATAGGCAGACAGTACGCCCTGCTCATCGCCATTAACCGCTATCAGGAATGGCCAGGCCTCAAAAACCCCGTGGCCGACGCTCAGGAAATCCGCAAGACCCTGAGCGAACAATACTACATCGACGAGTTCATTGAGCTCTACGACGCGGACGCCACCAGAGCGGCTATCGCCAACGCCTTTACCGACTTGCAGAGGCGGCTCACCACCCATGATTCCCTGTTCATCTACTATGCCGGACACGGTCACCAGGACCAATCTTCCCGGCAGACGTTCTGGATACCGGTGAATGCGGGACTGGATAAGGATAAGCAGGATAACTGGCTGGCCAACAGTGCGATACGGAGCTACATCTACAATTTGAAGGCGATCCATGTATTTCTGGTCTCGGACTCCTGTTTTTCCGGGGACATCCTCAACGCCGAGTACGCCGAGCGCCTGCGGCCCGAGACCATAGACAACGACTACTACCGCCGGGCATACGCTCTGACGAGCCGTCAGGTACTGACCTCCGGTTCCAGCGAGGCGGTGCCTGACGAATCGGAGTTTTCCCAAGCCCTGAAGCTGTGCCTTCGCAGGAACACTGCGCCTTTGCTTGACCCGTACGGGATATACAGCGAAGTGAGGCTTTCGGTGCATGAGACGACGCCGCTGTTCGGTTCGCTGAAGCAGTCTGGTCATCAGGAAGGGGCGACCTTTATCTTTTTCCGGCGGTCTCTTCAGCCTCCGCCGTCCGCGGCGTCCGACTGGACGCCCGCCCGGGACTTTGACTTGGAGCTTGGTGAGCGGGGCGTTACGATTAAAAAGTACAAGGGGAAGGCGGAGAGGGTGACGATCCCCGCGGAGATAGACAGCATTCCGGTTGTCAAAATCGGGGATTCGGCATTTTCCGGCTGCAGCGGCCTGAGTTCCATAAGCATCCCCGGCAGCGTTAGTTCTATCGGGAATGGGGCATTTTCCGGTTGCAGCGGTCTGAGTTCCATCAGCATACCCGACAGCGTTAGTTCTATCGGGGCCTGGGCATTTGGCGCTTGCAGCGGCCTGACATCTATAAGCATCCCCGGCAGCATTACCGCTATCGGGGATTTTGCATTTTACGGCTGCAGGATCCTGACTTCCATAGACATCCCCGGCAGCGTTACCGCTATCGGGGATGGGGCATTTTCCGGTTGCAGCGGTCTGAAATCCATCAGCATCCCCGGCAGCGTTAGCTCTATCGGGGATGCGGCATTTCGCGGGTGCAGCGGTCTGAGATCCATCAGCATCCCCGGCAGCGTCAGCTCTATCGGGGATGCGGCATTTGGCGGATGCAGCGGCCTGAGCTCTATCACCGTTGACGCGCGGAATACGCGTTACAGTGCCGCGAATGGGATTCTCTTTAGTAAAGACGGCAAAACCCTGGTGTACTATCCGGCAGGCAAGGTGTATACGTCATATACCATACCCAGCAGCGTTAGCGCTATCGGGGAATGGGCCTTTTACGGATGCAGCGGCCTGAGTTCTATAAACATACCCAGCAGCGTTACCGCTATCGGGAATGGGGCATTTTCCGACTGTAGCGGCCTGAGTTCCATCAGCATCCCCGGCAGTGTTAGCGCTATCGGGGCCTGGGCCTTTTACGGATGTAGCGGCCTGAGTTCCATAAGCATCCCCGGTAGTGTCAGCTCTATCGGGGTTTCGGCATTTGCCGCTTGCAGCGGTCTGAGATCCATAAGCATCCCCGGCAGCGTTACCGCTATCGGGGTTTCGGTATTTGAGGCTTGCAGCGGTCTGAGATCCATAAGCATCCCCGGCAGCGTTACTTCTATCGGGTATGCGGCATTTCGCGGTTGCAGGAGCCTGACTTCCATAAACATACCCAGCAGCGTTACCGCTATCGGGAATTCGGCATTTCGCGGATGCAGCGGCCTGAGTTCCATAAACATACCCGGTAGTGTTACCTCTATCGGGGATTGGGCATTCAGCGCTTGCAGGAGTCTGAGAACCATAAGCATCCCCGGCAGCGTTCGCTCTATCGGGGCCTGGGCATTCAGCGCTTGCAGCGATCTGACATCCATAAGCATACCCGACAGCGTCAGCTCTATCGGGGCCTGGGCATTCAGCGCTTGCAGCGATCTGACATCCATAAGCATACCCGACAGCGTCAGCTCTATCGGGGAGGGGGCATTTGAGGCGTGCAGCAGCCTGAGAACCATAAGCATCCCCGGCAGCGTTCGCTCTATCGGGAATTGGGCATTTTTCGCGTGCAGCAGCCTGAGAACCATAAACATACCCGACAGCGTCAGCTCTATCGGGGAGGGGGCATTTGCCGCTTGCAGCAGGCTTACTACGGAGAGCCGCAAGGCCATACAGGGGCGTTTTGGAGACAAGGTGTTTTAGAGGGCTGCTGGTTTGGCGCCCCAGGGCGAGCGCATTAAAAATCCTTATGGGCACCTCGGCGATTATCTGTTCAGTGTCCTCTAAGGTTCCGGCGCTAATCCGTTGAGCGTTGTGGGAACCGCCAGAAACCGGGCGTCCCCGGCGTCGAGGCGCGACGTAAGGTATTTCGCCTTCAGCCGCTCCGAGCGGACAGCATAAAAATGCCGGTGCGATAGGGTACTGACCCCGCTTCTCACGCCTCTGGGCATCCGGCACAAGGGACTTCGCGGATCTGCGGACGAGGAACTTTCTCCGGGGGGATAGCGGTGAGTTTATCCTAAGATTCCTATATACAGCCAAGGGATGAAAATAGCCGGAATGAGATTGGCTACCCTGATTTCTTTGACTCCCAGGAAGTTGTACCCAATGGCAGCGATGAGAAGACTCCCTACCGCAGACATCTCCCGAATAATGTCGGGACTGAGGTAATCCTTGATGGCCCCTGCGGCGAGGCTTATGCTTCCTTGATAGATAAAGACCGGCAGAGCGGAAAAGGCCACCCCTATGCCCATAGAAGCGCCGAAGATGAGCGAAATAGAACCGTCCAGGATAGACTTGGCAAAGAGGGTCTCATGGTTGCCCATAAGCCCGCTCTGCATGGAACCGACTATGGCCATAGACCCGGTACAGAACAGGATGCTGGCAGATACAAAGCCCTTAGAAAAAGAACCCCCCTTCATACCAAGCCGTTCTTCTGCCCATGTTCCAAGCTGGTTCATCCGCTTATCCAGGTTGATACCCTCTCCTGCGACGGCCCCCGCGACCATACTCATCACCAGGAGCAGGACCCGCTGGTTTTCTAAGGCGCCCTTAATCCCCATATAAATGATCGAAAGACCTATGGCCTTTTTGATAAGCTCTGCAAACCGATCCGGAATGCCTCGGATGATAAAACAACCTGCAAGGGCGCATACCACAATCACAAGTCCATTCACGATAGGTCCCAACATATTCGCTGCTCCTTTGCCGCAGGTTTTCTAAGAGATGAGCCCCGGTTTAGGGCAGGCTGTTCCCTGCCGCAAGATACAGCTCGTACCATTCTTCCCGGGAAAGGGTAATGTCCGTGGCCTTAAGGCAGTCCTCCAGGCGTTCCACCTGGGTGGTGCCGGTGACAGGCTGCATCCGCGCCGGGTGCCTGAGTATCCAGGCCAGGGCAATGGTGGTGGGGGATACCTGGTACTTGCGGGCGAGCTCCTCGATTTTGCTATTGAGCAGCGGGAATTTGGGGCTCCCTATAAAAACCCCCTCAAATACGCCGTACTGCAAGGGAGACCAGGTTTGGATGGTGATGTCTTTAAGTCGGCAAAAATCAAGGACCGAACCGTCCCGGTCTATGGCCGCATCCTCCATCATATTCACATGAAGCCCCTGGGATATCATGGTGGCGTTGGTGATACTCAGTTGCAGTTGATTGATGATAAGGGGCTGGGTAACATATTTTTGCAGCAGTTGTATTTGCAGCGGCTTCTGATTGGATACGCCGAAATGCCGGACTTTGCCGCTTTGGTGGAGCAGGGTAAAAGCCCCGGCCACCTCCTCGCCCTCCATTAAGGCATCCGGGCGATGCAGTAAGAGCACATCCAGGTAATCGGTCTTGAGCCGTTTCAAGCTGGCCTCTACAGAACTGAGGATATGGGCTTTGGAAAAATCAAAGCCTATCCCCGGCCTGATGCCGCACTTGGATTGGATCTGTATGGCCTCCCGAATCCTTGGGTTCATCCCAATGGCTTGGGCGAAGCGGGTTTCACCGTCGCCGGCTCCGTAAATATCCGCATGATCAAAAAAACACGCGCCCTTCTCAAGGGCGAATGTAACAAAGCGTTCCGCCTCGGCCTTGGCGAGTTTGTTGATCCGCATACAGCCGACCACTATGGCCGGTACCGATAATCCCGACGCTCCTAGGGTAATGGTTCTCATCAGCATACTCCTTACTAGCTGTCTGAAGTCTACGGTCCCTCTTGACCTAAGATAAAGAATGGGGGCTTCTCACGGCCCCCATACTTCCTGAGCATTTGCCCTGCGGCCCTGCTTAGGTTTTATCCGGCAGGGCTTTCATCTTGTCTTTTAATGCTAAGAGCATGGCATCCGCAGAATGCGCGGGGTCCTCCAATTCTGCGAAGCGCTTATCCAAACTCGCGTTAGAGGTATAATCCTCAAGCTCCACCGTTGCCTCGGCCTGGGCTTCCATCTGGTCCACCTTGGCGGCCATGCGATCAAAGGCGTCAAACGCGGTTTTATTACCCGCTATGCTCGACATGGTGCTCTGGATCTTCTGCTGCGCCTCAGCCCGTTTCGCCCGGGCAATGAGTAAGTTCTTTTTGCGCTGGGCCTCTTCAATTTTGTTTTGCAGTTCCCGCAGGGAGACTTTGAGTTTTTCCACGGAAGCGTGTTGGGCTTCCCATTGTTTCATATATTCCCCATAGGCCTTATCATGCTCCTGCTTGCGAAGCAGGGCCTCTTTTGCCAAATCATCCTTCCCTGCCTGTACCGCGAGCATGGCTTTGCGCTCCCAATCCTGGGAGAGGTCCCTTTGGTTCTGCGCTTCCCGCTCAAGCTTCTTCTCATCCGCTATGGCCTGGGCCACGGCCTTTTTGGATTCGATGAGCTGCTCACTCATATCTATGAGCAGCTGATTGAGCATCTTTTCCGGCTTTTCAGCCTTGCTGATCATATCGTTGACATTCGATGAGACGAGGGTTTTAAGCCTTGAAAAAATTCCCATGATTCTATGCTCCTCCTTATGGATTCTGTGCTAGTAACGTATGCCCTACCCTATACGGCGAGAGGAGGGGATAATGCTGGGTTAAGGCAAGACTAAAGGCGTCCAGGGTTGCCCTAAACTCCTCATAATCCATACTAGCATATTCCAGGGTATCCATTAAGATAACCCTATCCCCTTCCACGGCATAGGCCCCATGCACCACATCACTGGCATTGAGTTCAAGGAGTTTGGTAAACAGTTCGAGTTTATGCTCCTGGGGAGGGGTCTCCATAACCAGGACCCGGAAAATAACCAAGGGGTCTGCATACATGATGGCAACCCCTTCCATACCATACTCCTCATCATCCAGCAGCCATAGATTATCCGCTACTTCTTTGTAGGTAACCATAAGATCAATGAGGTACTGTTCTATTTTGTTTATAGCCATAGATCATCCTTACAGAAGCGGTCCGCACGTACCGCAGCTAAGATACTCTATATCATAGGCGGTTGCCTCCTTTTTGTCGAGAGGGTATCCTAAACCATGAAGCTGCATGATATGGTGATCGTTCTTTCCCGGCCCCAGGAAGCCGGGAATGTAGGGGCAGTATGCAGGGCCATGAAGAATATGGGTCTTTCCCAGCTTCGTATCGCAGGTCCAGGCCAGTTGGATCCCGCAGTAATCCGCATCCGGGCGGTGCACGCAGGGGACCTGTGGGAGAGCGCTCAGGTTTTTACGGATCTTCCCCAGGCGATCGCAGACTGTTCCCTGGTGGTGGGTACCACCAGGCGCCGCGGGCAGCGGCGTAAGCCCCTCAGCCTCAGCCCTGAAGCCTTGGGGGAGTACCTGCGGGATAAGCCGGGGAAGGCCGCGCTGGTATTTGGTAATGAACGGACCGGCCTTGAGGCCGCGGAACTGGCCGTTTGTAATTTGGCTTCCCATATCCCCGCGGATGCGGCCTTTCCTTCGCTCAACCTTTCCCATGCGGTCCAGGTCTACGGGTATACCCTGTTCCGTGCCCTGAGCCAGGCCCCGGTATCGGAATGGATGCCCTTAGACCAGAGCGCTCTTGATGGTTTAGTCCGTTCGGTTACGGATTCCCTTGCGGCGCTGGGTTTCTATACCCAGCCCGGCAGGGAAGAACAGGAGCACTTTCTTCGGGATGTGTTTGCCCGGGCAGGACTGTCCATCAGGGAAGCGGACTATATGAGGAATCTCTTCGCTAAGGCCGCTCAATTAGGAAAGAAAGGGCATGATCCAGAGGCATGAGGAGGAGAGGAGGTTTGGGGTCTGTCCCCCAGGCGGGGGATGCAGCGAATGGGCGGGAGCCTGATTCAAGCGGCAAGCGCAATAGCATAGTAAGGCTTTTTTACGATTGAGAGACAGAAAATGAAAAGGCTTGCATAAAATTTGAGGACCGGCTACTCTATTTCCATGCTCTTGACACCAACGGTCAAAAACGATTCCACCGGCTCAGGGCTCAGGGCTCAGGGCTCAGGGCTCAGGGCTCAGGGCTCAGGGCTCAGGGCTCAGGGCTCAGGGCTCATATTATATTTTATTAAGAAGACGGTTTGTCAAGTACCTGACACCGGATGCCCCGCTTTCCTATACAGCCAAACCGCGGGTTGATCCCAATTCCCTAAAACTATGTCAAATCTACTCATTCGCTGTAGCTTCTGAGTCATCCGCTATAACTTTTGGATCATCCGCTACAGCTTTTAAGTCGCCCGTTAAAACTGTGGGGTCATTAGTTAAAACTTCTGAGTCATCCGTTTCAACTTCTGGGTTATTAGTTTCAACTTTTGGGTCATTAGTTTCAACTTTTAGGTCATTAGTTTCAACTTTTAGGTCATCCGTTAAAACTTTTGAGTCATTAGTTTCAACTTTTGACCCGCCCGTTAAAACTTTTGACTCATCCGTTAGAACGTTTAGGTCATTCGTTTCAACGAATAAAGGAGAAAACTATGGCAAAGAGTTCTGATTGGCTGCCGGGCACCCGGACGGGGATTCTGGCAATGTGCCTGAGCTGGATTCTGTATCCGACCCAGGCAAGGCGGACCGCCTGGGGAGTGCCCGAAGCGGAGTTTACGGAACTGGGAACCCTGGCCGGAACCCTGGAGCTTGATCCCGAAAGCGACTACGGCTATGCGGTCTATGTGTGTTGCCGTTACGAGAACCGCAAGGGTGAGGCCGGGCAGTGGGGTCCGGTAGCGAGCGCGGTGATTCCGTAAGAGTGGATTGCTTCGCTTCGCTCGCAATGACGAGGGGTCGTTGCGGGAAGGCCGTCATGGCGAGGGCGAAGCCCGAAGCAATCGTGCCAGCGCTACGAGTTCATCGCCAATCCCCGGCGGCGGAAGGAGAAGCTCCTGTTTGACGCGGAGGATGCGGGCATGACAGCCTACGTGTGCTGCCGTTACGAGAACCGCAAAGGCGAGGCCGGGCAGTGGGGTCCGGTAGCGAGCGCGGTGATTCCGTAAGAGTGGATTGCTTCGCTTCGCTCGCAATGACGAGGGGGGCGTTGCGGGAAGGTCGTCATGGCGAGGGCGAAGCCCGAAGCAATCGTGCCAGCGCTACGAGTTCATCGCCAATCCCCGGCGGCGGAAGGAGAAGTTGCTGTTCGATGCGGAAGACGCGGGCATGACGACCTACGTCTGCTGCCGTTACGAGAACCGCAAGGGTGAGGCCGGGCAATGGGGGCCTGTGGCTTCGGCGGTGATTCCGTAATAGGGGATTGCTTCGCTTCGCTCGCAATGACGAAGGGAGCGTTACGGGAAGGTCGTCATTGCGTGGGAAGCGGCGGTCTCCTAGCCCAGAGCCGGGATAGGACGAGGGGGGCGTTGCGGGAAGGTCGTCATTGCGTGGGAAGCGGCGGTCTCCTAGCCCAGAGCCGGGATAGGACGGGGAGCGTTACGGGAAGGTCGTCATTGCGAGGGCGAAGCCCGAAGCAATCGTGCCAGCGCTACGAGTTCATCGCCAATCCCCGGCGGCGGAAGGAGAAGCTGCTGTTTGACGCGGAGGATGCGGGCATGACGGTCTATGTGTGCTGCCGCTACGAGAACCGCAAGGGTGAAGCCGGGCAGTGGGGTCCTGTGTCTTCGGTGGTGATTCCATGACCGCGGCAGGGGCAAGACTTGTCCACTGATTACACCGATGAGGAAGGGCTTAGGGGTGAACCATCAGGGTAATCAGCGGACCCTTTCGTTTGTCCAGCCGCTTATGCGGCTATACATACTAATTTTGACGGCGGGAAAGACCGCAAGAGGTTTTTATGAAGAAACTTATGTTACTTTTGGTTCTTGCAAGTGTACTTGCGAGTGGACTTTTTGCTCAGGAAGACAAGCATCAAGCCTTTGATATGCTGCTCGGTCTTAATCTGGGTTCAGGCATAACGCCCAATATGGGAGATTTGGTGAGCGCCCTGAATGACAAACGTATTCCAAAAGGTAATTACGCGGTTGCATCTGATTGGGGGCTGACCTATGATTTTTACCTTTTCAATTGGCTGTCCTTCAATACCGGATTATTCGTGCACCCCGATGTATATCTGATATTGGACCAGGATTTGCACAATGTTGATGATTTTACCGATATTGCGGCAAGCCCGGTTTGTTTAACCATACCCCTTGCAGCGCATGTGAATATTCCGAAGGTTGAATGGTTATATGCGGGACTCGGCTTGCATTTAAACATTCCGGTTTCCGGTATGTTTGACGGATTGGCCGGAGTCGATACGAAAGGGGACTTTTTTGTGGGCCTGCCCATAGATATTGGTTTTGATTTTATAAGCCCCGGCCGGGGTGGAATGCGTTTCTTCTTTAGGATCACGCCGGAATTCCATGAAAAGGGAGCCGCCGTACCCATTGGTTTTATTTGGCAGATTTACAACTGGAAAATTTTTAGTAAAAAATAAGGAATAGGCCCCCGGCACACCGTGGACTAAACCGGCGTTTTGTACCCCTCTGTGGCGGGGGCATTACGAAGGTGTTTATCCGCTTATGCGGCTATACATACCAATTTTGACGGCGGGAAAGACCGCAAGAGGTTTTTATGATGAAAGAAAATACAGGTTTTCTGAAAGCCGCCGGTAAGGCGGCAGGATTGCCGGCGCTTCTGCTGGCATTGGGTCTGGTTCTGGCGGCTTGTCCGACGGAGGACGATGGCGGCGGCTATTCCCCTCCGTCGGTAGATGTACAAGGAACGTTCCCCTACAAGGGGGAAAACGTTGAATTTTACGCGGAAGATAATACTCCACGCAGTATAATCCGGGCGGCAGCCAGCGACGGTTATACGATTACCGGCAAGCTGAGATACGGTTCAGCGGTATTAACTGTTGAAGGCACCTATATCCCTGGGGAAAAAGTGTTCAGGGCTTCCGCGGTTTCAGGCAATATCAGCTTTGAGATCGAAGGCGAGTTGGATGACAACTATAATCTAAAAAGCGCCAAAGTACGGATAGTAACCAAATCATCCGGCAGATGGAACCAGGCTGGCGCAAGCACGGCTAATGTAACACCGGCGGATAATGTGGACATTCCCGAAGACGCCGAACCGTTCCCTACTGAAGGCGTTGTACCCGCTGAATTTCGCGGCAAATGGGTCTTCAAAGAAATGGAAGATATGCTCAAACAGCAGCTCCAGGAAAGCGCTGCTGAAGAGGGTTACAGTGTAAAATTTAACCAGGTCACTTCCTTTGTTATCATAACTCCCATGGCGATCCAGCAGAATGTAGTGGTCAGCGTAACAGTCTCTTCTCAGGGACAATCACAGGACTATGAAGAAGAGGTTGATCGCACCCTTGATCTGGTTTTAGTAACTCAGGTAGATGGCGTAACGACCGCGACGGTACAGTTTGAAGGAGGGACCGAACGTCCGTATACCATGGAAATATCGGGTAATACCTTAACCATGGCTTCACCTCAAGAGACTGTCCATTTTGTGAGGTAGCCTGAGAACCCGCTCGGAAATACCATGACCCTTTGGTCATGGTATTTCCTTCCGTAAAGCGGGCGCTTTACGAGCCATCCCGTATGGGGGACCCGGAACGGAGCAGTGCCCCGGGTTTATCCGCCCTCTTTAGCCCGTACATTGCAGGCATTGCTTGTTTACGCTATGATTACGATATGGCAGACGATTTTACCGTATTAGACCTGCTGGATATTACCTTAAAAGAACATAATTCCCTGAACCTCCATTGTTTGGGAGGCAGGAAAGGCTTAGGCCGCAAGATCTGCATCCCGGACCTGAACCGGCCGGGGCTTGCCCTTTCGGGCTTCTATGAATCCTTTGCGTATGAGCGGATTCAGTTGTTCGGCAAGGGAGAGGTATCCTACCTCAAGAAACTGGCCGCCGCCGGAGAGACTGAAACCATAAAGCACCTGTTCTCCTATCCTATTCCCTGTTGTATCTTCTCTCATAATCTCATGCCGGACCTGAACTTCCTTCATGCGGCTGAGCAAGCCCACTGTCCGATACTCCAGACCGATTTGAGTACCACCGAATTTCATGCCCGGCTCATGCGGGTCCTCTCCGATATTTTCGCTCCGCGCCAGAGTGTGCATGGAGTCTTAGTAGAAGTATACGGCCTGGGGATACTCCTTTTGGGAGATTCCGGGGTGGGCAAAAGCGAGACCGCCTTAGAGCTTATCAAACATGGGCACCGGCTGGTGGCGGATGATGTGGTGGATATGCACTGTGTCAACGGCAACATCCTCATCGGCGCGGGGGCCAATAAGATCGTGGGACACCACATGGAAATCCGCGGCTTGGGGATCATCAATATAACCCACCTCTTTGGGGTGGGGGCCATTCGGGAGCGCAAAGAGGTACAGCTCGTGGTGATGCTGGAGGAATGGGATGCCCGAAAAAATTACGACCGCCTGGGTACGGATGACAAGTATATCGAATTCTTGGGCGTCAGTATCCCTAAACTGGAAATTCCGGTTAAACCAGGCCGCAATATCCCCATTATCGTAGAAACCGCGGCTATGAATGAACGGCTCAAGAAAATGGGCTATAATGCCGCGAGGGAATTTAACCAGAACATCCTCAAATGGATAGAAAGCGACCCCGCCCGTTCGGTCTATTTTGGAACCGAAGACGTGATATAAGGCCTTCTCAAGCAGCTAATATACACAAGGCAAAGGGCCGTAGTATCATACGGTAAACCCTGGAATCATAGGAATAAGATGATGCTAGAAAAAATACTAACCGTATCTAATCGGGCAGGAATCCATGCCCGGCCTGCGGCTATGCTGGTTCAGGCCATAAAAGATTTTACCTGCGCTATTTATCTTGAAAAAGGCAAGCACCGGATCAAAGGAAAATCCATCATGGGGGTCATTACGCTCAGCGCAGCCTATGGGTCTGCCGTAAAGGTCATTACCGATGGGGAGGATGAAGCGCAAGCCATGGACGTCATAGTCCGGCTTTTTGAGTCGAAATTTGAAGAGGAGTAGGCCCTCCGGTAAGGAACTCATCCGGTGAAGACGGTTCGCATACATCCAAAATATGCACTGATTGATATCAAAGGCCTGATACTCATCTACCTGCTTCTGAGTATGGTAACTATCCTTTTTTGGCGGACTGTTTTTCCTGAGATCTTACAAAGAGGAACGGCACCGGAACGTTTGGATCTCGCGGTATTTTTTACTATCCCCGCCATTTTAGTGGTCTTCTTGGGAGCTTCCCTGGTGAGCTTAGTCAGGGAACTTATTACCCGGCAGTTAGGAAGCCGCTTCCATATCCGCCTCTTGGCCTATTTCATTCTGATTGTCATCTTTGCTTCCCTTCCCTCTATGATTATAAGCAGCCAGACCGCCCTGGAATTGGCACGGTTCTGGAACACCATAGATGTGGATGCTGCCATGAACGCTGCGCAAGAATTCGCCCTGGAGACCTATTCCTTGCAGGGAGAAAAACTGGAGCGTCTGCTCAAAGACCATGACATGGATGCGCTTATGGTTTCTGAAGGCAAGGAAGGGGCTCTCCCCAAGGTTCTCGAGTCTGAAGGGATCCGGGGGATCCAGGATTTTGCCTTACAGGAGGATGGAACCTGGAAACCCGTAAGCTTTTGGGGGGAAGCGGCCCAGGAACTGAGCTTCCTGCCGGTCCAGCAGCAGGGCTTTATCCCGCGGGAAATCCCCCGGGATACGGACATTATCCGGTATATCCTGTATCCCCAGAAACAGCGGGCCCGGGTCCTCAGTTACCATCTGGGAACGGGTTTTGACCAGGCTATCACCGTCATAGAAAACGAGAAGACCCGGTTTGAACTCATCAATGCGATTAAAAACCAAGTACGGCCGCTCCTTACCTTCTATTTTGCGGTCTTTTTCTTTCCCATTATGCTGATGACCCTCATCATTGCCATATCCTTCACCCGGCGGGTTACCCAGCCCATTGTGGAACTCACCGAGGCCACCCGGCGAGTGGCAGAGGGAAATTTTTCTATCCACATTCTGGCCCGCAGAAAGGATGAACTGGGGATATTAATCGCTTCGTTTAATACGATGGTCCGGGACTTGGAACGTTCCCAAGCCTCCCTGGTGAAAGCGGAAAAAATATCCCTGTGGAAACAGATGGCCGAACAGCTTGCCCATGAGATAAAGAACCCCCTCACCCCTATCAAGCTTTCCGCGGAACGGGTGCTCCGGCGCTGGCGTACGGATCCCCAGCGTATTGGGGAAATTCTTGAAAACGCTATGCTGGCCATCTTGCAGGAAGTGGAAGGGCTCTCCGCCTTGATTACCGAATTCAGAACCCTTTCCCGTCCGCTGGAACCCTCTCGTACTACAAGCCCGCTTCGGGAAGTGGTGGAAGAGATTCTGGTTTCCTACCGGGCATCCTATGCAGGGGTTCAGTTCAACACAACCCATACTGCCTGGGATATTCAGGTAAACATTGACCGCCGCCGGCTTACCCAGGTCTTGACCAATCTCATCAGTAACAGCATGGATGCCATGCAGGGCCAGGGAATCCTGGAAATCAGAGCGGATCTTGTCAAAAAATGGGAGAGCCGGTATTGTAGACTGAGCATTATGGATACTGGAAAAGGTATTACCCCGGAGGAAGGTTCGCAGATTTTTACCCCTTATTTTACGACTAAAGAGACCGGAACCGGCTTGGGACTTCCCATTGTAGAACGGATTGTGCAGGATCACGGAGGAAGCATGTGGTTTAATTCCGCAGTAGGTATGGGAACGACTTTTTTTGTGGACCTGCCTATGGCAGAGCCCCCAGGGGAAACCCTTCCAGATAAAGAGCAAGGGGTATCATGACCACTATTCTTATAATTGACGATGAACCGGGGATCCGCAGTACCTTAGCCTCGATCTTGGAAGATGAGCGGTATCGGGTACATGCCCTGGCAGATGCGGTCCAGGGATTGGAATGTATAAACCGGGAACCCATTAACCTGGTCTTGTTGGACGTATTGCTTCCCCGTATGGGCGGCATGGAAGCCCTGGAAAAGATCCGCAGCACCTGGCCGGAAATTGAAGTGGTGGTTATTTCCGGTCATGCCAATGTGGATATGGCGGTTCGGGCGGTAAAACTGGGGGCCTTTGATTTTCTGGAAAAGCCCCTTTCCTTGGACAAGGTCCTTACCGTATGCAGGAACGCCCTTATGGTACAGAAGCTGCGGCAAGAAAACCAGGACTTGAAGAGAAACACCCTGCACCAGCGGGATGAGATAATCGGTAAGAGCCGGGAAATCGAGCAATTGCGGGAATGGATCCGGCAGGCGGCGGCAAGCGATGCGCGGATCCTCATCTGCGGGGAAAACGGTACCGGCAAGGAGCTGGTGGCCCGGGCCATTCATCTGGGTTCTTCCCGATCCCAAAAAGCCTTCGTGGCCCTGAACTGTGCGGCCATTCCCGATACCCTTATTGAAAGCGAGCTCTTTGGCCATGAAAAAGGGGCCTTTACCGATGCGGTTGCAAGCCGTAAGGGCCGCTTTGAGCTGGCCAGCGGGGGGACCTTATTCTTGGATGAGATAGGAGATATGTCCCTCAGCGCACAGGCCAAGGTACTGCGGGTGATTCAAGAGCAGAAGATCGAGCGGGTGGGAGGCGAAAAAACCCTGAGAGTGGATGTCCGTATCGTGGCGGCCACCAACAAAGACCTGGAACAGGAATGTGCGGCAGGCCGTTTTCGCCAGGATCTGTTTTTCCGTCTTAATGTGCTGCCGATTTATGTACCTTCCCTTAGGGAGCGGACTGAAGACATACCCCTGCTCTTGTTTCATTTCTTGCGTGAGCTGGGGAGGGACGCATACGCCTCGGATCCCTTTGACCTGGATACCGGGGCCTTACACGTACTCCAAGCCTATCAGTGGCCGGGAAATGTTCGGGAACTCCAGAATCTCGCCGAACGCATCCTGGTGATGCATACCGGGGGGATCATCCAGGAAGAGACGATTCTGAGCCTTTTACAGCAGGGTCCCGGATCTGTGGGCACGGGTGCACGGAATCCGGGGGCCGGGGACTTGTCTTCCCCTGCTTCTCAAAGCGCTGCGCTTCCCCCCGGTCCCGATGTTTCAGCCATCATGCAGTTGAAGTACCAAGAGGCAAAAGAGTGCTTTGAAAAGGGGTATTTGGAATTCCAGCTCTCCCGGCATGGGGGTATCATATCCCGGACCGCGGAAGCCATAGGGATGTATCCCGCCAACCTGCATGCTAAATTACGGAAATACCACATAAGGACCGATCGTTGAGCCGCGCAAGCTTAAGCGGGATGCTTTGGCTCTGAGGTATAGGTAAAGAAGAGAAAGAATGGGAAGTAAGGAGAAAAAAACGGCCCCCCCTGCCGCAAGAGCAGCTGCACCCGGTGAGCGATCTCAAGGGAGGTGTTTTCTTTTTTTGGGGCCTGAAATCGGCGAAAAGCAGGAGGCCATCAAGGAGCTCCGTAAGACTTTGGCTTCTTCCGGTACAGCCCCGGAAGAAACCTCTTTTTATGCAGGAGAAACACCGGTACCGGACATGGTGGCGGTATTGCGGACCCGGTCCCTGTTTGCAGAGGAGCGGCTTATCTGTATTAAAAATGCCGAAGCCCTGAAAAAAAAGGAGGACCTGGATCAGCTTGCCGCGTATCTGAAAGCGCCCCAGGAGCATACAAGCCTCATCCTCATATCCGAAACCACCAGCCTCCCCAAGGCCTTGGAAAACCCGATCCCTGGGGGAAACAAGCGCATTTTCTGGGAGCTCTTTGAAAACCGGAAACAGGAATGGGTGGCCTCTTTCTTCAGGCGTAAGGGTTTCCCGATCAGCGAAGAGGCCATAGAGGCGATTTTGGAACTGGTGGAGAATAACACCGATGCACTCAGGCGGGAGTGTTCACGGCTCATGCTGTTTCTCGGTAAGGAAGGGATCTCCGCAGAGGCCGTGGAAACCTGGCTTTCCCACACCCGGGAAGAATCCGCCTTTACCCTCTTTTCCCGTATCAGCACCGGGGATTTTGCCAAGGGTCTTGAGTCCCTCCATACCCTCTTGGGGGCCCAGGAATCGCCGGTGGCCCTCTTGGCAGGTCTTGCCTGGTGTTTCAGGAAGCTGCGGGATTACCTGGGCCTGCGTGCGTCGGGGCAAGAGAGCGACGGGGAATATAAGAAAATCGGGCTTGCCTCAGCCAAAGTCCGCAGGGATTATGAGCGGGCAAGCGGGAGATACGATGTGTTGGGGGTGGCAAGGTGCCTTTCCTTGATAGGGGAGTATGATATACTCGTGCGTTCCAGCGGCGTGGGGCTTGAGCGCCTGGTAATGGATATGTTTTTGTATAAGATCATGCATCCAGGCAGGCCCTGATGGACTTCTCTATCCTGCTCATCGGCCTCAGCCTTTCTCTGGATGCCTTTGCGGTTTCGGTGAGTTCCGGTATCTCCCTATCAGGCTTAGGACGCTTTCATATAGGGCGGGCTTCCTGCTGCTTTGGGCTTTTTCAGTTCCTCATGCCGGTAAGCGGATGGTTTCTGGGGAAAACCTTTGCGGTGTATATTGAAGCCTATGATCACTGGATAGCCTTCGGGCTTTTGAGTTTCCTGGGGGCCAAGATGCTGAAGGAGGCGTTTTTTTCTAAGCCCCTAAGCGCGGCTCCGGCAACGGATAGGCCCCAGGAGGGTACGGATATACGAAACCTGGGGACGCTGCTCACCCTGGCCCTGGCTACGAGCATTGATGCCTTAGCCGTGGGGATTTCCTTCAGCCTGCTCAAGCAGGCCATCTGGCGGCCTGCGGCGATCATCGGGGGCATTACCTGCGGGGTGTGCCTCCTGGGATTCGAGTTTGGGCGGCGTATTGGTGCGGTATTTAAGCAGGGCGCACAAGTGGCCGGGGGACTCATCCTCATAGGCTTAGGGTGCAAGATCCTTCTGGAGCATCTGTGGCGCTCCTGAGCCGTGCGGCGGTGTATAGTCTTTTTCCCTCTTGATCATCTTCCAAAATCTCTTGATGTTTTTCCAAAATCTCTTGATGTTTTTTCCAAAATCTCTTGATGTTTTTTCAAAATCTCTTGATCATTTTTCAAAATCACCCGCCTCATGCATGCGCTTACTACCATTAAACAGGACAAGCTAGGGACGTGGCGGAAGGCTAAGCGCTTGACTTAAGCTCTCGTCCCTTGTATATTGTATATATATGAGCACTCGTTCAACTGATACTAAGGATGATATGACGAAAGCAGACCTGGACAGCCTGGATTGCATAGCAAATGTAATTCACGAAGAAGTAGTAGCGGCAGTGAGGGAGAAAATGCCCAGTGATGAGGTATTGCTGGATGTGGCGGACCTGTTTAAGGTTTTCAGCGATTCCACCAGGGTTAAAATCCTCTGCGCCCTCCTGCGGGCCGAAATGTGCGTCTGCGACATTGCGGCCCTCTTGGGCATGAGCAAGTCCGCCATCTCCCATCAGCTGAGAACCCTCCGCCAGACCCGGCTCGTGAAGTACCGC
>JAITEL010000026.1 GCA_031282065.1 Treponema sp.
ACCGGGCGGGTCGCGGGAACGCCGATAGTTGTCTTCGTGGTATCCCTGTTGTGAAGATTCATGGCCGTCCGGTCTTCGTTAGTTACGGGGTCGAATTTCAAAAACTGCGCCACAAAGGGGCGGATAAACTCAACCGCCGCCTTTTTCGCATCGTTTTTAGCCTCCGTGTCGACGGACGTATGCGGCCCCACGGTCTTTTCATAAGCCGTGTGCCACGCCGTGTATTGGCCGGTCAATGCCGTTGCTTTTGCCGCCGGAATGTGCGTCCAGGCCGGAGATGCCCCCGATGTTTTTTCCATGACGTGATTTTTCAGGTTTTCAAACCAGCCGTCAAAATCAGCGTCCCGCGTAGGAATGTAGTCCTGCGTATGTGCCATAAATCGCCTCTCTTTCAGCCGCGTTTCGCGGCGGTTATATTGGGCACGACCCCTCCGGGTTCGTGAAGCCTTTTATGTTCGAGCGGCCCATTCCCATGTTTTTATGAGCCGCTCCCATGTTTTTGTAAGCCGCTCATCGGTTTTTATGAGCCGCTCCCATGTTTTTATGAGCCGTTCATCGGTTTTTGTAAACCGTTCCCATGTTTTTATGGGCGGCGCATAAAACCTTGTGAAACCATGCCATTACAAGATTCATTAAAGAAAATGCCGGGCAATAGACAAACCCAATCGAATTGGCAATGGTTCAAAACGCCCGGCTGCTTGTTTAAGCGCCTTCCGAATGGGCAGATGCTGGGGACAGTGGCTTTCGCACTTTCCACATTCAATGCAAAGCCGTGGACTACCCGGCTTTTTACCCATCATAGCAGAACTGGTAAGAAATTGTTGCATCCCTGTTATAAAGTTCTGCGCGTAACTCGTATTACAGGCGGCAAAACAGCCGGGGATATTTATACCCTTGGAACAAGGCATACAGTAATTACACCCGGTACAGTGGATTTTGTACGCTTTGTTGAATATGGCAATAACCTCCGCATAGACAGTCAATTCTGTTTCGGTTAAAGATCGGGCGTTGCGAACGGCATCAATATTTTCTTCGATTTGCGCGATGGTATTTGTGCCACTTAACACACACGTTACTTCGCTTTGATTCCAGAGCCAGCGTAAACCCCATGCGGCGGGAGAAAAAGACGGGTCGGCTTTTGTAAATAGCTCGTGGGCTTCTTTTGGCAATCCTGTGGCAAGTTTTCCCCCAAGAAGCGGCTCCATTATTATAACCGGTATTCCTTTCCCTGCGGCAGCTTTCAGACCTTCTTTTCCAGCCTGATACGTTTCATTGGAATAATTATATTGTATTTGACAAAAATCCCATTGATGAGCGTCCAGGACTTTCAGGAATTCTCCACGGGAACCATGAAAAATACATAGCTGGAAGCCTCATGATTTTAATGGAGAAAAAACTCTATACCAATATCATTACAAATATAAAAAAGAATTATTTCTAATATATAAAAGTGGATTATCACATCTTATTTTAGACGCATTTAATAATTTATTCATAACATCATCGGAAATACATACTGATGAAGAACGTTACCAAATGTATTGGTATTCAGGCGCGACATACAACAGTCTCATGCTCTGGATCGCTGAAGGTATGAGCAAAAGCCCTGAAATAATGAATGAAATATTTACTCCATTAATACCCGATGATTGTGGAGAGTTACTATTACAATAAATTTCAGGCGCCACGGATGGCGCCTGCGACGATAAAGCGGGCAAAAAAAATTCGTCTAACGTTCCGGCGGTATGCGACGTTTTGCCAGCCCGAATAGGGGCTTTGCGAAGCAGTGACCAGGGCTGGCAAAATGTGGGTGGAGTGTGGCGTGGGAGTGAGGCCGCAGGCCGACCGACCTAGCCAGCCGGAACCCTGGAGCGACCGAAGGGAGCGGAACGCATACAGGCCTGTTATGCGACGTTGGGCGTACTTTATATCCTTTTGTCTTTTTTCCTTATTCTTAAATTTTGTATTATTATATTTATTATTCCTACAATAATTCCAAATAAACCTCCGATATAACTAAAATTATGCATATTTCCTACTACACAAAATCTTATTTTGTCTTCTACACCATTTGGAATATTAAAATCCGGTAGATTATTTATATTGTATTTTATCAAACCATATATTAATGCAATAATTCCTATTAACAATGCTGTTACCGTTATATAAACAAATGTCCATACCAATACACGTAAATAATTTTTCCAACCGGGCATTATTAATCCTATGGGTATTATTACAATTCCAATCACTAGGCCCATCCACCATGTTGCTTTTATCCCTACAACACCAGCCCCTATTCTATTATGCATTAATTCTGGAATATTGAATTGTTCAAATTTTAATTGTGTAAAATATTCGGGAGAAACTGTATAACTCAGTTGATCGTGTAAAAAACCATAAACTCCAGCCATACAGCATATTATGAAAAAAAGCAATACAAAAATACTAAATTTCTTTAATATGTTCTTCATGGTTTCATCATATCATTTTAAATATTATTTGTCAACAATTTTCTTAAAAATTCAATAAATTTTAGCCCAATGTCGCATAACGTTTCGGCTGTTTACGACGTTTTGCCGGCCCGAATAAGGGCTTGCGTAGCAAGACCAGGGCTGGCAAAATGTGGGTGAAGTGAGCCGTGGGAATGGAGCGTAGCGGAATGACCTAGGCGAACGAAACACCGAGCCGCCTACCGGTGGCGAAGCGTAAACAGTCCTGTTATGCGCCGTTTTTGGCTGTTGGAATTTTATATTCCTGCTCTACATTCTCGAAATATTTCTACAATTTCTTCTGTCGTAACATTAAGTTTCACACGGGGAATATCTTCAAGTGGAGATTTTTCTGGCATATTTTTTTCATTTACTGGAAGTAATTTATACCTATTCCCGTCTTTATTGTTTATAATTACTTCATCAGATAATGCGATACTAAATACCTTTGGTATATTCTGTGTGAATTCATTATAATCAAATACCTGCATATGTCCCTCCTAAAATTTCGATGCCAATCTTCCTTCCAATCTTTTTCATTTCGCCATCAAACGTCAACAAAGGTAAATTTAATCTTTTAGCAACCTCTAAATAGTATGCATCATAAGCGTATATTTTATGATCCCATGCAATTTCAAGAGTTTTTTCAAGATTCACTTCAACGAGTTTTACAGGAATTTGTTTAAAAATCTTGATTAAATTTATTATTTTTTCTCTATCATCAATTATTTTCTTCTTCATCATTTTGGTTAAAGCATTAGCGATCTCAAATGCTATCACATTAGGAGAGACTATAACGGCACCTTTTGTATAGTTTATAACAATTTCACCTTCGACTTCATCCGCAATAACCGCCATTATTGCACTGGCATCCAATAATATTTCCATAAATTTATTGTGGCCTATTTGTATATTAATGTCAATAGTATTGAGAAAGCATACAATTTGTTCATATTCAAATATTCATAACAAATTTTTTGCCAAAAATGTCGCATAACGTTCCGGTTGTATGCGACGGTTTGGCCGCCCGAATAAGGACTTTGCGCAGCAAAGACCAGGGCCGACAAACTGTGGGTGGAGTGTGGCGTGGGAATGAAGCGCAGCGAAACGACCTAGGCGAACGAAACTCCGAGCCGCCTACCGGTGGCGAAGCGTAAACAGTCCTGTTATGCGAAGTGTGGGCGTACACCATTATTTTATTTATATTTTTTCCCAATATAAAACACATATCCATAATACTGTTTATATTTTGAATACAACTCCGCCTCCTGCCTCATAAATGCGATAAAAGCCTCAACGGTTTTATTTCCCTCATGTTTTTTCAAAAATTCCTCTTGCCGTGATTTTTGTGGAATGAAATAATTATCTATCCAACAATTTTCATGCAACGTAAATACGGCAACAGGAACATAACCTGCTTTTTGCATTATTGAAATATTATGCCCTACTGTACCAATTTCAGGAACCGCATCAACCCACCACTTTTCAATTTCTGCAGGACGCTCATCGGTAAACCACGATTCGTATGTTACGGCTAAAAACCCGCCTTTTTTGAGAAAGCCTTTCCAATAATTCAAGCCTTTTTCAAAACCTATATTGGCAATAGCCCCTTCAGACCATATAAGGTCAAATTCGTCATTCTGAAACGGTAAATTGTCCATTGAACCAACAATGCCTTTTACCCTATTCTGCAAACCGAATTTTCCGGCGGTTGCGTTAAGTTTATCAACTGAATCGGGGAAAAGGTCAAGGGCGGTAATGGTTCCTTTTGTATTTTGTGCTAAAACCATTGTTTGACCGCCTGTGCCACAACCCAAATCGGCAATTTTTGATTCATTTGAAAGATTAGCGATAAAACTTAACGCCTTCATGGTTGCTTCGGGACTGCCAGGCCCCTGCCGTTCCAGTTCTACAAAATATTCATTGATAAGGTCAAAATCAAATTCATGTATTGTCGATTCTTCCATTTCAGCTCCTTTTGCCTCTAAAACCATTATAATAATTTCATATAATCATTATTTATACAATAGATTTCCCCCGTTTTTCCAAAAACGACTTTTCCGATAGCCCGTAATACGCAGTGCGCTTTGCTTTACCATTTTCTTTCAATTACTGACATATCCATTTGCATACGTAATTGTGCATGATGTCCTGTATTGTGTATGCGTTCCACCGGCCACACCGGTTTGTGTAAAAGCCTTATTCATTATATTGGTTCTATGGCCTCTATTGGGAACACCATCATCAATGAGCAGTCCGCACACAATATCCCTGCCGGTGCTTTCTCCATAGGCTATATTTTCACCCAATGTCCACGAACCGCTAAAGGTACCATACCGTTTCATACGGGTTTCAGGAGTGCTTCTATCACTACCATTATGCCCAGTCTGTCCGGTTTTACTTTGATCCGTTACATGGTCTTTTGCGGCAAGAGCAAGTCCCTTTTCAGGCGTCAATACGCCTACAGCGCTTGCCCTGCTTAAAGCGGTAATACACGCATTAACGGCTGCCGTCCCTTCCTGGGTTACTATCGTGATATCCCCTGGTACGGAATAATTTTTTCCGCTGTAATAGCTCAATCGTGGCTGTATATACAAGTCCGCGTATTGTTTTGGATTAGTTCTGACCTTATTCATTTCCAATATGACATCTTTTTCAATGGCGGAAAGATAATCAGCGTCTTTTGCCGTATCCAAGGCTTCAATATCCCAATGTGCGGCATCCGGATCACCCCTGCGGCTTGTATTCCCTGAGGATTGATTGGAACCTATGGGCGTTCCGCTCGTTCCCTGTGAATCGTTTGTCGAGTTTGCCGGTGAAGGAGTAACTATTTGCTCCAAGTGTATCCCAAATGTTTCACATGACAACAACGCAAAACAAATAAGACCCATAAAAATATTTCTTTTCATTTTCATTCCTCCATGAATTATGATACAATCTACTTTCTTAGAATCTTTTCCATCGGCTTTCCTTTAGCCAATTCATCAATCAACTTATCTAGATACCGAATCTTTTGCATGAGCTTGTCTTCGATTTCTTCCACACGACAGCCACAAATGACACCGGTAATGCGTGAAGCATTTGGATTGATCTGTGGTGCCTGTGCGAAAAAAGTCTCAAAATCAATGTTTTTGTCGATTTGTTGCTGCAATGTTTGTGGGGTATATCCTGTTAGCCAACAAATGATGGCGTCTACATCTGCTTTTGAACGGCCTTTCTTCTCCGCTTTTTGAATATAAAACGGATAGACCCTTGCAAAAGAGCTTGTAAATATTTTTGAGATTCTCATTATAAATAGGTCTTCGCTATTGCCATAAATCTTGCCTGCGTCTTGGTAAGGGCTTTTTCTTTTTTCGTAAACCCTCTCTCAAATTCTTCCAACTCATTCTCGTTTATGTCATATAGTTCCCCTTCCTCAAATATCCCCTTGATTCCATGTCTGGTTAGTTCCTCAACGAGCCTATAATCGCTTGCTTCTTCCTGTCGGAGTACTATTTCCATAGCATGTGCATACGCTTCATCAAACCAATGTTCGTATATATATTGCCCAAAATGTTTCCCGCCAGACACCCACGCCATCTGTACCCCTTCAAGCGCAGGCTATGGCTGCCCAACCCCGTAATACCGCAGGCCTGCGGCTTCCACCTCTTCCCGTTTGTAAATATTCCGTAAGTCAAAGAAGCAGGGAGAAGTCAGCAGGCTTTTCACCCGGGATAGATCCAGATTCCGCAGTTGATTCCACTCGGTCAACAGCACCAGGGCGCTTGCCCCGGTAAGTGCGTCGTACTCATCCTCGGCAAAATACAGTTTCTGTTCTGTTGGGGTATCGAGCCCTTCCCCTTCCCTAAGGGCCTCCAAGCGCCAGGCCGCCTCCTTCATAGCTGCCGGATCCCAGAGCCGCAGCCGCGCTCCCCGTTTCACCAGTCCCTCGGCAATGGTTAGGGCCGGAGACTCCCGCATATCATCGGTGTTAGCCTTGAAGGCCAGGCCCAGAAGGGCAATGATCTTCCCCGATAGGGAACCCAGGCCGACTTCGATCTTATCGACCATCCGCAGTTTCTGCTTCTCGTTGCCGGCGATGGTGGTCTCTACAATACCCAGGGGTTCGTTCAAGGCCCTGCCTATGTTTACCAGGGCTCGGGTATCCTTGGGGAAACAGGACCCGCCGTAACCTGGACCAGGGTGCAGGAATTTGGAGCCGATCCGGCCGTCCCTGCCTATGGCCTTGGCCACGTCCTGCACATTCGCGCCGACTTTCTCGCAGAGGTTGGCAATCTCGTTAATAAAGGTGATTTTTACCGCTAAAAACGCATTCGCCGCATATTTGATCATCTCTGCGGATTCCAGATTGGTTTCGATAAAGGGCGTCTCATTGAGGTACAGGGAACGGTACACATCCTTCATGATCTTCCGGGCGGTTTCTCCCTCGGTTCCAATAACCACCCGATCCGGATGGGTAAAATCATAGACCGCAGACCCTTCCCGCAGGAATTCAGGATTAGAAACCACATCAAAAGGTATATCCCGGCCCCGCCGGTGTAACTCCTCTTCAATCCATTGGATCACCTTCCGGCCTGTACCGATGGGAACCGTACTCTTATCCACCACCACGGTATACCCTTCCATAGACCGGCCGGTTTCCCGGGCAGCGGCTTCCACGTACTGTAAGTCCGCGCTGCCGTCCTCTGCCGAAGGAGTGCCCACCGCGATAAACACAATCTGATGGGTCTTAACCGTGGCGCTCAGATCCGTGGTAAACCGCAGCCTTCCCGCTCGGACATTGCGTTCCACCACCGCATCAAGCCCGGGTTCAAAAATAGGAATCAACCCCTTTTGTAAGGCCTCGATTTTTTCCTCATCCTTGTCTACACAGGTTACGAAGTTCCCAAAATCCGCAAGACACGCCCCGGAAACCGAGCCTACATACCCGGTTCCAATAACCCCAATATACGCCATGATTTTCTCTATCTTCCTTTTACTTAACCTTAATACCGTGAGTTCGACGGGGTCCCACCGTAAAGCCCGGCGGGATTACCTAGCCCCTACAGGCGGGATGAGCTCGCTCCCGCAGGTGGGCTTTTCTGCCTTGTCTCACCTCATGTTTAATAATGATGCCCAATGCCGATGAAAAGTTCCCGGTTGGCTCCACCGGGGAGGCTTTTGGTCTTCAGCGCTTCAAGCAGGTTCCACCCCATACTCACCCGCACATAGAGGCTCCGCATAAACTCCGGGAATAGGATGAGCTCCAGACCACCGGTAAGGGCTAGCTGGGGACCGGGTATGAGGGCAGCGTCAATAAAGGGGGACAGGTGCAGCTCAAAGTTAAACAGCCGCAGCTTCCGGGCATTCAACCACCGGGAAGGGGTAAAGCGCAGGATCCGAAAGGGCAAGTCCAGATTCAGGGAAACCATATAGGGCACATGCACGGATTTATCCAGCATCCCCCGCAGGGCATCCCCCGCATCCTGAGTATCATCAAACCAATGGCGATACCGGAAGCGGCTTGAAATTCCGAAAAAATCCCACAGGGCTCGGTGGCCTGTTACCGTAAGAAACAGGGTTTTGTCCCAGCCCAGGCTATAGATGTTATATTGATAGGCATTATCCAGGGAAACTTCCAGGCCGTTACGGTAATTGCCTATCCAGTCTATCCGGCCAAAGCCCAGGCTATGGCTCAGGGTTACGGTAGGCCCCTTTCTAAAGTATTCCAGTTCTTCCGGGGGATAGGTAAGCTTTCCTGCGATCTTCGGGGTATAGGTCAGTTCCCCCAAGGTATGGACCACCAGCCCGGTAGGGACTTTCCAGGAAGTGTACAGTTCACTGGACATATACCAATCATCATAGTCCCCATAGGAAGGCTTGTACTTATCTTCATTTTCTTCATGGATAAGCAGCGCTTCTTCAAACCCAAAGGTAAAGGTTGTCTGGCGATAGGGCAGTTCCATAGAAATGCCGGTGGTGTTCTTATAGGACAAGGGCTGATCAAAGGTATAGGAGAAGGCATGGTCAAAGTTGAGGTTAAAGGTATACCCAAAAGCATTGAAAGGGGTATCTGAATCAATCTCAAACACCAGGGAATTCTCCCCTTCGGTGTTCCGCTCGTACCCTATATCAACACGAAGGGCATTCATAGTGCCCAGAAAGTTATAATCCCGGCCCTTGAGGGTAAGCTCAAAGCCGCTGTTATCATCGTATTGCGGCCTGGGCAGGACGATAATATTCCAGGTATCCGTAACGCTTACCAAGAGCTCCACCGGGATAAAGCCCTGCTCATCCTCTTTCCCTATCGCGTAGTCAATATGGACCGCCTCCAAGACCCGCTGGTTGAGGAGGAGCTGGGTTTTGTCTTGGATATAGTAGACCAAACCCTCCTTCCCTCGAAGCACTTCCCCTTTTTGAAACTTACCGGCATCAAGCAGTGCCAAAGGCCGGGTGCGGCCGTTTATATCAAAGCGAATGGCTTCTATTCGGTAAAACACCGCCCCGGGGGTTTCGGTTTCAGGGGAGGTAGCTGCTCCCCGCTCCCGGGTTTCCTGTTCCTGCTCAGGATCTGCGGTTTGTCCAAAAACCGATGTTCGCAAGAGGAGAAACACGTATAAACAAAGCAGTACCGGTCTTCTCACCTTGTGTCTATAATACTGTAAATAGATAATAAGTAAGTCCCTCCGCCCCGCTTTACCGGGGGGGCTCCGTAGCTGAACATGATGTATCCCGGGTACCGCAGATGATACGCTCCACAAGACCCGCTTCTATGGCCTTTGCAGAAACCCTTTGCACCCCCTGGGCAGCGGGAACCATAAACATAAGGTTCCCGGCCTTTTTTTTCTTGTCTCCTCCTAAAGCCCGCATAAAAGCCTCGATACTTCCCGGTGCCCGGAGGAGAGGATGGGGTGCTCTGGTTTCATAGGCCCAGTCCTTGATGAGGCCGGTGATGGCCTCTGCCCGCGCTCCCGGGGTAATGCCCAAGGCATAGCCCAGCTCACAGGCCCGAACCATACCCCAGGCCACCGCCTCACCGTGGGATACCTGCCCTAGTCCCGCTGCGGACTCCAAGGCATGGGCAAAGGTATGCCCCAGATTTAAGTGAGCGCGTTCTTCCCCGGTTTCTTTGGGATCCGCCTCCACAATCCGGCCCTTGATAAGCACCGCCCGGATGATACAATCCTGGATATCCCGGGGCTCGATCAAGGGAAGCCCGCCACGGGACCTCAGCTGCCCCAATAAGGCAGGGCTCGTGTCCAAGACCGCGGTCTTAATGAGTTCCCCCATACCGGACTTCCATTCGGCCTTGGGCAAAGTCAAAAGGCTATGCAAGGGCATATAGATAAGCGGCGCGGGATAAAAGGTTCCTGCCAGGTTTTTCATACCGAAAAGGTCAAAGCCGCTCTTCCCCCCTACCGCTGCATCCACCATACCCAGGAGGCTGGTAGATACCAGACAAAGCCCGGCTCCTCGCATGTAAATTGACGCGGCAAAGGCGGTCAAGTCGTTTACCACCCCGCCGCCTATGCCGATAAAGAGCCCGTCCCGCCCAAGTCCCGCTTCCGTCGCAGCCCTCAGGATGGCCTCCACCGATACCCACTGTTTGGCGGTCTCTCCCGAAGGCAGTACACAGCAAGGCAGGGTCTGGGTTCCCAGGATGTCCCGGGCAATATATTCGGTGTTGGTATCGCAGACCAGCAAAACCTGGCCAACGGGGCCCCTCCCGCTTGCTTCATAATCGGTGCGTATCCGATCAGCAGAGGGAAAGTCCTCTTGAATTCGGACACAGGACAGGGTTTTATCAAAGGTAAAGGTATATTCCTGGTTCATTGTTGCCTCCTTATGGTCTTCTGCTGCCCTTTTTCTGAAAAAACAGCCCCTCCCTGGCGCATACGGAAAGCACAGGCGGACGTAACACGCTCTATGATGCCGTTTGCTTTGTCTATTCATACACTATAGCATACCGGGGGAAGTAATGGCAATTGATAGCGGCTGAAAAGCGGGGACCGGGAAGCGCTGATAACGAAGTCCGGCTGTATGCAGCTGCAAGGGCCCGGGCGTCCGTCCTTGACGCCTTCCCGGTGCTTGTGGGTACATTCTGCGGAACGGGCGGCTTCGGCGGGGGTTTCTTCCAGCGCGGGAAATGCCCAGCCCGCCGGGCCGACCCGCATGGCAGCGCCGTTGCCAAAGCTGCCATAGGGAGCGCTTCCGCCGGAGCTGAACCACCTGCGGAAACCCGCGCCGTAGCTTTCTGTGGGGTATGCCTCCATCCCGCCGGCAGCCGCGGTGGCGCTTTATCCTTTAAAGCAGGACCTGACTTCTTCTTGTATGTCTTCGGGGATATACTTAAAAAGGTCTTCCGCCATATCGGGGTTCGCATGCAGCGCCAGAAGGCACACTTCCGGGGTTCTCATCTCTTCCGGCACAGCCCCAAGCATATAGCCGTTCTGCTGCACCGCCAGAAGACACAGCTCCCCAGTCCTCAGCGCTTCAGGCACATACCAGAGCGCATCGCCCTTATGCCGCACCGCCGCAAAGCAGAATTCTTTGTCTCTAAAGAATTCTTCAGGAACAAACACAAGCGCCCAGTCGTTCTGCTGCACCGCAAGAAGGCACAGCTCCGCGGTCTTCAGCGCTTCAGGCACATACCCAAGAGCCCTGCCGTTCTGCTGCACCGCAAGAAGGCACAGCTCCACGGTCTTCAGCGCTTCAGGCACATACTCAAGAGCCCTGCCGTTCTGCTGCACCGCAAGAAGGCACAGCTCCGCGGTCTTCAGCGCTTCAGGCACATATTCAAGGGCAAAGCCGTCCTGCTGCACCGCAAGAAGGCACAGCTCCCCAGTCCTCAGCGCTTCAGGCACATACCCAAGCGCCCGGCAGTCCTGCTGCACCGCAAGAAGGCACAACTCCGGGGTCTTCAGCGCTTCAGGCACATATCCAAGGGCAAAGCCGTTCTGCTGCACCGCAAGAAGGCACAGCTCCCCAGTCCTCAGCGCTTCAGGCACATACTCAAGCGCCCGGCCGTCCTGTTTGACCGCCTCAAGGCACACTCCCGGGGTCTTCAGCGCTTCAGGCACGTACTTAAGCGCCCTGCCCTTATGCCGCACCGCCGCAAAGCAGAATTCTTTGTCTCTAAATAATTCTTTCGGCACATACTCAAGCGCCCATTCGTTCTGCTGTACCGCAAGAAGGCACAGCTCCC
>JAITEL010000097.1 GCA_031282065.1 Treponema sp.
CCGAACAATTGTGTAGCGGTTTTTAGATTTTTCCGTATATTTGCGGCTTTTTCTCTGTTTCTGGCCCTTGGAACGAGCCTTTACGCCCAGGAGAAATATGCCCTGGTCATCGGCAACGGCGCGTACCGGAACCTTACGCCTTTGAATAATCCCGTAAACGACGCCTATGACATGGCGGTGGTACTGCGGAACCTGGGCTTTAACGTAGCTGCCTTAATCAACGGCAGCCGGGTGCAGATGGAAGAAGCCATCGAACGCTTCAAAGACCGTCTTTCCGTATCAAGAAACAGCTACGGCTTTCTCTTTTATGCCGGTCATGGCGTTCAATCCGGCGGCGTAAACTACCTTATCCCGGTGGACGCCGACATCAGAAGCGAATCCTACCTGGGCGACCGCGCGGTATCCGTTCAGGCCATGCTTGACGAGATAAACCGGGCGGGTAACGAGTTGAACATCGTGGTGCTGGACGCCTGCCGGGACAATCCCTTTGGCTGGCGGCGGAGCGGGAGGCGGGGCTTACAGGTGGTGAGCAAGCAGCCTGCGGACAGCATCATCGTGTACGCCACCAGTGCGGGCAGTACCGCTGCGGACGGCGAGGGGAGGAACGGGCTTTTTACCACCCATCTTTTAAACAACCTGAAGAAGCCCGGCTTGAGCGTGCGGGATGTGTTCGATAAAACCGGCGCGGACGTGCGCCGGGCCTCAGGCGGCGCGCAGATACCGGCGATCTATTCGCAATTTTTCGATGCGGCGTATTTGGGGACACGCCCCCCGGCGGCCGTACCCGCGCCGCAGCCCCGCCCTGCGCCAACACCTCAGCCAAGACCCGCGCCAAGCCCCCAGTCCGTACCGGCACGAAACGCCAGAAGCTACTTTGACAGCGGTGAACAGTTTCGTTCCAGGGGCGACTATATAACGGCCATAGAAGAGTACACCGCAGCCATCCAGCTGGACCCGAATATGGCGAATGCCTATGCTAGTCGCGGCAATGCGTATTGGAACAAAGGGGACTGGGACCGGACGATTGCGGACTGTACCCAGGCTATCAGGCTCAACCCGGATTATGCGTGGGCGTATAGCCTCCGCGGCGATGCGTATCGCAACAAAGGGGACTACGAGCGGGCGATTGCGGACTGCACCCAGGCTGTCAGGCTCAAGCCGGATTATGTGGGGGCCTATTACAACCGCGGCCTTGCGTATAAAAACAAAGGGGACTACGACCGAGCCATAGCGGACTATACCCAGGCGATACGGCTTGACCCGAATAATGCGGATGCGTATTATAGCCGCGGCCTTGCGTATTACGACAAAGGGGACTGGGACCGGGCGATTGCGGACTACACCCAGACTGTCAGGCTCAACTCGGATTATGTGAGTGCGTATAACAACCGCGGCAGTGCATATTACCACAAAAAAGACTATAACCGGGCGACGGCGGACTATGAAGCGGCGCTGCGGATAGACCCGAACCATCTCAACGCCAGAAACAACCTTGAAAAAGCCCGGAAGGCGCGGGGGTATTAGGAGCAGGGGGAACCGGACAGCCCCACCCCATTGCCCCTGCCGGCCCCTTCCAGGGCACTCCGCCCTTAGGCACAAGTCCCTATTCGCCTCAAAAAGGCATACCGGCTTCTCCTCTTCTGTTGTATTAGCCGCTTATCTTGGTGTCTCCCTAATGGGGGCAGGCCCCGTAGGGCTTAGGGGTATACTTGCTGCCCAGGGCAAGCGCAGCTACGCGGGTGTGGCAGCAGCATCGTGGCTATAGTATACTTACCCTCATGGAAGAGGACCTTATGAAGGCACATATCCGTATCATGCCCGCGGAAAGCACCGGAAAGGACCTGCCGGCCGAACCGGGCTTGAGTCTGCTGCAAACCTTGCAAGACGGGGGTATCTACCTTCCGGCTCTCTGCGGCGGGGAGGGCCGCTGCGGCAAGTGCAGGATACGGGTGTCCCGGGGCGAGCTTCCGGTTACTGCTGCTGACCGGCACTGCTTGTCTCAAGCCCAACTGGACGCAGGGTACCGCCTTGCCTGCGCTGCCTTTCCCCAGGAGGATCTGGACATTGAGCTTTGCGAAACCGGAGAGCAGGATTTCTCCACGGTGAACGCCTTTGAACAGGACCATGAAGAGCCCCTGGGGCTTAGGGAAACGCTTTTTTCTCTTACAAGGAATGCCCAAAGTTATGCCCGCCAAGTGGCAGGGGACCGGCGGCTCTCCTACTCAGAACTTCAGGAAGTCTCGAAACTGGCCGATACCCAAGGTCGCATCCTTGAGGAGCCCTCGGTATCGGGGACCTGCCACATTTATCGGGAGCAGGGCAAGATACTCCACATCAGCGGGAAGCCGGAGTCCCTATACGCGGTCGCAGTTGATATAGGCACCACCACCCTGGTCCTGGCGCTCGTGGATTTGCAGACCGGCCAGATCATCGGCAGGTTTTCCGCGGTGAACCGGCAGCGGGAATTCGGCGCTGATGTGATCTCCCGGATTCAGCGGGCCAATACCGGAGACCTCTCCCTCTTGAGCCGGTCTGTACGGACGCAAATCAGCCAAGGCATAGCCGCGCTGTGCCTTGAGAGCGCGGTCAATGCAAAGACCGTAAAGAAGATCGCCCTAGTGGGCAATACCACCATGCTGCACCTGCTCTTACACATGAGCTGCGCTACCCTTGGGCAGGCTCCCTTTACGCCGGTTACCCTGGATATGCTTTCCCTTGGGTCCGGGGACCTTTTTGCAGGGGACCTGGCCTGTGAAACGGTGATCCTTCCGGGTATTTCCACCTACGTGGGAGCGGACATTACCGCGGGGCTTCTTTTTGCGGGGATCCACACCAAGGCAGACCCGGTGGTCTTCATGGATATAGGCACCAATGGGGAACTGGCCCTAGCGTACCAAGGCAGTATCCTCTGTACCGCTACTGCGGCAGGGCCTGCCTTTGAAGGGGGGAACATACGCTGGGGAACCGGAAGCGTGCCTGGGGCAATCTCCCAGGCACGCTTCCGGGACGGAACATGGGCCTGTACCACCATAGGTAATCGGCCGCCTGTGGGCATCTGCGGCTCCGGGGTGGTGGATATCGTATACCAGGGCCTCAAAGCGGATTGTATCCTGTCCAGCGGCAGGCTCAATACAGAGCTCCTGCCCGCCGGTGAACTGCTGCTTGCCAAGAACCCGGAAGGCCGGGATATTGTGTTTTGCCAGAAGGATGTACGGGAGCTCCAGTTGGGAAAAAGCGCCATCCGAACCGGCCTTGATGCCCTGCTCAACCATGCCGGACTTGCCTATGGGGATATACACCGCCTTTACCTCTCAGGAGGCTTCGGATACAAGCTCAACCTGGAAAGCAGTATGGGCATAGGGCTTATACCTCAAGCGCTGGGCCGCAAGATTTCCCTCCTGGGGAACAGCGCCCTAGGAGGGGCGGTGCAATTCCTCCTTAACCCGGATCATGAAGAAACCCTGTATCGCCTGGTCGATCACGCGCAGGAGTTCAGCCTTCCCCAGGATGGGTATTTTACCGCGCACTTTATTGACAATCTCACCTTTGACTGAGGAAGGGCTTCCCTCAACCGGTGCCTTGCTCAGGCTAGGAGGCGCTTATACTTCGTAGACTTCCCGCGCAATGGGCATACGCCGGCCCATGCCAAAGGCCCGCGGGGACACCTTGAGGACCGGTGGCGCCTGGCGGCGCTTGAACTCGGCCCTTGCTACGGTCTTGATGATCCAGCCGCTCAGGTCTCCGTCGAAGCCCCGCTCCATGATCTCATCCTTGGATAGGTTTTCAAACAGGTAGAGCTTCAAAATGGTATCGAGCTTTTCATAGGGAGGAAGGCTGTCCTCGTCCTTTTGGTTAAACCGCAGTTCCGCAGAAGGGGCCTTGGTGAGGATCTCCTCGGGAATAATCATCCTCCCCTGAGCAGCCAGGGCCTTTTCGTTGATACGCCGGCAGAGCGCAAAGACCTCGGTCTTGAACAGGTCGCCTATAGGCCCCAAAGCGCCGTCCATATCACCATACAAGGTGCAATACCCCATAGCCAGTTCGCTCTTGTTGCCCGTGGTAAGAAGCATGGAATCGAACTTATTGGAAAAGGCCATAAGCAGGGTGCCGCGAATCCGGGCTTGCAGGTTCTCCTCTGCCACGTCAAAGGGGCGTCCTTCAAATACCTCCTCCAAGGTGGCAAGGAAACCGGTATATACCATCTCAATGGGCAAACTTACATAGCGGCAGCCCAGCCGCGCGGCCAGTTCCCCGGCATCCTCCTTGGAACCGGGGGAGGAAAACCGGGAAGGCATGCTGAAACAGACCACCTTATCCTTGCCCACGGCCTGGACCGCCAGATAGGCTACCAATGCCGAATCAATACCCCCGGAAAGGCCCAGATGGGCCTTGGTAAAACCGCACTTATCCATATATTCCCGGATGCCCATAACCAGGGCGGCTTCCAAAACATCTAACTCTTGCCTGGTCAAGCCCACGTTGAAGGGATCCTGATGCTCAATCTCCGCTGCTTCCCCCTTATATACCACCGATCTCCCCGGAGCAGAGGAATCCCAGGTCAGCAGATCCTCCTCAAAAGCCTTGGCACTGAGCTTGAGGAGCCGGCCCTTCACGGAGCCTTCCCGTAGCGTCTCTGGAGGGGCTACGATAAAGGAGCGGCCATCAAAGATGATGGAATCATTGGCCCCTACGGCATTGATATATACCAGGGGTATATTCCCCCGTACACAGATCCGTTCTGCCAAAGCCCGGCGAACCTTGAGTTTTCCCGCTATATAGGGGGAAGCCGAAGGTACACAAAGGAGGCTGATGCCCTGGTCGAGCAGTTCCCGTACCGGGTCCCGCAGATAGTTGGTCCCCGGAATATCGGTTTCCCGCCACACATCTTCACAGATAGCCACGCCGATGCGCTCTCCCTTCCATTCAAAGACCGGCCATTGCTGGGCACTTTCAAAGTTGCGGGCCTCGTCAAACACGTCATAGGTGGGAAGCAGGGTCTTGACCTGCTGAAAAACCACTTTCCCGTTGAGCAGTATGCCGTAGGCATTCACCAAGGACTTGCCCCGCAGATAGGGATTGCGATTCACAAAGCCCACCCCTACGGCAATGTCTTGGGGGATTTCCCGTTGCAGGATGTGTATGGTTCGTATGTTCAGTTCAACAAAACGGTCTTGAT
This sequence comes from Treponema sp., assembly GCA_031282065.1. Lineage (GTDB taxonomy): Bacteria > Spirochaetota > Spirochaetia > Treponematales > Breznakiellaceae > JAIRLU01. The sequence continues at coordinate 5,177 of JAITEL010000097.1, forward strand.
CCAAGAGGTCCATAGGGGGATACCCACAGACCGCGAGCTCTGGAAAGAGCACCAGGTCTGAACCGTGTTCTGCCTGAGCTTGTCGGGTCAAGGCGAGTATTTTTTCCTTGTTGCCGGTAAAGTCGCCGATGGTAGCATTAATCTGGGCTATGGTTATACGCATAATACCCAGGGTATCACGAAAGGGTTTTGCGGTAAATACCCATCGTCATAAAAGGCTTGACACTGGAGGGTGCTATAGAAGATAATCGGAGGTATGAATAAAAATAGCATACTGAAGAAGCTACCCGTACTATGTATAGGTGCCCTTTTATTGGTAGCCTGTACTCGTGAAGGTGCTCAGAGTACCGTATCGGTTGTCGGTATAGGTACGGTAGCAGCGCAGCCGGATATGATCCAAATACTTATTTCTATAAGTCAAACAGCTCAAACCACGCGGCAAGCTCAAGAAGAGGTGAATCTCCAGGTTAGGCGGGTATTAGCACTACTACAGACAGAAAACATAAAAGATACCCATATCAGCACCCCCTCCTTACGATTCACTCAGGAATATGAATGGAGCGGTAATCGAAGGGTATTAGTCGGACAAAAAGTCGAACAAATAATGACATTTGTAATACAGGACCTGCAGCAGGATACCGACAAGGTTTCAAGAATATTAGATACCCTAACGGAGATTGATCATATTGCCTTAAACCAGATCAATTTCAGCATTAAGGATAACCAGGAATTGTTTATACAATCCCGCGCCTTAGCCTACCAAAAGGCTTTAGATAAAGCAAGGCAGTACGCCGAACTCTCCGGGCTTAAAGTAGGCAGAGCCCTGAGTATTTCTGAATTGGAACATGCGCCCCTGGTTCCCATAAACACCCGCGTGATGAATCAACAAGTCTATGCCAAAGCTGAGAGTAGTACGGATACTTCTGGATCAACCATAGTACCAAGCGGTGAATTGGAAATTACCAGTCAAATTGCGGTGGTATTTCTTTTGGAATAATATAATCGGAATATATAAAATAGGGCCCTTCGTATAACAGGACTGCATGCGTCGGGCCTACGGCCCGCTATTCCATTCGCCTAGGTCGTTTCGCTGCGCTCCAATCCCGCGCTCAACTCCACCCACAGTTTGCCAGCCCTGGTCTTTGCTACGCAAAGCCCTTATTCGGGCTGGCAAAACATCGTCAACAGCCGAAACGTTATGCGAAATTTGGAATGCAAATTTGTTCAAGAAAATAAGAATAAAACATTTGACAAAAGTAAAGGAATATGTTAAAAATATTATTGGAGGATATTGTGGAAAATAATATATTGCCTGATCCTAATGTTATATTTCCCGTGCCAAATATAAATACAGTAACTTATGTAAAACCAACAATTAAAAGTAAGAATATAATTGCAGGCGATTTTACCTATTTTAGTGACGTTGATTTTGAAAATCATGTTACCCATTTTTATGAATTTTATGATGATAAATTAATCATTGGAAAATTTTGTCAAATAGCATCCGGCGTAGAATTTATAATGAATGGCGCAAATCATCAAATGGATTGTGTTTCAACCTTTCCGTTTTATATTTTTGAAAAATGGAATGAAAGTGTACCTTCATTGGATAAATTTCCATTGAAAGGCGATACAATTATTGGAAATGATGTATGGATAGGACAAAATGCCACAATATTGCCCGGAGTAAAAATAGGTGATGGAGCAATAATTGGAATGAAAAGTGTAGTTGGAAGTGATGTTGAACCTTATACAATAGTTGGCGGAAATCCCGCAAAAATTATCAGAAAAAGATTTGATGAAGAATTAATAGAATTAATGTTAAAATTTAAGTGGTGGGATTTACCTATTAAAGAAATAATAAAAATCATGCCATTATTACATGATAATAACATAGAAAATGTTAAGAATAAAATAAGAGAAATAGTAAAATAAAAAATTATTGGGTAAAGGCATTCCAAACTTCGCATAACAGGACTGTTTACGCTTCGGGGCCTAAAGGCCCCTCGGCCTCTGCAATGGCTAGGTCAGTCGCTACGCTCCCACGGCTCACTTCACCCACATTCTTGCGGTTGCTGGAACGCTTCGCGTTCCTTTATCGCAACCGCAAAAACGTCGCATACAACCGGAACGTTATACGACATTTTTTAGCCCAAATGTATCGTCGCAGGCGCCCTCCATGGCGCCTGAAATTTTTTACTATTGACATAATAAATATAAAATGGTATAAAAGGACCTTATGGAAGGA
>JAITEL010000143.1 GCA_031282065.1 Treponema sp.
AAGATTCTTTACTTGGTATTCCTTGCTTTGGAATAGAGGTCAAAAGCAACGGCGGCAAGCAGAACAAAACCCTTAATCGCCTGCTGCCAGTCGGTACTGACACCTAAGATGGACATACCATTGTTCAGAATACCGATAAAGAGGCCGCCTACCACCGCCCCAATAATAGTCCCTATGCCGCCAGATACCGCCGAACCGCCCACATAGCAGGCGGCGATGGCGTCCATTTCAAAGTTCTGGCCGGCCTTCGGTGTGGCCGCGTTAAGACGGGCGGCAAAAACCAGGGCGGCTATGGATGCAAGAACCGCCATATTGGTGTATATCCAGAACATCACCCATTCGGTTTTGACCCCTGACAGTTTTGCCGCCTTGGCATTACCTCCCAAGGCGTAAATATGCCGGCCCTGAACCGTTCTTGAGGCAACAAACTGATAGCCCACAATAAGAATCCCTAAGACTATCAAAATATTCGGCAAGCCCCGGTACAGGGCAAATACGATGGTAAAAGCCATGAGCACCACCGCAATAGCCGCGAGCTTGCCTAGCCAAATGCCTTTCGGCAGCAGGTCAAAGTGATACTCCTTCTGTTTTTTGCGCTTGTTCAGCTCCTGTACGATGATGAAGGCAACTATCACCAGTCCGATAACCAGGGAAAAGAGGTGCAAGGTGGTTTTGCCGATCGTAAGCCCACCCAGGGGATCGGAAATGTAACCGGAAGCTATTACCTGAAATTCCGTTGGAAAGGGGGCCTTCGTCTGCCCCTGCATAATAACCTGCCCCAGGCCCCGGAACATCAACATGCCCGCCAGGGTTGCGATAAAGGGAGGAACCCGCACAAAGGCTATCCAGAAACCCTGCCACATGCCGATAGCCCCTCCGATGAGCAAGGCCACGAACATAGCCAAAAAGGGGTTCATGTGCATATCCACAATCATAACCCCGCATATAGCCCCGACGAAACAGACAATGGAACCTACCGAAAGGTCCACATTACCCGTAAGGGTACACAGCAGCATCCCCACCGCAAGGATGAGCACGTAACTGTTCTGCAGCACCAGGTTCGTCAGATTCACCGGCCTGAAAAAAATGCCATTGGTCAGGATACCGAAGAAAAGCATTGCCAGTGCCAAGGCGATGACCATGCCGTATTGCCGGGAGTTTTTCTGTAACAGCGTAAATAAGCTATGCATTGTATTTCCTTATTAGTTGGATAGAATATGCCCCATGATTTCTTCCTGGGTCGCGGTTTTGCCTTCCAGTTCGGCGGTGATCCGTCCCTCGCTCATCACGTAAATCCGGTCGCTCATGCCGATAATCTCCGGCATCTCGCTGGATATAAGCACACAGGCTATGCCCTGAGCTGCCAAGCTATTGATGATGGTGTAGATTTCATGTTTAGCCCCCACATCAATGCCCCGGGTCGGCTCATCCAGAATGAGGATCCGCGGATCCGAGAAGAGCCACTTAGCCAACATCACCTTTTGCTGGTTTCCTCCGGAAAGGTTTCCCGCAAGCTGCAAGATTGAGGGGGTTTTGGTATTGAGTTTCTTACGGTACTGCTCCGCCGCCAGGATCTCTTCGTGTTCGTTAATAACGCTGCCCCGGGCGATTTTCTTCAGCTTAGCCAGGGTGGTATTTTCCTTGATGGTCTCAATCAGCACAAGACCGAATTCCTTCCGGTCTTCGGTTACATAGGCCAGACCCTGCTCAATCGCCTTGGGAATAGAATTGAGGTTCACTTCCTTCCCGTTGATCAGGGTTTGACCGCTGATACGCTCGCCGTAATACTTGCCGAAAACGCTGGTGGCCCATTCGGTACGCCCGGCCCCCACAAGGCCAGCCAGACCCACCACTTCTCCGGTACGCACCGTCATATTCACCTGGTCCAGCTTTTTCCGCTCAGGATTGTCCGGGTTATAGACCGTCCAGTCCCGCACCTCAAAAACCACATCCCCTATGGGGTTGTTCCGTTTGGGGAAACGGTCGGTGATTTCCCGGCCTACCATGCCCTTGATAATCCGGTCTTCGCTGATAGAGGCCGTACCCTCTGCGTCCCGTTCCACCTGCAAGGTCTCAATGGTTTTTCCGTCCCGTAAAATAGTGATGCGATCCGCTACTTCCGCCACTTCGTTGAGTTTATGGGAGATCAGCACCGATGAAATATTGTGCTGGTCCCGAAGTTCCCGCAGAATCTGGAGCAGATGTTCGCTGTCGTTCTCGTTGAGCGCCGAGGTAGGCTCATCCAGAATCAGGATCTTGGCGTCCTTTGCCAGGGCCTTGGCGATCTCCACTAACTGTTGCTTACCCACCCCCAGCTTGTTCACCGGTATATTGGGGTTTTCATCCAGACCCAGTTTCCGCATATATATAAGCGCGTCATCGCGCGTTTTATCCCAGTTAATAATGTTATGTTTTGCCCGCTCATCCCCCAGGAAAATATTTTCCGCTATGGAAAGATAAGGGCTGAGGGCCAGCTCCTGATGGATAATCACGATGCCGGCCTTTTCGCTTTGTTTGATATCGGCAAAGGCGCAAGGAACCCCTTCAAACACAATATCCCCCTGGTAGGTACCGTGGGGATAGACCCCGGAGAGGACCTTCATCAGGGTTGATTTTCCCGCGCCGTTTTCTCCCACCAGAGCGTGTATTTCCCGTTGTGTTACCTGGAGATTAACCTTATCCAGCGCCACCACTCCGGGAAAGGTCTTGGTGATATTTTTCATTTCAAGCAGGACGGCGTTATCGTTCATACAATCCTCTTCTTGCCAGGGCCGGAATTCCGTACCCGGTTTATACAAAAAGCGGGAAAGGAAAATACCCTTCCCGCTTTTTGCGCTTTTTTACAGGCCGAGTTCAGCCCTGGTGTGGTACCCGGTGTCAATCACATCCTTTTGTACATTATCCTTGGTAACAATAACGGAATCAAGCAGCAGAGATGGAACTATCTTGGCACCGTTATGATAGCTCTTGGTGTCCAGACCGGTGGGGGTCTTACCCTGCATGAGAGTATCCACCAGAGTAACCGTAGCGGCCCCCAGGGTGCGGGTGTCTTTCAGAACGGTGGCGTATTGCTCGCCGGCGAGAATGGACTTAACCGAGGCGACGATACAGTCCTGGCCGCCCACTACCGGAAGGGGCTTGCCCGGGGCGCTGCCGTAACCGACCGCTTTGCAGGCTTCCAGGCATGACAGGCTGATGGGGTCATAGGGGGAGAGGATGCCGTTAAGCACCACGTCGCCGGAGTAGTACGCCGAGAGCAGATTCTCCATCCGCTTTTGGGCTTCCGCAGCGTCCCAGCGCAGAGTGCCGATTACCGTCCGGTCTATCTGGCCGGAAGGTACTTTAAGCGCTCCCTTGTCAAAATAGGGTTTCAGCTTGTCCATCGCGCCCTGATAGAACCCGACGGAATTGTTGTCGTCCGGCGAACCGGCAAACAATTCGACAATAACCGGCGTTGCGGCGGTGGCCTGATCCAGCTTGAGACCGGTAATCAGAATATCCCCCATTTGTCCGCCGACCTTGTAGTTGTCGAAAGACACGTAGTAGTCCACATTGGAGGACTGCATAAGAAGCCGGTCATAGGAGATGACGGGAATCTTGGCCGCGGCGGCGTTGGCAAGCTGGTTGGAGAGAGCCGAACCGTCGATAGACGCGATAACCAGGACTTTTACTCCCTTGGTGATCATGTCGTCAATCTGGCGGGACTGGGTGGGGATATCGTCATCCGAATACTGTAGGTCTACGGCATAGCCCAGTTTTTCCAGACCCTCCTTGACCGCGTTGCCGTCTTTGATCCAGCGCTCCTCCGACCGGGTGGGCATCACCACGCCGATTAGGCCTTTTCCGGCCCCTCTAGCCTGGCTGCCGCCCGCGAAAACCGTTCCCGCCGCGACAAGCAGGACCAACGCCGTCATGCAAACCCGTTGCATACTCTTCATTTTTTTCCTCCGTAATTACCATAATAGGTGAACGTTTATGTTGCGTGTTCGTTCACGTCATAGATACGAAATTAGTGTATAATGGGAATTTAGGGTTGTCAACAAAAAAATGGTACTTACCTGTGCCATGCGGACATCCTGTTCCCTCATAAGCCCGCGCTGCACCTCACCCGCATCAATAGCGTTCTTGAGGGTAATCCCGGTATACACCATTCCCTGCTGCCCGGGCAGGGGCAATCACTCCTCTGCGGTACCCCGCCCGCCTGTCTGCGCAGCTTCCGGCCCTGGCCGCCGGGACCTACCGGATACGGATAATCACGCAGTATTCGTAGCAGCACCTTGCTGGTAGTTGCGGGTCAACTCCTCTGGTAGTTGCGGGTCAACTCCTCTAGTAGTTGAGAGTCAACCAGCCCCGATAGGCGGGGGCTTTCGTCATTGCGGGGAGCGTAGTGAACCCGTCATTGCGAGGGGCGCAGCGCCGAAGCAATCCAGAGGGGGCAGTGCCCGCAGTGGATTGCTTCGCTTCGCTCGCAATGACGGAGGGGCTCCCCCGCTTATTGGGCCAGAACCCGCCGGCATCATCAAAAGGGTAAAGAACAAGGGTACTGCTCAAGGATCAGAGCTCCCTGCCGGCTTGCAGGAGCTCCCCAGTGCCCGAATAAGCCTGTTCCTGCTGCCCCGAGCAGGGGCCACCTATCATTAAGCATCATCACAAACCCAATCCCCAGGGAATCGACGTAATGACCCGCATACACCATCCCCCGGTAGCGTATATCTATCCCCGCACCCGCCCGTGCGGGCACTCCCTGTAGAAAGATGCCCGCTAGGGGCCTATCCGGTTCACCGGCACGATCCGGTTCTGGCTCAGGTCGCAGACATTCCACCGGGAGCCGTTCCCTGAGGCCGGTACCGTGAAGGTCTCCACGAGCCGGTTCTGGCTATACACCCGGATAGTGGCCCCGGAACGGGACAGGGCCGGGGAAGCGCTGTTGCTGCGGTTGGTATAGTCGATCACGTAGAGGTGATACGCCGAGTTCCCTTCGGCACGGGCCACGGTGATGGTTTCCGGGCCATAGCCGCTGGTGTCGTCCCTGTCCAGCTTGGCACTCCCGTCCGCGGGGCTGCGCATGTTCCGGTAGGAAATATGGTAGCCCCCCTGTTTCTCAAAGTGGAGGTCCAAGTCCGCAGGGCGCTCCCCCCAATCCAGGACAAAGCGGAAGTCCCCCTGCAATTCCGGGGAAATGGAGTACCAGTTGTTGATCACCGTGGAGAGCTGAACCTTAAAGGGAATGGCTGTGGGGATAAACCCGGCTTTGGTAAAGAACAGGGTGTAGGTGCCGTCGGCCTGTTCCGGGAAGGAGATGAGCCCCCGGTTATCCGTAACAAAGCTGCCTATCCCCGGGATTTCCACCTGGGCGGCCGCTATGGCCTTCCCGTCCAGGGCATTGCCGAAGCGCATGGGGATACGCTTATCCAGCTTCATGAGGGCCATATCCGACAGAACCGTAGCTCTTTCTATATCCGGCATATTAAAGGAAAAATCCGGAAACCCGTTACTCTGGCTATACACCGCCGCCTGGATACACAAAAGCAAGAACATGCTTATCTTGTGTTTCATCATTCACTCCTTGTAGTGTGGATAGGGCTCTCAAGCATCAAACCCTTAAACCTGTTTTATTATAATGATTTTTGTATAACCCCCCTAGGGGGTTTAACGCCCCTGGGGGACGCACATCCGGGGGGTTTGGGGGCCCTGAATGCGGGTGGTGGCGGGGGCTTTGGTCATTGCGGGGAGCGCGGTGAAGCCGTCATTGCGAGGGGCGCAGCGCCGAAGCAATCCAGAGTGGGCGGTCCCCGCGGTGGATTGCTTCGGGGCGCTCGCAATGACGGGCCGGGGCGCCCCATATAAACAAAAGCTGAATGCCCGGAGCGGCCCGGCTCGTTTCGAAGGAACGGCCCGCCTGGGTGGTGGCGGGGGCTTTGGTCATTGCGGGGAGCGCGGTGAAGCCGTCATTGCGAGGGGTGCAGCGCCGAAGCAATCCAGAGAGGGCAGTCCCCGCAGTGGATTGCTTCGCTACGCTCGCAATGACGGGCCGGGGCCCCCCATATAAACAAGAGCCGAAGGCCCGGAGCGGTCAGGCTCGTTTCGAAGGAACGGCCCGCCTGGACGCTGGGCACTCGCGGTAAACAGGACGCACTTCCGGGGGGCGTGGGGGCCCCGAATGTGGAGTGAAGCCGTCATTGCGAGGGGCGCAGCGCCGAAGCAATCCAGAGAGGGCAGTCTGTGCAGTGGATTGCTTCGGGGCGCTCGCAATGACGGGCCTTGGCGCCCCCTATAAACAAAAGCTGAATGCCCGGAGCGGCCCGCCTGGGTGGTGGCGGGGGCTTTGGTCATTGCGGAGAGCGCAGTGAAGCCGTCATTGCGAGGGGCGCAGCGCCGAAGCAATCCAGAGAGGGCAGTCTGCGCGGTGGATTGCTTCGCTGCGCTCGCAATGACGGGCCGGGGCCCTCCATATAAACAAGAGCCGAAGATACGGAGCGGTCCGACTCGTCCCGATAAAACGACCCCTCTGGACGCTGGGCAGTGGCGGTAAACAGGACGCACATCCGGGGGGCTTGGGAGCCCCGAATGTGCGGTGAAGCCGTCATTGCGAGGGGCGCAGCGCCGAAGCAATCCAGAGGAGGCAGTCCCCGCAGTGGATTGCTTCGCAGCGCTCGCAATGACGCGCCTGGCCCCCCATATAAACAAAAACCGAAGGCCCGGAGCGGTCCGACTGGACGCTGGCTTATATCGAGACACGACGCTGGGCACTCGCGGTAAACGGGACGCACATCCGGGGGGTTTGGGAGCCCCGAATGTGCAGCGAACCCGTCATTGCGAGGGGCGCAGCGCCGAAGCAATCCAGAGAGGGCAGTCTGCGCGGTGGATTGCTTCGCAGCGCTCGCAATGACGCGCCTGGACCCCCCTATAAACAAAAGCCGAAGACCCGGAGCGGTCAGGCTCGTCCCGATAAAATGGCCCCCCTGGGCAGTCGCGGTAAGGAATCGAAGCGCCCTTTGCCTCAGGATGAGCGGGGGGGCTTTCGTCATTGCGAGGGGCGCAGCGCCGAAGCAATCCAGAGGAGGCAGTCAGCGCAGCGGATTGCTTCGCTGCGCTCGCAATGACGGGGCGGGGCCCTCCATATAAACAAAAGCCGAAGGCCCGGAGCGGTCCGACTCGTCCCGATAAAACGGCCCCCCATAGAGCCTTAATCCGGGTAAAAAGTACCTGTATAAAGACTTCAGCCTGGGAAAAAAATACGCAGAAAAAACCGGGAGACCGGGCCTCTCAGGAGCTCCTTGCGGCTTCTCCTGAAATGGCATGGATCCTGCATAAGCTCTCCTGATGAAACAAAGGAATGGACTGCTCCTTGGGCTTATGCTGATGCAGGTCCTGGCCTGTGAGGGCTGTAGCCCCTCTCAAGGGAAAGGAGCGCAGGCTAGGGCCGCGGCCTACGAGTTTACCAACATACGCCGGGGAACCTTGGAAAAGACCGTCTCCTCCAGCGGCTCCTTAAAGCCCGTAGCCACGGTGGAAGTGGTACCCCGGATGAGCGGCAAGGTTGAGAAGGTCTATGTGGACTATAACGATGTCATCCGTAAAGGCCAGGTCTTGGCAGAACTCAACACGGATATGCTCAAACTCCAGCGGGAACAGCAGCGCGCTTCGGTGATTAAGGCCCGGGCCAACTACGAACTGCAACTGCTCACCTACCGGAACCAGCAGAAGCTGGCGGAAAAGGACCTCATCGGCGCCTACGAGCTTACCAGCGCCAAGACCACCCTGGATATTCATGCCGCAGAACTGTCCGCAGCAGAAGCCAGCCTCCAGGTCATTGAAACCGAGATAAGCCAGTACGCCTTCATCACCTCTCCCATCAACGGCATAGTGCTGGAGCGTAACATCAACGAAGGGGAAACCGTGGCGGAGAGTTCCAGCAGCAATGCCGCGAAGATCTTCACCCTGGCGGAAAACCTTGAACAGATGCGCATAGAAACCGGGGTGGGAGAGCTGGAGATCGCTGCTATTTACCCGGGCCAGGAGGTGCGCTTTACCTTGGAAGCCTTACCGGGAAGGAGCTTTGCCGGTACCGTAACCAGTAAGCGCCTCATGCCGGTGATAACGGACAATGTGGTGGCCTATACGGTGATCATCCAGGTGCATAACCAGGAGGGGTCCCTCTTGCCGGGCATGACCTGTGCCGTGGAATTCATCGAGGAGAAGCGGGATAAAATCCTCCTGGTGCCCAATGCGGCCCTTCGCTTCCAGCCCCGGGGGCTCAGTACCGAAGCCATTGCCGAGCGCATCTTCGCGGCTACGCTTTCGGGTATGAGCGAGGCAGACCGGAACGCCGCACGGCTCGAGCGGCAGGAAGCCCGGAACACCCCGCCCGTCTCAGGAGGCGCTCAGGGACGCAGCAGCGGCGGGCTTCCCGGCCTCATGCTCGGTTCAGGCCCGGCAGGCAGGCAGGGCAGGCCCCCTGTGCCCCAAGAGCCCGGTCAAAGCCTCAGGGTCGCGGGGGAGGCCCCTTCCCGTCCCCGGGCCCTGTGGTTCATCAGTGAGCAGGGCGGGGTGGATCTCCTCCTGGTACGAACCGGCATGAGCGACGGCTCTTTTACCGAAGTCCACCCGCTGGAGGGGCTTAGCGATGAGGAACTCGAAGGCAGGGAGATCATCCTCAGGGAACGGGTGAGTTAGGCCGTGAAGGTCATTGAGCTGAGGGACATCCGGCGGTCCTACACCATGGCGGGCAAAGGGGCTGCTCCCGTCGTGGTGCATGCTCTGCGGGGCATAGACCTGGCCGTGGAAGCCGGGGACTTCCTCTCGATCATGGGCCCCTCGGGTTCCGGGAAATCCACCCTGATGCACCTCTTGGGCTGCCTGGATAAGCCCACAAGCGGCAGCTACCTGCTTGAAGGCATGGCCACCTCAGATGCGGGCTCCGATGCCTTTGCCCGTATCAGAAACCGCAAGATAGGCTTCGTGTTCCAGGCCTTCAACCTGCTTTCCCGGACCACGGCCTTGGAAAACGTGGAGCTGCCCCTACGGTATAACCGGAGCATACCCCGGCGCTCCTGGAAGGAACGGGCCGCCTCTTGTCTCCGGCAGGTGGGCCTGGAGAACCGGATGGACCACTTCCCTGCCCAGCTTTCCGGGGGCCAGCAGCAGCGGGTCGCCATAGCCCGTGCCCTGGTGAACGATCCCGCATTTATCCTTGCGGATGAGCCTACGGGAAACCTGGACACCCGCATGACACAGGAGATTATGGGGCTGTTCCAAAGCCTCAATGAGCAGGGCAAGACCATCATCATGGTTACCCATGAGCCTGAAGTGGCAGCCTATACCAAGCGGGCCATCATCCTGCGGGATGGAAAGGTATGCTCGGACTACGGGATTGCAAAACCGGGCAGGGCCCTGGACCCGGATGGGGAAAGCAGGGAAGGAGGGGAATCGTGCCTTTTCTAGGCTTACTGCTGGTCTTGTGTTTCAGGAACATCTTCCGTAACCGGCTTCGCAGCTTCCTCACTGCCCTGGGGATCATCATAGGCGTGGGTTCGGTCATTACCATGGTGGCCATCGGCACCGGGGCGCAGCGGGAAATCGAGGAGAGGATCACCGCTATGGGAACCAACCTCATCCAGATCATGCCCCGCAGGATGCTGTTTCGTCCGGGCCAGGGGAACACCAGCTTCTCCCGGCCCAACCGACTCACCCGGCAGGACGCGCAGAGGCTCAAAGCCGAAGCCTCCTACATACAGGCTTACTCCGCGGTGAGTCAGCGCAGCTTCACGGTTTCAGGCCTGCGGGGAAGCTGGCCCGTTACGGTCATGGGGGTGGAGCCGGATTACCTGAGCATCAGGAACTGGAAGCTCCTGGAGGGAGCGGGTTTTGAGGATGCAGACCTTGCGGCACGAAACCGGGTGGCCCTTCTGGGCCTTACCACTGCCACGAACCTCTTCACCGGCGCAAAGCAAGCCCTGGGGGAACGGATTCGGATAGGGTCCACGCATTTTACCGTTATTGGGGTCCTGGAAAAGAAGGGCGTCTCCGGCGGGGGGAACGATCAGGATGATGTGATCCTCGCTCCCCTGGACACAGTCTTGACCCGCTTGAATAACACCCGGAATATCTCCCTTATCACCATGCAGGTGGCCCGTAAGGAGTACATGGAAGCCGCCCAAAAAGAGGCGGATCTCATCCTGCGGGAACTGCACCGCCTCTCTGCACAGGATACCGGGGATTTTGAAATTATCAATCAGGCGGACATCATTGACATGGCATCGGAAACATCCCGGAGCCTTACCAGCCTCCTGGCAGCCATAGCCGGGGTGTCCCTGGTGGTGGGAGGCATAGGGATCATGAACATCATGCTCGTGTCCGTAACCGAGCGCACCCGGGAGATAGGAATACGCATGGCCTTAGGCGCGCGGCAGGGGGACATCCTGGTGCAGTTTCTCCTGGAATCCATGGTGTTGAGCCTCCTGGGGGGGCTTGTGGGCATAGGTCTGGGGATCCTGGTCTCCCGGATCCTCCATGCCCTGCAGGTTCCCACCGCGGTTAAGCCCCTGGTGGTGGCGGCCGCGGCCCTGGTTTCTGCGCTGGAGGGGGTGGCCTTCGGGTATTACCCTGCCCGAAAAGCCGCGCGGCTCTATCCTATTGAGGCCTTGCGCTACGAGTAGCGAATACAGAAGAGAAAGGAGCGGAATATGAGGAAACAGGCTGTGCTGCTGGTCATGATGCAGGTCTGTGCGGTTTTTGCCGAGGAAAGCCTCAGTTTGGAGGCGGCCCGCGGCCTGGGGCTGGCAAATTCCCGCAGCCTTGCCCAGCTTAGCCTTTCCCTGCAAGGCGTCCTGCTTGAGGGAAAGGCCCAGACCTACACCCTGCTGCCCTCCCTGTCCCTGGGGGCCTCTGCCTCGGTGAACCTGTGGAATGAGGAGGGCCTCCTTCTGCCGGGGATAGCGGAGAACTTCAGCGGGGCCCTCAGTATCGGGGTGTCCCAGAAACTCTACGACGGAGGGAAGGCCCCGGTACTGAAAGCCATCAATGCCATCACCCAGGAGATCACCCGTAAGGAGGCCCTGGCCGAGTACTTTGCGGTCCTGGACGCGGTGGATGGGGCCTATTACAGCGTGCTGGAAGCTGCCGCGGCATTGAACGCCGCAGAAGCCGCCCTGGAAACCGCTGCCCTGGGGCTGTCCCTGGGGGAGATCCGCTTTGAAAGCGGGATGATCCGTTCCGGAGAATACCTGCAGGCCTTGGCGGAAAAGGAAGCCAAAGAAACGAGCCTCCATCAGGCCCGGGGCGCGCTGGCCCTGAGCAGCCTCAAGCTCCAAAGCCTCCTGGGTCTCCGGGAACTCCCTCCCCTGGAAGGGCTTGATTTTGCCGCGTATGAGGGGCTGCTTGAGCGCCTGGGGAATCTCTCCCAGGCAGGTTTTGAGGAACTCTACCGGGCCTTAGGGAAGGAAGCCCTGGCCCGTAACCCCGCATTCACCAAGGCCGCGCTCCTCTCCCGGCAAGCCGGGGAATCCCTGAGATTGGCCCAGAAGGACTACCTGCCCAGCTTCAGCGCTTCCCTGTCCACGGGCCTCAATTACACGGTTCCCCGTGGGCTGGAGCCCTCAGGGGGGAGGCTTTCTTTAAGCGGCAGCATCCCCCTGGATTTCTGGGTCATAGGGAACAAGGTGGCCCAGCAGAGACTGGCCCAGGAACGGGCGGCCCTGGATTACCGGAATGCGGAAAGCGCTTTGGAAATAGACCTCCAGGCGGCCTTGCTGGATGCCGTTTCTCAGGCAGCTTCGGTTCGCTCCTCCCGTAAGGCCCTGGAATATGCCCGGAAGCAGGTGGAATACGTCATGGAGCTGTACCGGCTTTCCCAGAGTTCCCTGCAAGTCCTTTCCGACGCGTCTGCCCTCCTAAGCAGCAGCCGGAATCAGCTCATCAAGGCCCAGTACGGCTTTTTACGCAGTCTTGCCCTGCTTCGAAGCCTGGGGAGTTTTGAAAGGGATGAGTCCCTCCATGCCCTGCTGCAAGGCGGGTGAAGCAGTGGGCAGTGAAAGCCCCGGTTTCGAGGTGTTAGAAACCAGGGTTTCGAGGTGTTAGAAACTAGAGTTTCGAGGTGTTAGAAACTAGAGTTTCGAGGTGTTAGAAACTAGAGTTTCGAGGTGTTAGAGACCAGGGTTTCGAGGTGTTAGAAACTAGAGTTTCGAGGTGTTAGAGACCAGGGTTTCGAGGTGTTAGAAACTAGAGTTTCGAGGTATTAGAAGCTAGGGTTTCGAGGTGTTAGAAACTAGAGTTCGGGCCCAATAAGCGGGGGAACCCCTCCGTCATTGCGAGCGTAGCGAAGCAATCCACTGCGGGGACAGCCCCCTCTGGATTGCTTCGGGGCTGCGCCCCTCGCAATGACGGGTTCACGGCGCTCCCCGCAACAAGGGCTCCGGCCCAATAAGCGGGGGAGTCCCTCCGTCATTGCGAGCGTAGCGAAGCAATCCACTGCGGGGACAGCCCCCTCTGGATTGCTTCGGGGCTGCGCCCCTCGCAATGACGGTAGGGAGAGCGGAAGAGCACACGGCGGAACTCCAGTCACTGGAAGCGATCGCGT
>JAITEL010000157.1 GCA_031282065.1 Treponema sp.
CTATTTTTACATGCCCTCGCTGCTTCGGTAACAGGGGAGTTACCTGTTTGAATTGTTTTTGGCTGAGTTCCATGTCTCCAGTATATCATATTTCATTAGTGTGAACACGCCCTAGTACCTTATGCACGGCTTTCCCCGGCAAGACCCTTCGCCTTATCCATAAATTCCGCTATATGCAGGCTCGCAAGCCTCACCTCATGCACCTGTTCCCGTACCTCATGGGAAATTCCCTTCAAGGATTCCACCTCCTTGTGGATCTCCCCGCTCCCCCGGTTTATCGCCCCGGTTCCTTCCCTCACCTGCTCGGTCATCTCCTGAATGACCGTTAAGCCCTGCAGAATCTGACCGCCTCCTGCGGCCTGTTCAGTCACCGCATTATGGATGACGCCAAAGGAGGCGTTCATGGTATTTATCTCCTTGAAAATGGTATCCATAGTTTGCAGGGTTTCCCGGGAAACCCCGCTTATCTGGTTAATGGCTTTCTCCATGGCGGTGATCTCTGTGTATATCGCGGTGGACTCCTTACTGGACAGTTCCGCCAGCTTGCGGATCTCCCCGGCAACCACCGCAAAGCCCTTGCCGGACTCCCCGGCATGGGCGGCCTCTATGGCGGCGTTCATGGCCAGAATGTTGGTTTGAGCCGCGATATTGGCAATGGTCTGGTTCGCGTTCTGCAGGGCTGCGGACCGGCTCTGGATTACGGCTAATTCCTCGGAGAGCCGGGACAGGAGCTTATGCCCTGCTTCAGAGGAGGTACTTAACACCGCGGTGGTTTCCCCGGCGCGGGTTGCCACGGAACGGATAGAGCCGATATTGGCGACCATTTGTTCTATGGCGGCAGAGGACTGACTAATGTGTTCTGTCTGGGTTTGGACCGCCTGGTTGAGGGACTGGATAGAGGCAATGATGTTTTCGACCGAGGCGGCGGTCTGCTGAACCGATTGAAGCTGGGAATCCGCCTTGGTCTGAACGGTCTGCATGGAGCCGTTGATCACCTCCAGGGCTTCGGATGACTGGTTGACGATGGTGTGGAGGGCTTTGCCGGTGTTGGTCATTTTCAAGAGGTGGGACTGGAGGCTGTCTATGGCCTTATGCAGGCTGTCCCGGATATGGACGAGGGAACGCTGCATGAGCCCCAGTTCGTCATTCCGTAAGCGGGATATGACCACATCGAAATTGAGCTCTGCCAGGGAACCGGCGATGTGTTCCACTTCTCGTATCGGCTTGATGAAAGAGGCAGAAACGATAAAAGCAATAAGGCCTGCGACAAGAATCACCATGATCATGGCTAACACAAAGGCAATGAGGGCGCGTTGTTCCAGGGCTTTGATGAAGGAGATATCATAATCCAGTCCCAAAACCCCGACGGTAAGCCCGTTTTTGACAATAGGGGAGAACATCGATACCAGCGTACCAAACTCGTTAACGACCGGCTTCTTAGTTATCTGCTTGATTTGAGTTTGGTATGCTATGCCCGCCTCCGAACCTATTTCGTCAATAGCATAGAGCGGGCTAAGCAAGCTGGCAGGGTCTTCAGGAGTCGCATCGGTATCCAACAAAAACTGTAATTGATCGCCGACCAGCTGCATATAATAAATATAGGTCATATCGAAAGCATTCCGTACCTTGTCCAACTCACCGGTTAATGCCCAAAACTCATCCGAAGACGCCGCTGCTTCCCGCGCAAGATAGGCAGGATCCGCTAAGACCGGGTATTGGGTCTCGATCAGAGCTGCCACCCGCTTCAGCGTATCTTGGTAGGTCTCTTTGATGTACCTGCCGTATTGGATATACATTATTATCCCCATTCCCAAAGCCGCCGCGACACTTAACCCGACAAAAACCAAAAAAAACTGCGTTTTAAGACTCTTCATACGATCATTCCTTTATCTTTATTCCTTTTACCGGTACCCGAGAAAGAACCATAAACCCTATAAGGCACAGCACCGCGCTCAAGGAAAAGAGCTGCATCCCCCGGCTGATGTTAGGAGCGCTTGCTATGAAACTGAAAACCAAGGGGCCTAGGCCCAGACCCAGATTCTCGACTACCGCGTATACACTCAAGGCAGTGGCAGGGGAAACAGAGCCATCCTCCTTATATAAGGCAGCATAATAGGTTTGGATATTCGTCATCGCGAAGATACTAGCCACCGCCAATATTCCTATGGTGAGCACCAGCATAGGGACCGTCATCCTCAGGGAAAACAGGCAGATAGCCCCCGCGTTGAGGAACAGGGAACCAAACACTATCCCCTTGACCGGAATCTTATGGGAAACATACGCGCATAAACTGGTACCACAGAGAATTGTAAACAAACCGTTGAGAAGCATCAACTGCCCTATATTGGATTCCTGGAGCCCCTGTCCGCTTCCATAGAGGGGCATGAAATAGGAAACAAAGCTCATGGAGGCCATATAGGGCAAGGCCAGTAAGCCTAAGGTTCCCAGAACCGCGGGCCTCAAGAGAAAGTGAAGCAGCCTCCGGGGAGTTCCCCGGTTTTTTTCAGGGTCTTCTTTTTTCACCGGGATAGCCTCATAGATATGGGTTAGCAGCTTAGAACGGCTTGAAAAGACCGTGATGGCCAGGAGCAAGGCGGCAACCAGGGAAGCACAGAGATAGACCATACGGTAGGAGAAGAACTCCGCCACCATAGAACCGAAGACCACCCCTATGTTTATCCCCGCCAGATAGGAAGCATTAGAGTGAGCAAAACCCTGGTTCACCTCTTCCAGGCTTTTTTGCGCGGCGATGATCGTATTGCTCACCAGCACTATGGTACCGGTGGAAAAACCGATCAGCCCATGGGCAAGGCCTAAATAGAGGATGTTCGGGGCGCTAAAAGATAGGACCTGGCCCATACAGATACCCAGGGCGCCCAGGAGACAGAGCCGTTTAAGGCCGAACCTGTCTATGATACCGGGAACCACCAGAAAGGCCAGGATAATGAAAATGATGTCTGCGGTAAAGGGCAGGGTAAGCACAAAGGCTTGAGGCAGCTTGAAAACAGGCCGGTACAAGGCAGCCGCATAGAGAGGCAGGGTGGCGCTCTCCAGATTATTGGCCGTAAACATAAAGAAGAGTATGCCCCGCAGCAGCTCAGGATGGAACACCGGGGCCCGGTGTTCCCGGTATTCGGCTTTATTGGCTTGGAATGCCTCCCCTATGAGAATACACTCCAGCATGATAAAGAAGAGGGCAATCGCGGTGGCCGCAACCATGAGGACCATCTGGATGAGCATGCTCCGGGTCTGCTCGTTAAACCGCGCTCTGTCATAGCCCGTTTCTATCAATCCCAGGATGTTCTTTTCTGCATCGAATAGGGGGCCGCAGACAAACAACCAGGTTCCCCCGCCCTCGGCACTGGGAGCAAGCCTATGGATATAGGTACGGGTTTTAAACACTTCCTGGTAATACGCTGCTTTGTTCCCGACGGGGTACCAGGTACCCCGGCTGTATTCCGTATCATAGACCGAATAGAGGCCGCCCTCCTGAAACCTCCAGAGGCATTGATACACGTACTTTCCCTTCCATTGAAACTGGGTGAACAAGGTTCGCAGACCCCGGTCTAAACGCCGGTAGGCTTCGCTCTCAAAATCCCCGGCAGAGGAAATCGAAATCAGGGTCTGGAGGTCCACGGACCCTGCGCTGAGCCGGGATATGTTTTCCAGGTCCAGGAAGGTGTTTTCATTATACTGGCGGTGCATGTAGTGGATCAGGAGGCTCGCCGCAATCCCCCCGCCCAGGACCACCCCTATTCCTGAAAGGAGGCTTATCTTCAAGGCAAAACTCAGCTGCTTTCGGGCCACATAGCGGATGCTCAGGAAGCCCAGGTAGAGCCCAAGCAGCAGGGCCGCCAGGGCAAGGACAAAGAGGCTTATCCGTTTGAACCTGTCCCCGGAGGAATAGCGGTACTCCTCCAGGATCTCCCAGCCCCCCCGGGGTGTTTTAATGAGCAGATGATCTGCCCTTGCGGCAAAAAGGCTTTCGTTCCGGTAATTCAGCGCCGTATAGGGTGCGGTTCCCGGAAGCGCCCGCTGTAAGCTTGTATCCCCGGCGGTATCAATAAGCAGGATTTCCCCCCGTGCCATATCCGTGTATATGAGCCTATGGCTGTCATCGGATATAGCCATCCAGGGAAACCGGAACGGTTCCGTTGGCCATGCACGGATAAAGTCCCCTGAGAAGCCGTACTGTTTCAGGGTTCCTCCTTTGGTAACCGTGCTAAGCCGGCGGCTTGCAGGATTGATATGGAAATACCGGAGATCCCGGAAGGCCTGGGGATAGTCAAAAAAGGCGATTACTTCCCTCCGAGCTAATTCAGATTTCCCCTGAGTTAATTCAGGTTCCTCCTGAGCTAATTCAGATTTCCCCTGAGCTAATTCAAATACCTCCTGAGCTAATTCAAATACCTCCTGAGCTAATTCAGGTTCCTCCTGAGCTAATTCAGGTTCCTCCTGAGCTAATTCAGGTTCCTCCTGAGCTAATTCAAATACCTCCTGAGCTAATTCAGATTTCCCCTGAGCTAATTCAGGTTCCTCCTGAGCTAATTCAAATACCTCCTGAGCTAATTCAAATACCTCCTGAGCTAATTCAAATACCTCCTGAGACCGGGGGAAATCCCCGGCTTGCTCAGGCGGTTCCAGGAATACCCGTTCAAGCCAAAACCCCCGGTCTCCCAGGCGAACCACATAGAGGCTGCCCTCATAGACCGTCATAGCGCTGATTTTGCCCTTGGTGATGATAAAATCCTCGTTGGTATAGCGATAGGCGTAGAGTTCTGCTATGAAGGCGCCGTCGGGAGAGTATTTCAGGATCCGTTCAACATTCTCTTCAAAGGCGCCCCGGAACTGCGCATCCAGGACATAGAGGTTATTCTGTTCGTCCAGTTCTACCCGTTCCGCTCGGTAAAATGAACGGGGGCTATGGGGTTTTCCCTGGACTTGGCAGAGCAGCTTCTTTTCAGGGGATAAGACCGTAAGGGTTTGGGCGTTATTTTCAATGACGGCGATCCGCTGGGAGTTGCCGCTTCCCCAGGAAGGCCCCCGGAGTCTGGCCCTGGTATCCCAGGGCCAGAGGGTGAGGGAATCTTTATGGAACCATAGGAATGCCCCCAGTGCTGCAAAGATAATGGCGAGTATCAAAACACGGTTTGCCATTCCTTTGTTTGTCATAGGCTTTGCTTACCGGCCTTGGTGAAGGTGCACAGGTACTTCCGCCACAGTTCATGGGCGCTCAGATGGGATTTGAATTGACGAAGCCCGCTATTCCCCATATCATCGTTTATATCCATATATTCGGCATCGGTTATATACCTGCTAAACATCGTGTAAATGAGATACACAAACAGACCCGGTATGATGCCTTTCCCGAAATACAGAAAAGCAACTTCGGTGTTTCCTTTTTCGCATATAATATACCCCGCAGGAATGCCCTCATAATAGCAAAGAAGCCCTTTTTGAACACGCTCGTCGAAAAGAGACACCATAATTCCCAGGGCTTTTTTTTCGCATCCGCAGAAGGATTCACAATACTCACAGTCTTGCGCCTTGCACCACTGCTTTTCTATTTCAAGGCAAAGATGAACATTCGCTTTTGTCAGGGGATGCAGGGAAACAGAAGGGTTATCCAAAAAATTCTTTAGGCGTTTCCGTTTATAGTAATTAATGGATCCCGATAATTCAAGCAGATCCTTTGTCCTATACACGTAGGCACTGTTCTTTTCTTTGTATTCGACTTGTATATCATAGCCATTGATGGCTTTATATTCCTTAAGGAAGCGGTCTTCCACCGCAAAGACCCTTAAAGCAGGCAGTCCTATACTCCTGACTAAATCGTACAATCTATCAACGATTTGCTGGAGCGAATATGCAACACTGCCCTGAGGCCGGTGAATAATAAAATAGACCGGGCTATCCCTAAAGAAATATACACTACATAGATACCCGCTTATAATTTTATAGAGCCCGTTAAATTCAATGGACCAGGATGCAATGATCGCCGCGCTCCGTTCCTGCAATCTGCTGTCTTGCTCGTATCCTTTAAATATCGGATAACTGGCTTGGTCTGCCGGTACAAAGCCTTGTTGTTGGAAAAAATCATATACTTTGATGAATTGTTCGTTTATAGTATTTCGCCGCTTCACCAGGGATGTCAACGCTTCCATGAATAACTCCTTTTTTGCATAGTAAAAATATACGACATAATATTAAGAGGCAACTGCCCAGTAAGGCCCGGCTGGGTAATTCCTACCAAGGTCTCACCCCCATTTCTTACCGGTCTATGCAGTGAGTACTTCCCGGCAATTTCCAAGAGCCTCGCGACGGCCGACTGCTCCCCGGAGACTCCCATCTCCCGGAGTTTCCGGGCGGCTTGCTCCTTTTCTTTATCGCTTCCTCCGCCTTCCTTATTAGCCTCTCATAACCTATCACTTTGATCTCTTCCCATCTCACTAAACTCTTTATAGCCCCCATAGATCTCCCCCTGCAACTGCATGGTCATTCGTAAGACATTCTCCCCGTCCCTATCACCTCCTCCATAAGCCCTCCCAATCGCCTTCTGCACCTCATGGCGATACTTTAGCATATAAAAGGGTAGTAATAACCCCAAATCCCCCTCTTCCAGCATCCTTACACTATACTCGGGAAACTTGAAACTCGGTACCTCATAGAGATGTTCTCTCCCTCCAGGAAACTCAAACTATCCGCCAAGGAACGTTTCAGATGAGCATTCACTGTTTCCGTCCCCCGGACGAGTAACACTGCTGTCCGCGGGATAGTGAGTACCGATTCCTTTGAATCAGACCCACGAGTATACCGACTGGACACCTTTCTCAAGATATTTAAGGATAAATAATGGGGAGGGGGGGAGTACATGAAGACGAAACACAGACGTCTAGATAGACTGACATAAGCATTTTCCTTTATAATTTGAAGTTGTTTCAAAATTTCGTATTTTGGAACAACCTAAAATGTTAAGATGATAATATAAGATTTATACATCAAAGTCAAGCGTTCAAATTGGATTTGTTGTTAATAAGTGATAAGCTCACCCCTAAGACTCACGAGGGAAAAGATCGCTCCTCGGATATATGAGAAGGATGAAGTACCCCAATGAGTACGAAAGAGCTGGCCCTGACGCGGCTGATGGGCGGTACTTGGCTATGTAGCGGCTGATATGTTTAACTCAAGGCAAGTAGCTTAATATGGTATCTATACTAATGAGGGAAAATCAGACCAGACTTTATCTCTTTTAGCTTGCTTGGGATAGTTAGCGACCATCGAACTCACTATTTCAGGTTATTGGGAAACCCCTGGGGATCTCAAAAAAGATCTTGTTAAGAACAAAGTACCAAAAAATGATGAAAAAACAGCAAAAACATGTAACACTTACTTGAAAAATATGTTAAAATAATGGATAGATTTTGATATTCCCAAGTGAATTTCTAGCAGGAATTTAGAGGAAGGGAATATATTTTGAAGGAGTAATGTTATGAAACGATTTGTCTTTTTCTTACTGGTAATGGGTATAGTGGTATCATTGTTCGCTCAAATCCAATTACCGGAACATCGTTTTGCGTCAGGGGACTGGAGTCTTAGTGGTGACCGGGCCTACCAGAATGACGTAAATGCTCGGCTTGCTAAAGTCAATATTAAAGTCCCCCAAAGTGGATCTATGCTGTATGAGTTTAATGTCCGGTATGAGTCAGGTGCCGAAGATGGGCATGGGGGATTCGGATTACATATCTTTGCCGATAAGGTATACGATGGCCCTTCCTGGGGCAGTGGCAAATCCTACCTATTATGGCTTAATTATGATGAAAACCCTTTAAGCGATTCTATTCCCAAGGGCTTAAGTGGTCAGATTTACCGGAGTTATACTAATTCCTGGATGGAACTGGTGCAAAGTATTGATCTGAATCAGTTTGCAGACCTCTTGACTATTGATAATCTGGCAGAGGCTGTATCTTTTAAAATTTGGGTAAATGGTGATACCGGAGAGGTTCGTGTGTATGATCCTACAGATCCTTATCTTGCAACGTATTATTATTTTAATATAGATAATAAGGACGTACCGCTGAAAGGAGATTGGGTGGCCGTACGGACTAATGGGATCAAGTTGTCCTTTGCTCCTGAGCAATAAAAAGTAAAAATTTCCATCTTTGATCCTCCTCTAAACACCGTAAGATAGGCGGGTTTAAGAGGAGGAGGTTTTTTAAGAAAGCTATCTGCCTCTCTCAAGAAATATTTGGTGGTGATCTACAAAGTATGATAAAGGGGTAAAGACACTAGAGGCACAAAGAAGTACTAAGGAATGATGTCAATCACTATAGCAATCAAGTGCTCCCATTGCCGGGGGAGAAAAGGAGCGCTGAGGGCTATAGGATATGGGTAGACCGATATGAATGTGAGAGCTGCCGGTATTGCCGACTAAAAAAGCAGTGGAGCAAGGCGAAAGTCTCCCCAGAATGGGGACTACTTGCTTTAGGGTACAATTTGAAGCGGATATACGGGATAAACAACCAAAAATCGGCCTGAACCGGAACCATACATCCCAAGATTCTAAACATTCAGAAAAACCACATAGACAACAAAAAGGGCTGTCCAGAAATTGTATTTTCTGGACAGCCCCTTCACGAACGTTAATCCTTCAATAAGCTGGGCAGCCTATCATGCATGTCGTGCAAAGGGCGAAGCACTTTGGCTTTGCTTGTACAAACCTTCCTGTACTCTTCCCTTCTTTCCTTTGATTCCCATCTGCTCGCGAATTTCCGCGTATTCCTCAAGGATGTACTTTTCCGCCCATGCTTGGTCGGCGATTTTTTCCACACGACAGGCGGCGTACTTGTATTCTGGGGTGTTGCTCACCGGGTCCAGGGAGGCCTGGGTCAACTCGTTGCACGCACCTATCCACCACTGATAGGTCATATAGAGTGCACCTCGTTTTACACGTTCGGTAGGCAGGCAGCGCGTTATACAGTAACCGCGTTTGGAGATTACTTTGATCAGTTCGCCCTTATGGAGGCCGAGCGCCTGGCAATCCTCAATGCTCATCTGCGCCCAGCCGGGTTCATCCTCAAGGTTACGCAGCAGGCGGCAGTTGCCCGTCATTGTACGCACCGAGTAATGGCCGACCTCCCGCACGGTGGAAAATACCATGGGGTACTGGTCATTTTCGAGTTCTTTTGGCGGACGCCAGTCCGTTCCGTAGAACTTCGCCCTTCCGTCCGGGTGGGCAAACTTGCCGCCCTTATGGAGGTACGGCGTTCCCCTATCGGTCATGGCCTTGTCCCTGCACGGCCATTGCACGCTGCCTAATTTTTCGATTTTCTCATAGGTAGCTCCGGCAAATCCCGGACACAGATCAATGAGCTCGCTCCAGATTTCCTCGGTATTGTTATAGTGCATGGGGTAGCCCATAGCCGTGGAAATGGCGCAGAGGATTTCCCAGTCGGTCTTCACATCGCCTTGGGGCTCAATGAGCTTGCGTATGCGCTGAAAACCACGGTCACAGGAAGAATAGACCCCTTCATGCTCGCACCACCCCGTCGCGGGGAGGAGAACATCCGCGTGGCGACCGGTCTTGTTCATAAAAATATCCTGCATCACGACGAAATCGCATTTGTCCAGAGCTTCCCTCACCTCGGCAAGGTCGGGATCCGACTGTGCGGGGTCCTCTCCGAATATGTAGTAGGCGTGAATCCGTTTCGCCGGATCCTGTTCGTGCAGCACCCGGTGCGGCACATGGGTAATGGGACAGCCGATCTCCCCGGGCAGTTTTTCAACGCCCCAGGCCTTTTCAAACTTTTCCCGTATGATCGGGTCGGTAACGCTCTGGTATCCGGGGAAACAGTTCGGCAGCGCGCCCATATCGCAGGCACCCTGCACATTGTTCTGTCCCCGCACCGGGCCTATACCCATAGAGGGTCCCCCGAAGTTGCCGGTCATAATGGCAAGGTTGGCAAGTCCCTTGACCACATCCACCGCCTGGGCAAACTGACAGACTCCCATGCCGTAGAGTATCATAGAACAGCCTGAAGTCGCGTACATCCGGGCGGCCTTGCGTATGTCCTCTGCGGGAACCTGGGTTATTCCCTGCGCGTATTCCGGTGTGTACTTTGCCACGATGGGCACGAGCTCGTCGAAACCGCTGGCGTGCTGATCAATAAATTCTTTATTGATCAGATTTTCATTGATGATGACATTGGCAATGGCATTCACCAGCGCGAGATTCGATCCGTTTTTGAGCTGAAGATGCATATCCGCAATGCGGGCGGTCTCAATCCTGCGGGGATCCACACAGATGATCTTCGCCCCTTTTTCTTTGGCACGGACTATCCTGCGCGCAACAATAGGATGAGAATCCGCTCCGTTATAGCCAAAAATGAAGAGAAGTTTAGCGTCCTCGATTTCCGGGACACCCATGGACATTGCGCCTGAACCAAGCGAAAACTGTAGACCCGCTACAGAAGGCGCGTGTCATATACGTGCGCAGTGGTCAACATTATTCGTGCCAATACATGCACGCATGAATTTCTGCATGATGTAGTTGGCTTCGTTGCCCGCACCGCGCGCCGAACCCGTCCCCATAATGGCGTTGGGGCCGTACTTTTCCTTTATATCGCTCAGACGATGGGCCACATAGGAAATGGCCTCGTCCCATTCGACCTCTTCAAAGACGCTGCTCCTGCCGCCTTTGCGGATCATCGGCTTTTTAAGACGCTTGGTAAGGATCTGCGGATCATTAAGGTAATCCCAGCCATACCAGCCCTTGAGACATAGCGTCCCCTCATTGGTGCGGCCGTTTGCCGGCGCGGCTTCCAGAATCTTGTTCTGTTCGGTGTCTACCGTGAACAGGATCTGACATCCCGCACCGCAATATGCACAGGTACTCTGAATCTTTTTTGTTGACATTATGCTCTACTCCTTCATAGGTGCATAATAGCATACAAGGCCTGAGTCGTCAAGCGCAGCTTTGTTTAGAGGGTATATGAACAGTCAGGAGTGAGCGCCGAGCAGGAAACATACTGAAGGAGGAACGCATACCCCTTGCCCCGCCCTAATGCTGGGCGGCACCCTGACCTAAGCCTGCGCGGTCAGGTGAAAGTCAGACTTCATTTCCCTGACCTCTTTCAGGATATGAATCGAACCTTTGGCCGAACTCATAGCGGCAATCTGCAGGAAGTAGTCTATACCCGCTGTCAGTCCTGCTGGCATAATCACCTTGAGTGTCCGCGGCTCGTTCACCGGGATGATCTGGGCCTTGAGCTCCTGGGCGTCTTGTACACTCTGGAAGAACACGCAGGTCTGGGCTTCATGCGCCGGGTCGCTTCCGATTTTAAGACCGTAGCCCCGGATCACCAGCACGTTCCCTATGGCCACTTCCTTTTCCAATGCCATAAAATCCCGCTGGAATACCTCATAGCAGTTTATCCGCTCTCCCTTACAATCGTTGACTAGCTCCACCGTCGACGGCTTCTTGGCGAAGAAGATGGCTCCCCCTCCCAGAAAGGGTGCACCATACAACCTATGAGGCCGGATAAGCCCCAGAATGGTTCAGGCAAGCGTCTGCTTGCCCCCGTACTACATACCTAGTGCTAGGCCGGGTGGAATCAGGGTCTCCCTGAAGGTGTTCGCTCACCTGTCCGGTACTTTCTATACCAGGTTTCTGCCCGTTATATTTTATAGACCCTGCGGGTTTTTGTCCGGCTTTTCCGGCATGAAACGGGCGGTTCAGCCTTTAGGATTCCCAAAATCTTCTCTGCCGCTTCTGGACGCTGTTCTTCTCTGAGCTGTCTTCCCCCCGCCTGAAGCACGAATTTTGGTTTCTATATCCCCTGATCCTTGAAAGATACAGGACTTGACCCTGTCGTGGAAGTTTGCTATATGTTGGTTTCAGCATGGTAATGAATACCGTTTCTGCGGGAAACGTTTCCGGTGTATCGTTTTTGAATACTCAATCATAATGCTTACGAGGAGAAGTACATGGACTCAGTGGAAAGAGAGCGGGAACTTTGGGAGCGGGCGGTGGCCTTCCACGGGCATAGCTGCCCGGGCTTGACCATAGGGTACAAGGCAGCGCTTTATGCACGGGACGTGCTTGACCTGCACTTTTCCAAGGACGAGGAAGTGGTGTGCGTAACGGAAACCGACGCCTGCGGGGTTGACGCAATCTCCGTCGTGCTGGGCTGCAGCCTTGGAAAGGGCAATCTCCTGTTCCGGTTACGGGGAAAACAGGCCTTCTCTTTTTTCAACAGGAAAACGGGAAAAGGCGTCCGCCTGGTCATGCGGGATATGCCGAAGCAGGGTAAGACCCGGGAAGAGGTGCAGCAAGCAATGATGAACACCCCCCAGGCTCAGCTCTTCGACCGGAAGGAGCCTTCCTTTGAACTCCCCGAAGAGGCGAGGATTTTCCCTTCCCTTGTGTGCGAAAGCTGTGGAGAGAAAACCGCGGAACCCTATATTCGTCTGCAAGAAGGTAAAAAGGTCTGTCTCGACTGTTTCTCCTCATACAGCCGCTTCATGTAAACGGCCTGCACCCGAAAAGGAGCAAACCCCTACCCGCTGCCTAAGCCGGGTTCGGGACTCCCCCTCAATGGCCGTCCTGGAGTGAAACCATGCCACATAATATTTCTTTTATTTAAAAGATAGCATACTATGATGAAGGGAGTGTTAAAAATGGGTAATACAGAGAGCGGCCGGCAGGCTGTGCAGGTAAGCAGTGCTTCTGAGAGGGGAGCCGCAGCAGCGGATATAGGGCTTATAGGCCTTGCGGTGATGGGGGAAAACCTGGTGCTTAATATGGAAAGCAAGGGCCTCATGGTAGCGGTGTTTAATAGAACCGGGGCAAAGGTGGATAGTTTCATCCGGGGCCGTGGGGCGGGTAAAAAGATCCTAGGCCATAAGGATCTTGCCTCTTTTGCCCGGGCCCTCAAGCGGCCCCGGAAGGTCATGATCATGGTCAAGGCCGGAGCAGCCGTGGATGAAACCATTGAGCACCTGCTGAAGGTCATGGAAAAGGGGGACCTCATCATAGACGGGGGCAATTCCAATTACCAGGATACCATCCGGCGTACCGCCTATGTGGAATCGAAAGGACTGTGGTACATCGGTACCGGCGTGTCCGGGGGCGAAGAAGGGGCCCTTACAGGGCCATCCCTTATGCCCGGAGGCTCCCCTGCGGCCTGGCCTCTGGTAAAGCCCATCTTGCAGGCAATCGCCGCCAAGGTTGAAGGGGATGTTCCCTGCTGTGACTGGGTGGGCGAGAACGGGGCGGGGCATTTCGTCAAAATGGTCCACAACGGCATCGAATACGGCGATATGCAGCTTATCTGCGAGACCTACGATATATTGAAGCAGGTCCTGGGCCTTTCCTACGATGCTATGGGGGATGTCTTTGAGGCATGGAATCAGGGGGACTTGAACAGTTACCTCATCGGGATCACCCGGGATATTCTGCGCTTCAAAGATACCGACGGAGAGCCTCTGGCCGAGAAGATCCTGGATACCGCGGGGCAGAAGGGGACTGGTAAGTGGACGGGGATAGCGGCCCTGGAACTGGGGGTTCCCCTGACCTTGATAGGGGAAGCGGTGTGGAGCCGCTGTCTTTCTGCCGCCAAACAGGAACGGGTCCGCGCGGCTCAGATCTTCTCCGGCCCGAAGATCACCAAACCGGCGGAGGGGGAGGCCTTTATCCAGGATGTGGAGAAAGCCCTCTATGCAGCAAAGGTGGTCTCCTATGCCCAGGGCTACCTCCTCATGAGGGAAGCGGCGAAGGAATACCACTGGAACCTTAACTACGGCGGTATTGCCCTTATGTGGCGGGGAGGCTGCATCATCCGGTCCGTGTTCCTGGGGAAGATCAAGGAGGCCTTTGACAAGCAGCCGGACCTGGAGAACCTGCTTTTGGATCCCTTCTTCACCGCTATCCTGGAAAAGGCCCAAGCCTCGTGGCGCCGGGTAGTGGGTGTGGCCGTGGAGAGGGGCATCCCGGTTCCGGCACTCTCCAGCGGCCTGGCCTACTTTGACGCATACCGCAGCGACCGGCTGCCGGCTAACCTGCTCCAGGCGCAGCGGGATTACTTTGGGGCCCATACCTATGAACGGGTAGACCGGCCTGGAGGTACATTTTTCCATACCAACTGGACCGGTCATGGAGCGGCTACCCGCGCATCCACCTATACGGTCTAGGATGGCTATGCTATTTTTGGAGGTATTATTATGACATCCTTATCCATTCCTGCTGCGGCAGGAGCACGGCATGATCTCTTGGCTCTGGGAGCCTTGGTTACCCGCTTAGATCCGGGGATCATTCCTTTTTCCGAAGCGAGCGCCTATACGCTCCATGTTTCCGGAGGGGAGTACAATGTGGCAAGCAATTTGTCCACCTGTTTCGGTTTACGGACCGCGCTTGCCAGCGCTATGGTGGACTATCCCCTGGGGAAACGGATCGAATATGCGGTACGAAAGGCCGGGGTACACCCCTATTTCCAGCGCTTTGCCTTTGATGGGGTCCGGGGCCCGAACATGGCCATTGTGTGGAGCGACCGGGGCCAGGGCCTACGCGCGCCGGTGGTATTTTACAACCGGTCTAACGAGGCTGCGGGGCGGCTCAAACCGGGGAGTTTTGACTGGAACCGTATCTTTGCTCCTGAAAAGGCAAGCCCCCCGGTTCGCTGGTTCCATTCGGGGGGGATCTTCTCGGCCCTCTCCCCAAGCACCCCGCAGCTGGTCATTGAGGCCATGGAAGCGGCTAAAAAGGCAGGGGCGGTGGTTTCTTTTGATCTCAACTACCGGGCAAAACTCTGGGCCGTGGCTGCCGCAGAACAGGGGCTTAGCCCGGAACAGGCCAGCCAAGGAGCGGCGCAGATCCTGCGTAACATCGTAAGCCATGTGGATGTCCTTGTGGGGAACGAAGAGGATCTCCAGAAGGGCCTGGGGCTTACCGGGCCGGAAGTGGACTCCCGCGCAGCACAGGCAGCGGGCAAACTGGATCCGGGAGCCTTCTTAGGCATGATAGAAAAGACGGTCAGGGATTTTCCCAACATCAAGGCAGTGGCCACCACCCTGCGGGAAGTCCATTCTACCAACCGGCATTCCTGGAGCGCGGTCTTGTGGCTTGAGGGTAAGAGCTATCTGGCTCCGACCTGTGAACTGGATGTGTATGACCGGGTAGGCGGGGGGGACGGCTTTGCCTCAGGACTCTTCTATGGGCTCCTTGCCGGCAAAAGCCCTGAAGAAGCCTTACGCCTGGGCTGGGCCCACGGCGCCTTACTTACCACCACTCCGGGAGACACCTCTATGGTGAGCCTGGATCAGGTAGAAGCCTTTGCCCAAGGCGGCTCTGCCCGTATTCAGCGCTAGGCTTAAGGTCGTGCCTGCGTCGTGCCGCGACGTAAGGCAGCGTCGTGCCGCGATGTAAGGCAGCGTCGTGATGCAACGCAGGGCAGCGTCGTGATGCGACGTAAGGCAGCGTCCTGATACAAAAGAGGGGGCCTTCTTGGGGCCCCCTTTTCCTTGGATGTTCCTTATTTTGATAAGATATGATGGAGCTTTTCACCGAGGGCTATGGCTTCTTCCCTCGTGGGGGTGGAAGTCTGAATGAACAGGCCCCTGCGGCCAAAAAAATCAAGGAGCTGTTTTGAATAGTCCGCCAAATCCGCCTGGGCGTCGCCGAGGTGATCCCAGTAATTATGGCGCAAACACAAGACCGTTTTCCCTGCTGCAGCATCCCGAATCTTTTCCCAGTCCGGCACCTGGGGGATCGTAAAATCAAGGCCCCGCAGGCCCGGGGTTTCCATCATGGCTCCCACCACGTTCTGCACATTGCCGCAGGAGTGGATTACTATGCCCCCGGCCGCCTCGGAAATCTTGGCATTGTAGGCCACACCGAATTCCCGGTACAGCTTGGGCGATAAGAGGGCCGCCGTATCATCGCTGACACGCACCCCTACTTCACGGGGGATGTGCCATACCTCATGGCTTATGCTGTAAAAGTTCGTGATCCGCTTAAACTGTTCCTTGATATAGAGAATGGTCGCTTCAGTTACCTTCTCCAAAAGGGCATGGACTTCCTCAGGATAGGTCAGGGTTGCTTCAATAAAAGAGGTATAATCCCAGATGAGGGAAGCCGTTACCAGGGGGGAGGGAACATTAACCACCCGCAGGGGGATTGAAGAGTGGCTCTGGAGGTAGTCCAGGCGTTTCCAGGCATCCTGGTACACCGGGTTGTTCAGGGGATCCGGTATTTCCAGGGTATACACATCCTCTACATTCTCCTCCCGGATGAGGGGCGTTATCCAGGGGTCTGCCTCGTCATTCACCTTGTACTCGCAGCCAAAGGCCGCAGCCACAATGCCTATGCCCTTGTTGGGCTTTATGTTGGGAAAGCCGTAATCGTAGACCCCCTCCCGTTTTGCGGCAAAATCCTCGGCCCAGCGTATTTCCGCATCATCATCGTGAAAGAAGTCTTTGGTTGCCCCATGAAAGGGGCCCACCTCAATGATAAAAGGAACCTCCTCCAGGTCTTCCAGCCGCCAGTTTGCGGCGATCCGTTTTTTCTTGG
This sequence comes from Treponema sp., assembly GCA_031282065.1. GTDB lineage: Bacteria > Spirochaetota > Spirochaetia > Treponematales > Breznakiellaceae > JAIRLU01. The sequence goes on from JAITEL010000157.1 coordinate 16,562, forward strand.
TTTCTATATCCAGTATTTCGCTCATGTAATCTCCTTTTCCCCTTTTTCTCAGCTTGCTCGCTTTCTTATTATTGAGGCTTATGAAAGGATATGTCAAGATAAAGCCGAAAAGGACGCCTTTACGCCCCGGGAGCTTTTCATGGCCGCGCTGGAACGGTACGAACAGGGGAGGCCCCCCAGCCGCGGGACGTTTTCTATAGGTTTATTCGGGGACTCCATCTGCCGGTTTTGAAAGCAATTCCATGATACGAAAGATAGTTGAGGGGGTGTTACTGCTTATAAACTGTTCCCGCTCTGGGGCAGGGAGATATTCAGCCAAACGGGCAAGATAGCGCAACATATCCACTATGCCGGATAGGGTAACTGACCCATCCCAGGCAGGTTCCGGTAGCGGAGCTTCAGGCTTTTTTTCGTGTTTTTTGAGCATCTGCCGCGCGGCTTCCTGCTCTGCCAAAACCTGCTTTATCGTGTTCCGAATCTCAGGGTTACGGGGATTAAACTTGAGGTTAGCGCTTAATACCTCCAGGGCATTAGCATACCGGCCCTGTTTGCACAGGACCATCCCCAGCTTGTTCGCCGCTTGAGCCCAGCCGGGTCTGCAACGCAGAGCCTCCCCGTATTCAGCGCGGGCATGGCTAAGGCGCCCCTGAGCTGCTAAGAGCCCCCCATAGTTGTAGTGCAGCACCGCATTATCCGGCTCCAAGGCTAAGCCCCGGCGGAATAGGACCTGCCCCCGGGCATATTTCTGTAAAGCCCCACAGATGATTCCCAGCCCGTTATAGGCCGCTACCGCGTGAGGGTCCCTGGTAAGTATGGCGGTAAAGGTTTCCAGGGCTTTCTGGAACTTCCCTTGGCGGAGGAAACCGTGAGCCGTAGTAAGGAGGCTCTGGATGGACTGGTGATGGCTTATATTCCTGGGGGCTCTCCATTCCTCCTTGCCGGTGAATGCCGCTTCCGGGCTTAGCTGCTCCCTGGGCTCCATCATTCAAGTATCCTTAAAGGCCGTGCGGCAATTTCCCGGGAAAACCCACCGATGTGAGCTGTTTCCAGGTGATCGTAGGCGGCTACGGCAAAATAGTAGAGGGTGCCATTTTTGAGGCCCTCAATGCGTACGGCAGTACGGTTTCCCACATTGATGGGAGAGGGCCCCAAGCGCGAGCCTTCCCCAAAATAATCCCCCTGGGACGTCCCGTAGTACACCAAATAGCCGGCTAAATCCGCATCATTACTGGGCCTCCAGGAGAGATCCACCACCCCGTCTCCTGCAATGGCGGTGAGCCTTGAAGGCGGCGGCGGCGGCTCATTAGGCTGGTAGTGTATCCGAATCGTATCCAGGTAGGGACTGGTTTCCCCATCTCCGCTGGGATAAAACACCGCGGCGAGCTGGACAAATCTCCCGCGGATTCCAGACAGAGGGGTTCCTGGTATCAGGAGCTTCCAGCCGGCTCCCGGGGAAGCTTCCCCAGGAGCGCTTGGGGTCCAGTCATAGGGGGATTCTGCAGTACGGATAAAAAATTGGAGAGCCGAATCATCGGAAAACCGAAATTCCCCGCTCTCGGTATATTCATTCTGCACAAGGCCCCCAAAGTTAGCGGTTCTTCCCCCGGCAACCTCAACCATGAGGACCGTGGTGTTGGTTTCTCCCAGATCTATGGGCCGGGTTTCCATGCGCCCCCCCTGGATGGGGTATTTATGGAGCACCGGATCCGTGATGAAGCGGCTGTAGAGCTTCAGTTCATCCAGCATACCCATGAAGCGCTCCCCAAGGCTGAGGCGCCCCTCTTGGCCTATGCGGGGATAATAGACCTGCCCCCCTTCTTTGCCTCCGGCGGTAACATAGGTAAGGGCTTCAAGATAGCCATCCACCAGGTATTCCAAGAGTCCGGTATCCGCATCAAAGCGAATGAGATGATGGCTCCAGGTTTTCGGAATCAGGGGCTTGGAGCCTTCCAGCGTGATGCTTATCCTATCAGCCGGGGCATTCAGGTAAAAGAAATCCAGAAACGTCCAGTGCAGCCGGTTTTTGGCAGCCGTACACTGGATTCGCTGCAAGCTCGACGCTCCTTGGCCCTGCTGCTTGGAGGCTATCCAGGACAGGAGTTGCTCCCCATTTTCCAGGTTTACCGGAAAGAGCCAAAATTGGATAGTGAAATCCCGAAGCACCTGCCCTGGAGCAAGCAAGGCCCCCTGCCGGGGGCTAATGACTAAGGGGGCTTCTGTAGGGGCCTTCTGCAGCCGGTTTCCTGAAAACAGGGCCGCCCCCATCCCGATCCGGGCAAAGCGCCGGTCTGCGCTGGACAGTCCTTCCCCCGTCTTTACCTGGTAGTGGCCCATACGATCGGTAAAAAGCTCAGGAGCCCCTGCATCAAAGGACAGGTCCATATCCAGGGAAGGATCGGTATCGGAACGCAGAGCCGAAGAAAGAATCAATACCGGATAGGGTCGTATGGAGGCTATTTCCGTGATACCCCTGCGGTTCTCCACCATATTCCAGCTCGCCCCGCCCCCGATGACTAAGGTTTTTTCCCCGGCCCCGTAAAGCTGCGGAGAAAGCAGCCCCACAGTATAGAGGATCACCGGTATCCAGAAGCCCGGCAGAAGATTTTTTATGTACATAGTTACTTGCATAGTTGGTTTCACCGATAGTTACAACGGGTGCGTTGTATTGCTCCCTTTTCCTTTTATAGTATACTCAATATTGAGTATCGTGCAGTATGAAAAATCATATATCCTTCAGAACAAAGAAGCATGCAGATAGAAACAAACATCAAGGATATCTCTTGTTTATCGGCATAAAGGGCCATGAATTCAGCAGGGTTTAAGGAAGAGTCCGGGCATTACGCTGAGCTTAAAGCTCGCTCCTATGAGGCGCCCGGCGAGCCTGGGGTGTACCTTTGGCGGGATGAAGCGGACCGCATCATTTACGTGGGGAAAGCCCGGGTATTGCGGAACCGGCTCAAGTCCTATTTCTCAGGGACTCAGGATGCTAAGACCGAGGCCCTCCTGCGCCATGCCCGAAGCATCGAAACCATCATCGTGGCCAGTGAGTACGAGGCCCTGCTCCTGGAAAACACCCTCATCAAAGAGCATGCCCCTAAATACAACATCAACCTCAAGGACGGCAAGACCTATCCGGTCATCCGTATTACTGCCGAGCCCTTTCCCCGGATCTTCAAGACCCGGCATATTATTGCAGATACCTCCCGGTACTTCGGCCCCTTTCCCCAGGTACATGCAGTGGATACCCTCCTGGCCTGTATCGACAAGCTGTTTCCCTTGCGCAAGTGCCGGGTCTTTCGGAAACGGGAAAGCCCCTGTATGTATTACCATATTAACCGCTGCCAGGGTCCGTGCTGCGGCAAGATAAGCGAAGAAGCCTACCGGGTCCATGTAGAACGGGTCCAGCAGGTGCTTGCCGATACAGGGTCCACCGAATCCCTCATCATGGAGCTGAGTGTGCAGATGCATGCAGAGGCTGCGGCATTGCGCTTTGAACGGGCGGTCCAGTTTCGGGACGCGATTAAGGCCCTGGAGGAGCTAAGCGGCCAGTGTACTGCGGTGGCAGACCTGGATCCTGCAGCCCGGGATTACATTGCCTGGGCCAGCGAGGGCATCTTAAGCACCTTTACGGTCTTTTCCCTGCGCGGGGGTAAGATGATAGGCCGGGAACTGTTCCGTACCCGTTCTGCGGCAGGTGAAGCAGAATCCCTGGAAACCTTTGCCTCCTCCTACTATACTCCGAACCGGCCCCCGCCGCCGCATATCTACCTCGGCCCCTGGATCCAGACGCCCCAGGCTGAAGGCGAGGCTGACCCAGGGTTCCAAAGTCTCTGCCGCTGGTTTACGGAGCAATTCGGGTATACCCCGGTCATTAGATCCCTGGCCGAGCAGACTTCCCCCCAGGGGCCTGCATCGGATCGCCGCCATTGGGCGGTACTGGCTATGGCCCGGCACAATGCCCAGGAAGACCTTCGGCTCAGGCTTAAAGAGCGGGGAGCCGGTCCTGCGCTGGACGAACTGGTTCAGGCCCTGGGTCTCAGCAGGAGGCCGGAACGGATCGAAGGCTTTGATATTGCCCAGCTCCATGGCAAACACCCGGTAGCTTCGCTTATTTCTTTTAGAGAGGGGAGGCCTGACCGGAAGAACTACCGGTACTTTAAGCTGCGCACGGTGGTGGGAGTGGTGGATGACTTTGCGGCCATGCGGGAAGCGGTGCACCGCCGCTACAGCCGGCTCCTGAGGGAAGGAAAGGAACTGCCGGATTTGATCCTTATTGACGGGGGTATTGGTCAGGTGAATGCGGCCCAAGGAGTGCTTGATGCCTTAGGGCTAGACTGCGATGTGGTGGGTCTTGCTAAACGGGATGAGGAACTGTGGCTCCCCCATAGGTCCGCGCCTATCCGGCTTTCCAAACGCTCGGAGGCCCTCAAGGTGCTGCAATGCCTGCGGGATGAAACCCACCGTTTTGCCACCTCCTTTAACCAGCGGCTGCGTTCAGAAGACCTGTTCTTCCCGATCCTCGAATCGATAACCGGGATAGGGCCCAAACGGGCACGGCTTATCATGAAAACCTACGGTCATATAGAGGCCATAGCCGGAGCGGATCCCTCCGGTATGGCTACAGCCTGCAAGATCAGTAAAGCCTTAGCCCAGACGGTCAAGACCGTGGCGGGTATAGCCCTGGAAGACCAACAGCGCGCCCAAAAACGCCTGGCCCCGCCCTAGGAGCCTTTACGTCCACACCCTCAAATCCGGTGCCGCACCCGTTAATCACCGGCACGGCATGGTTTCCTCAATATCATTTCTCCAAGCAGCCATCGTCCTTCTCTAAGCACCGGCAGGCCCTCTTCAAGGGGCAACGGTTCCGCTTAAAGGGTATGGTGTGGTGCTTATCATAGGCTAGGTATACGGAACAGGAGGAATGGCAATACTCCGCCATGAGGCCGCTTCAGGGAAATACCTGGATGGGGAGGTTTTTCTTGTGCAAGGGCACCGAAGAGCGTGCCAGGGCTGCTTTGAGGGATGCGGCCCGTTCCTCCAGGTAAGCCGGGGCTAAGGCAGCAGTCAGCGGATCCGTAGGGGCAGGCCGGGCCTTGCCGTACAGCTGGAGGGCCGCTATTCCCGGCGGCGGCTCCCCGGTCTTGCCTGCCCCTTGAATCCCGGCCAAGTCCACCACCAGCCTTTCCCAGGCTGCCGCCTCTTGTGGCGGCGGCCCCTTGCCCTGTATGGAGCAGAGCATGGTTTGGAGGGTTACCGGAGCACAGGCCAGGAAGTCCTTGATGGTCCTGATAAGCCCTTCAAAGGGCACAGGAGATCGGGCCATGAGCCTATACCAGGCTTCTGTCCCTGCATCCAGCTTGAGCCATATATGGAGAGCCAGAGGACCGGTGGCAGCCCGGCATAAGCGCCGGAAGGTTCGCCCGTTGCGAAGGCCCGTGCCATTGGTGATAAGCACCAAGGCCGCATCAGGTACCCGCTCATCCCGGATCCGGGCAGCCGCAGCTAAGGCTTCAAAGAACAGGGGGGAAAGGCTCGGCTCCCCATTACCGGAGAAACAAATATCCTTAACCGCTATGCCTTGCTCCCCTATCCTGGACAGTTCAGAGAGAAGCTGCCTCTCCATAAGGGGCAGCGAAAAGGGCCTGTCCCCTTTGAAAGGAAATACCTCGCAGTAGGGACAATCAAAAGAACAGCGTTTGCGATCCGGAAAGAGGTTTATCCCCAGGGAAAGCCCCTGGGAGCGCCGGGAATACACCGGGTATACCAAACCCCCCTCCTCCCGTTGTCTATGGTTTGCTATAGGCCCTATGTGCATCTGCATCTTTTCATGCTCCCCCTAGGCTTACTCTAGGGGGATTTTACTGAACGTACAAGCCCAGCAGTCGTTGCCTCCGGCGTCCTCTAATACCACCGCATCCCTTTGGGCAATGGGGCTGGCCAGAGGACCATATATAAAAGAGCAATCCCGGAACATAAAAAAGCAAATTTGGAACAGTAAAACAAATAAACAATATGCAACGTGAGGTATTGTTATGGAACCAAAGCTTTTAAAAAGAGAAGCCATTAGGCTTGCGGGGTTTGCCCTTAAAACAAGGTCAAAAGGCGGGGAAAACAAAAGGGAAATTCCACAATTCTGGCAAGAATATCTAAGCGACGGAAGGGTAGAAAAATTGCATGGCGAATCTTTTCTTAAAAGCCCATACCGGTTGTAAAGAAGCAGCTTATCTTGCAGGTACATTAACAAGGCCATACGGATCAGTATCTGCGCAAATAAAAGCCATCCAGAAGGATTTTTTTAGCCGGTAGATAGGTCCCTAACAGGAATCCAAAGGTAACGCCGATTTCCAGAATCTGAGAGAGGGTAGAAGCTGTTCCAAAACCTCAATGTATATTATGGGTTTAGGTGAATACATTCTGTTCAGAACTGGGTACTTGGAGTTCGGAACTCCGGCGCGGGTTTTGGAACAGGCTCGGTAGTAATACCTTTAAAATAATACATGCTATAGGCTATACCGAACACAAGCATCAGGTAAGTTAGCCCTGTAACAGACCAGTCAAGCCCTTTCCAGGCTATGACTAAGCCCAGTACGCCCCCTGCTTCAATAGCGAAAGCATGTCCATCATCAAAGCCCCGGTTTTAGGATCCCGCTTTTCCGGGGAGCCGGGCTTAAGCAGTACCAGTTCCCCGGATGTACCGCTTTTCCTTAGGTCCCCCTCAATCACCAGAACCAGCCCCCGCTCAGAACAGCCGTAGCGCCCATACCGGTTGGAAGGGTAAGACAGCGGAAACCTATCTGAGAGAATCCGTACCGCCAGGGTGTTCTCTTCCCCCTGGAGCGTTTCCTGTGCTGCTCCTCTCGGCCCGGTAAGGAGAAAACTCAGGGGGGCCCGTTCCTTAGGAAGCCCTGCAGCAGCAGAAAGGTTATGTAAGGCTACAGGCGCATCTTCCGTATCCAAGGAAAAATGGCACCACTTGGCCTTTCCCCCCGGACAAGGACAGGCCCCCTGATGAGGACAGGGCGCATAAGGCACCTTTCCTTGTTTAAGCAGCGCGCTCCGCAGCGCCGCAAGCCATTCCCCAGACCAGGGAACCCCTGGTTCCAGCACCAAGATAGAACCATCTGGGGCAACCAGGGAGGAAAGAAGCCGGCTGGTTTTATCCGCTGCCTCTTGCAAAGCCCTGGTATCCGCTTGGGGGATTTTCTCAAAACGTTCATTGAATACCTGGAGAGCGGAAACCAAGCGGACCTTAGGGCCGTATATCCGCGCTCCCAGGGGTGCATGGATGGGCTTGATTATCCAGGGAGAGGCGCCTGCCAAGGCCTGAAAGAGCCGCTTTCCCGCATTCAGGGCAGCGGCGCTTCGATCCAAACATCGAAATTCCAGGGGAAGCTGCCGTATATCAGGCCGGGCTATCCAAAGGGCCAAGACCAGGGTCAAGGGACCAGCGCCTAGGTCGAGAACAGCATCCCCTGCAGCAAAATCCAGGGCTAGCCCCGGGAGGAGCCGGCAGAGGCGATAGCTGTTCCACGGGAGAAAATACCGAAGATAGGCTGAAAGCAGGCCCTTCCTGGTTAAATAGGAATCACTGCGCTCGCCTCGACTGCTGGTGAGCAGCCGGGAAAGCTCCGCAGTTTCCCGATAAAGAGTAACCCGAAAACGCCGGGGCAGGGGAAACACCTGGTCTATCAAGCGGGGGAGGTCCTCCAGGGTACGACGAACTTCAGCAGTCAAGGGTGGGAAAAGGTACATCCTGGTGTTTGAGGGTATGAGCTGCTCCCCCTGAACTTGTACCAAAGGTTTATCCCTTTGCATTCCGGGGGGCCCTAGAATCACGCAGCTCAATGGTGATGGGTATCTGGGAGAAGCCCAGATTCTGGCGTATCTTATTACGCAGATAAGACACATACGCCGCACTGACCGCCTGGGGGCGGGATACAAAAAAGACAAACTTCACCGGCTTATGCGAAACTTGCAGGGCGTACTTTACTTTGAACCGGGTCTGGGGGCCTATGGGCGGGGGATACTCCTCAAGCCATTGCTCCAGGGCCCGGTTGAGCTGGCTGGTATCAATCTGCCGTATGAGCTGCCCGTACAGTCTCAATGCAGTATGCAACAGCTTGTCTATCCCAGTTCCATCTTTGGCGCTTACCGGAATAATCGGCGCATACTCCATCTTGGCAAACAAGAAGCGTATCCTATCCTGGACCGCCTGTACCTGGTTCTTCACCTGGGGCAGGGTATCCCATTTGTTGAGGACCATGATGATACCCCGTCCCTGCTCATGGGCCAAAGCCGCTATCTTTTTGTCCTGATCCGAAAGCCCTTCCTTTGCATCTATCACCAGAAAAACCAGATCCGCCTGGGCTATGGCCTTGATGGCCCGGTTCACCGAATAGTACTCAATATTTTCTGTAACCCGAGTTCTCCGCCGTATCCCCGCGGTATCCAGAATTTTGAAGGCCCGGTCTTTATACCAGAAGCCTCCTTCCACCACATCCCTAGTGGTCCCCGGTATATCGCTGACTATCGAAGCCTGAGAAGAGGTGAGCCGATTGGACAGGGTGGACTTCCCGGTATTGGGCTTTCCCAGGAGGGCAATACTGATGGTTTCCTGCATCTGCTTAAGATAGGGTTCCGGCTCACGGACCTGGGAAAAATCAAGCCCCCTTAGGATCGCCGCTTCCAGCTCCGTCACATGATCCCCATGTTCTGCGGATATCATAAAAAGCCGCTCAAAGCCATAGGACAGGCAATTCCAGGCATCTTGCTCCCGGCGGCCTCCCTCGGTCTTATTGACCGCCACCAGCAGCCGGTCCTGAAAAGGCCGCAGGAATTGGATAAATTCTTCATCCTCATGGGTGATTTCCCCGGCTTCTACTATGAGGATGATCCTATCCGCCTGTTTCAACGTCTCCAGGGTTCGCGCTTGCACGAGTCCATCAAGGCTTCTCATGGCATCATCCGCTGCTTTTTCCAGCTTAAATCCCCCGGTATCAATGAGCCTTATAGGTTTCCCCTGGATAAACGTATCCATTCCCACCGGGTCACGAGTAACCCCTGGGGTGGGATCGGTGATGACCCTTCGGGTATGGACCAGACGGTTGAACAGGGTAGACTTGCCCACATTGGGCCGCCCCACCAGCACGACTACCGGGAGATTTTGGTAGTGCTTATCGGGATCGAATTTCATAATCGCCGGGGAAGTGTTCGGCCATCCAGGCTTCTACCAGGAGGGTAACGTGGTGATAGGAGGTGCACTTAAGGACCTGTTCTGCCAGGATCCGGCACTTTTCAAGGGCTACCCCTCGGACGATCTGTTTAACCTGGGGGATAGACTGAGCCGTCATACTAAACTCATCCAGCCCCAAGCCTAAAAGCAAGGCCGTTGCGGAGGGGTCTCCGGCCAACTCGCCGCACATGGCTGCGGTAATTCCCTTTTCATGAGCGCTCCGGATGATCTTTTTGAGGTACCTGAGCACTGCTGGATGCGAAGGCTGGGCCAGGTAATTGACCCGCTCGTTTCCCCTATCCACTGCCAGGGAATACTGGATGAGATCATTGGTTCCGATGGAAAAGAAATCCGACCGTTCCGCCAGAATATCCGCGGTCATGGCCGCGGCAGGCACTTCAATCATGATCCCTACTTCCATAGCATCGCTATAGGCTTGGTTCTTCCTGCGGCACTCGGCTTTGGCCTCATCAAGGATACTGAGAGCCTGCTCCAATTCCTCGATCCCAGAAATCATCGGAAACATGATCTTCAAATTTCCGTTGATACTGGAGCGCAATAAGGCCCGCAATTGAGTCTTAAAAAGCTCAGGCCGGGAAAGGGAAAACCGGATGGCTCGCCAGCCCAGGAGGGGGTTCTTTTCATCCGTGGCCTGAAAATTGGGTAACAGCTTGTCTCCGCCGTTGTCTAGGGTTCTTATGGTTACCGGCCGGCCTTCCATGACTTTGAGGACATGACTATATGCCTGGTACTGCTCCTCTTCCGCAGTGGCCTGTTTTGGGGTGAGGAAAAGGAATTCTGAACGGTACAATCCTATGCCCTCTGCACCATAACGGAAAACCTGATCCGCTTCTTCGGGAATTTCAATATTGGCCTTGAGGTAGACCCGATGCCCGTCCTGGGTCTCAGCAGGCAGTTCCCGCAGTTCCAGGAACTCATCAAAGCGCTTACGGTATTGATCGATAAGCCCCTGGTACTGCCACAAAACCTGGGTATCTGGGTTAATGATCACCTCTCCAGAAGTACCGTTTACCACCAGGCTATCATCCTCGTTGATCTCTTTGGTGATAGTGGAAAGCCCCAACACAGCGGGAATAGCAAAGGCCCGGGCCAGAATGGCCGTGTGGGAAGTCCTTCCCCCTGCATCCATCACAATGGCCTTGACCCGTTCTTTATTCATGGCTAACACATCTGAAGGCAGCAGATCATGGCTCACCAGGATTACATCGGACTTGAGATCCGCTAGGGAAAATTTCTTAACGGAAAGCAAGTGATGCATCACCCGACGGGATACATCGGAAATATCCGCAGCCCGTTCGCGGAACTGGGAATCAGGAGAAGCCATTAAGCACTGGGACAATTCGCGGGAAATATCCCAGAATACCCATTCTATATTCTGCAGGCTCTCTTTGAGGTGATCCTTAATTTGGTCCTGAAAGTCCGTATCTTCCAGCATCATAAGGTGAGACTGAAAGATAGCGGCCTGTTCTGGGCTTACATCCCGTGAGGCCCGTTCATACAAGTTTTTGACTTCTTCCATCGCTTCACGATTAGCCGTAAGGAACCGCTTCCATTCGGGTTCGACCTGGGTTTTCCGTATACTATAGCGGGGAATCTCGGGAAAATCGTCCTCCAAATACAAAAAGGCCTTTTCGATAGCTATACCCGGAGACACAGGAATACCGCTGAGTTTTTTCATTGAGTGCAGGATACCCTAAAAAGGAGGTATATGACAAGTACAAACCAAAACTTCTGCATTTACTTTAATAAGATACGAAATTACTATGACAATTATAAAATAATAGCATCAAAAGGAAAAATCCTCATTATGCAGATACTATGGGCGATACAAGAGTCGAACTTGTGACCCCCAGCGTGTCATACTGGTGCTCTAACCAACTGAGCTAACCGCCCTTACTTACCCGACATTCCTCTATTTTCTACAAACTCCTGTCGAGTAATAACTCTTAAACCTTATCACACATAACCATAATGTGCAAGTATCTGGAAAGAAATAACTTCACACCCTCTCACGAATAACCACATTGACCTCAATCCTACCACAAGGACCCAAGTCCATAGGGACGATCAGGGCCTCCACTTTGAGGTTATTCGATACCTCCATATTGTCACCGGTAAAAAGCGCGGGGGGGGTCAAGTCAAACTTAAACCCCAAATCATGGAGTTTGGTAACCGCTTGACCGGTTATCATATTGGCTAATTCCTGTATCGTTGCCTTGGCCATTTCATCCATGACGGTAAATTTTTCACCGCCGTTCATAGCACCCGCCACTGCCAAAGCCGTCTCTTTCGTCATATCGAAGATAACCCGCCCTTCTACGTCTCCTGCAAGACCCACTAAAGCCGCAACCCCCTGAATCGCCATGGTCGCCGACTTAAGGTAGAGTGAGCCACGAACAATCTCAGTACCAAGAACTTCTTTGAGAATATTATAGGTCGATTCAACAAAAGGGTTAATATATTCAACTCTCATATTATTACTCCTTACCAGAATTAGCTTTTATATACAAAAATGCAGAGATAGGATCTCTCCCCATAGATGTCCACGTATCCCCAGACAATAGCTCATTTTTTCCAAGAATAATGATCCCTTTATCTTTCAGTTTTTCAGAGCAATCCGCGAGTAAACGTTCTTGACTGTCTAGCGAAAAGAAAGAAAAAATATCCCTGGCCAGAATAATATTTAAATCCGGCAAGGAATTATTATTCAAAACATCATGGTATTCAAACACAATTGAATCCTTGATAACTTGATTAAAAGTATACCCATTACGTCCTTTAACCATGAAACTACGGCAATATTCCGGCATTTTGTCTAGATCAAAGGTCATATTAGGTGCATCTGCTATGGCCATGATATCATTATCATTGGCCCAGATTTTTATGTGCCCATTCGGATACCGTAATCTCAGTATACAAGCAAACGAAAAAGTTTCATACCCCTTTCCACACCCCAGTTCCCAGACCTGGATATTACTGGAATTCATATCCGGCAGAATTTCTTTGACCTGGGCGGCATAGGCATCGCTCCAAAACTCACCGGTATAGGGAGAATAAAAATCCGCCAGATACTCCTCAGCCTCTGAGTCATTCTTAAACTGCAAATCCGCATCAGTACGAGTGCTACTCCATTCGACAAATTGTTTGCGAAACCATTCGTCGTTAATGGGGCTGACATAAAACTGCTTCAATGCAGCAAGACTTTCTTTTATGAACCCAAGGGTCGTGTCCGATATAGCAGCCAGCCCTTCCCGGGATTGCTCTGGGGTAGAAGCTGGAGGTACATAGTAGCTATCCCCAGGAACCTCCTGAATAGCGGTTCGCGGCTTCTGCTTCTCCTCTTCTTTTTGACTAAACATCCGCATGACATCAAGAATGACATAGAGATATCCCTGCTTTTCCACGACTCCGGTGATGAATTTGATATTGACTTCTCCAAACATAGGATGAGGCGGCTGAATAGTCTCAGAATTGATACCCACCACCTTGTCTATCTTATCAACAATGGCACCATACACCCGATCATCAAGATGCAGGATGAGCATGTTTTCCTGACCATCGACCCGGCGCTCGCTTTTCATGTGAAAGAAGACTCGGAGGTCAATGATGGGAATAATATCCCCTCGAAGGTTATACACCCCCCTCACAAAGGAGACCGCATTAGGCACATAGGTAAACTTATCTGCCTTGGCAATCTCCTTAACATTCATAATATCCACTCCATAATCTTTACCCGCCAGGGAAAAGGTTACCATCTTAAAATCAACTGTATCGACTCGTTCTTTCTGTTGCTGCAACTCGGCGTTTACCGTTGCTAAGTCTTTAATCACCGCCATAGTTTTCCTCGCTACCGTATTGATGCTTCACGGATTTGACGTTGTTCCAATTCCTTGCGAAGACCCAGCTCCAAGAGCTGACTCACGTCAATAATAAGAGAAACCGATCCATCCCCCAGGATCGATGCGCCTGCAATGCCTGGAGAATTGGTGTACTGATCCCGCAGCGGCTTAATCACCACGTCCTCCTCACCAATGAGGCTATCTACCATGAAGCCCATCTTCTTTTCAGCGCTTCCCACAATAACAATGAAGTTATACTCCTGCTGTTTCTCGGTCTTTATCCCAAAAAGCCGGTTAAGCCGGAGCAGAGAAACTACGTCATTGCGGATGTTGAAAACCTCATAGTTGTCAATCTTCCGGATCTCTTCCGTCTTGATCCGTAGGCTCTCGATAACCGAGGTAATGGGGATGGAGTAGATTTCAGAACCAACCCGCACCAGCAGACCCTGAATAATCGCCAAGGTAAGGGGCAGTTTAATGATGAATTTGGTCCCCTTTCCCCGTTCAGAACTGACCGTAACCGTACCGTTGAGCTTTTCAATCTGCCGGCGGACCACGTCAAGGCCCACCCCCCGGCCTGAGATGGAGGTAATGCTCTTAGCCGTGGAGAAGCCCGGCTCAAAAATCAAGTTAAATGCCTCTATATCGGTCAAGACCTTGTTCGGATGGATGAGTCCCCGCTCAATGGCTTTAGCCTTGACCGCCTCCACATCAATACCCTTACCATCATCACCGATCTCAATGATGATCATGTTACCTTCATTGGTCGCCTTGAGGAGCACCATTCCCTCTTCGGGCTTGCCCGCGGCTTTGCGCTCTTCCTGGGATTCAATGCCGTGATCCACCGAATTGCGAACCGAGTGCATGATGGGATCCAAGAGGTCTTCAATAACCGATTTATCCAGTTCTGTTTCTTCCCCTTCCACCACGAGGTTTATCTTCTTGTTAAGGCTCTTGGAAAGGTCTCGTACCAAACGGGGGAAGCGTCCGAAGATCTGACTAATCGGTACCATGCGGATCCGCATGACCCCTTCCTGGAGCTCACCGGTGATACGCCCCAGATTCTGAGAGGTGGAACGGAATTTACCGACATTACTCTTCACCGAGGCTTCAAAGCCATCAAAAAGGGAGAAGATATCCCCGTATTGCTCGCCAATCTCTTTGCGTATGTCCTTGATAGAACGACCGCCTTGGATGCTTTCCAGATACCCAGGCAGGCTATCAAAGAGGCTTTTAATTTTATCCCGATAGGTGGCTTCCAAGGCATGAAGATCATTGACCAGGTCACTAAACTGATTACTTATTTGATTAAAGGTCGCCTTGGTGATAACGGTTTCAGAAACCAGATTAAGCAGGTCGTCAATCCGCTTGGAGTCAACCCGCAGTATAGAACCCGCCTCTTTTCCGGCTTTTTTGGCATCTGCCGCTTCTTTGGCAGTCCCGGCCTTGGCCCCGCTTCCGTACTCCTCCCCTTGAGCTGGAGCAGCCTTGGAAGCCGTCACCGCTGGAGCAGCTTTGGGAACCGCTGCACCTGGAGATGCAGCCTTAACCGGTTCTGCTTTGGATGGGGCTCCCTCAGGAACGGAAATCACTCCTATTATATCGTTTATATTGACAATATCTGCCCCAATACTCACGTCAGGAATCATCACATGCCGCTTTAACTCATCAATGCTCTTACGGCTGGATATATAATAGTCCACTACCGGGAAGAAATTATCTTCATAGAGCTGCTCGAAATCCGGGGAGGTTTTCAGTATCGTACCGTCTTCTTTGAGAGATGCGTATATTTGGATACCTCCCACGGTATTCATCAGCCCGCTTTCATCAAATTGCACGGAAATCCGATAAATCGGCACCCCGCTCTCCCCAGATTCCTTGAGCTCCAGTAAATCGTACTCTGAAAGCCCTCCCACGGCTTTGACTGCGACCACTGCTCGTACAGGAGGCGAGGGTGGAGATCCCACCGCAGGAACAGCCGCGGACTTGGAGGCTTTTTTACGACCCGATCCTTCAGGCAACAAGACGGAAAGACGTCCCTCTATGGCAGAGGTATCCGCGGTGTATACGGAACCGTCCATACGCTGGGTAATCATTGCCTTGATGATATCAATAGCCGCTAGAAGGGTATCAACCACATCCTCATTTATGGTGACGGCATCGGAACGAATAGCATCCAATACATCCTCAACCAGATGGGTAAAATGGGACAGTTCCATCATTTCTACGGTAGCCGCTCCCCCTTTCAGGGTATGAGCTGCTCGGAAAATCTCATCCACCGCATCTCGGTTTCCACCCTCATTTTCAAGAACGAGAATATTCTGTTCTAGGGTATCAACTTGCATTTGGGCTTCACTGAAAAAGTCCTTAAGCAATTCTTCGTTATTGGGATCTAGATAGTCACTCATATAGGATTAATTTTATACATAATTAAAGTTACGTCAAGATAGTTTAGCCGCTTTTACAAAATGAACCGGCGCTTTTTATCCTTACTGTACCTTTCCCCCATCCTTCTGTAAGGGCTCTCACCGGTACCGGCTGCTCATTCGCTTACAAAGACCATATCCATTTCAGGGATTCGCACCGCGGCAAGGACGAGGGAGACCGGTTCATTCGGTTCCCGATCCTGTTTGACAAGCACCTGGGTCTCTAAGCCCAGGGCAGGGATCATGACCAGGGAACGGTTACCCCGCTTTTCCAGCATCACCCCTTCCCAAGAGGAGCCTTTTTTATCCGATAAGTACACCGCGATCCAGTGGGACCGGGAGGCTCGTTCAGCCTGCACCGAGGCAAGGCTTGCCGCTTCTCCTGCACCCAGTCGAAGGAGGAGTTCCTCTTCCCCCAAAGGCGCCTCCTGCCGCAGAAAGGCCCGGATCTGCTGGTGGGCCAGGAGGTCCGTGTACCGGCGTAAAGGACTGGTAACTTGGGTGTATACATCAAGCCCCAAGCCCCAGTGGATGCCCGGTTTCACCGAAAGGGTCCGGGGGCGCATACAGCGGCGAAGCTGGTAGGAACCGGCCATACCCTCAAGCGGGGCATGGGGGAGTTCCCCGGTTTCCTGGCTTATATAGGGGAAGGGAAGCCGCCGCCGCAGGGCCCAGTGCGCGGCTCCTTCCCCGGCAAGGAGCATACATTCCCGAACCATATCCGCAGACCTATAGGCTGCTATGGGTTCAATGGCTACCTGTCCCTCAGAAACCATGATATGTACTTCGGGGAAGTCCATGAACACCGCTCCTGCAGCACACCTGCGGAAGCGGTTCTGTTCGGCTATGGTGAAGAGGGCCCTTAATTCCGGGGCCTTTGCAGCGTCCCCCCTGAGCAATGCGTCGGCTGCTTCATAGGTCAAACGGCTTACCTTGACCCAAGAACGGAGGATCTCCGTTTCCACCAGGGCCCCCGCTTCATCGAGGACCATCTTGAAGGACAGCGCGGGAGAGACTGCTTCCAGGCCCAAGGCGTATAAGGAGAGGGCTTCTTCGGCTAACATCAGGGAGGCCCCTTCAGGAAGGTAGAGCGTGGAGCCCCGGTTCCGGGCTTCCGCATCCACCGGGCTGCCGGGAAGGATCGAGGCCCCAGGATCCGCTACATGGACCCAGAGACAGGGGCCTTCCACGGAAATCGCATCATCCGGATCATTGCTCCAGGGATTATCAATGGCAAAGGCTTTCAGGTGGGTAAGATCCTGCCGCTCCTCATCCCGGGAAGGGGGAGCGACGGGAATGCTTGCAGACACCGGAGAGAGCCCGAACCGCAGGGGGTGCGGATTGACCCAGGGGGTCCAGCATCCTGTGTTGAGCAGCACCCTATGGGCCTCTTGAGGAGATTCGGGCAGCTTCAGGTCCTTGAGGGTACGGCTTTTATCGGTTTTACCATAGGCCAGGGCTTCCACATCATGGAGAAAGCGGCGATCCTCAGGAAACTTGAGGGTTCGAGCCTTGAGGCGTTCCAGGAAAGCCTCCCGCTCCGCCGCGTCCCGCTGTTTCTCCGTCCGTTTCTGGATTTCCGCCTCCACTTCCTCCCGAGGCCGGCCCTGTATCTCTTGCAGGGTTCCTAAGAAATACAAGCCGTCCTTGAAAAGCTCATAGGCGGCCCAGGCAGTGCTTGGGGTGTACGCACCGTACACCAATTCGGCGAGTGCTTGCAAGGAAACCCTACTCCCTTCCAGCAGTTCCCAGGCCGCACTTACATCTCCCTGGGGAAGGGCCTGTTCAAGGTTTGCCGGGGTACAGGGACCGGGATGGATGAGTTCAACGTCCTTTGCCCGAACCCGCAGAGATTCGCCTCCCCGCACCGATATGCCTATCTTCTCCCCTATGTCGGTTACCAGGGCAGGACGATTTTTATACACCACCAGGCTTTTTTCCCGTATCATCAGGCTCAGTCTAGCATAGTACCCTAAAGCATGAGAAGTAGGCAGTATGTATATGGGAAGCC
Source organism: Treponema sp. (assembly GCA_031282065.1). GTDB lineage: Bacteria > Spirochaetota > Spirochaetia > Treponematales > Breznakiellaceae > JAIRLU01. The sequence continues at coordinate 34,091 of JAITEL010000157.1, forward strand.
GAAAGGCTCCCAAGCCCCCGGCTGTGCGCCCTGAGCAGCGTAAGCTAAGGCGCCTCCCTGCGTCGAGACACGACGCAGGGCAGCGTCGAGGCACGACGTAAGGCGACGTTGCGATGCGACGTAAGGCAGCGTCGAGGCGCGGAGGAACTTAGGGGTTTGCCGGAGGGGTTCCCACGGTAAGGGGGAACTCGTAGCTTATGGCCCGGGGTTCCCGAACCAGGGTGGTGGAGTTGGAAAAGCGCGTAACGACCTTGAGGGTATACACGCCGGCGGCCAGGGCAGGAACGCGGAACAAGAGCTTCTTGGGCTGGTTCTCCGCCAGCCTGTGGCTTACCGGATGCTCCGTGCCGCTAGAGTCCACAAAGAAGACCCCCAGGCCCTGCTCGTCTTCGGGGGCTATTTTTATCTTGTCCCCGGTTACCGCCAGGTCTTCGTCGGGGCTTATCGTGCCGTCGGTCTTGCCCGTGGAAAGGTCGGTAACCAGAGCGATAAACGCACCGGAATCCTTCTCGCCCAGGACCTCCACGCCCACGGCCTCCAGGGCGGAGCGCATATCCGCGCAGGGGCTTACGTCGAGCCCTATCCGGTGGACTGCCGGGTCAAAGCTGTGGGACGCGCCTATCCAGCTGCCGCTTACCCGCGGGGATATGCGCACGCAGCCGTCCTGTACCGCGAAGCCCTGCACCAGGGCGTCGCGGACCACTTCGTCCCGGACCGCCAATACGCTCAGAATGGTCTCCAGGCGCAGTTCCGAACGGGCAGCGACGATCCGCTCGGCGATGTCCCCGTTGCGCAGGGTGTTCCCCGCGGTGGAGACTTCCGCGATGCGATCATTTTCGATATCTTGGGTGAGGAGGTTACGCTTGAGCCAGACCTTCCAGATTGCTTTCTTTGCCATACTGTACCTTCCTTAATAAAAATGAACTCTTATTATAGTGAACACTTACTCGTGAGCGCTCGTCAAGTGGCCGCGGGCAGCCGTCAAACTACGCCCGGTAAAATACCTGAGGGGAAGCCGCTTGCGTTGAAGTTACTGATACCGCAGGGCAAGCCCTGCGCTTGTTCCTTCCATCATAAACCGACCTCCAAAAGTGCATGGGACCCTCCCAAGACGCCGCTGTTCTACAGGCTTATCCGGGATATGCTGGATAAAAAAGGGGCTGCTCACTAATGTTGTTCGGCAATGGCTAAAGTCCATACGGCCTTAGTGGCAGGATCCGTCCAGGTTTCCAGTACATAAAAGCCCCCTAAGGTCCCAGCAGACTTTACTTCATTGCTGTTTATTGTTGAAGAAGACGAAAAGGCCCCTCCTGAGTTCTGGGTCGTTTCCACCTTGGAGGTTACGGTGTTTGAGAGAGATTCAATAATTGAAAAAACCGCATTTTCATAGGAGGCAATCACCGTATCCTTATGGTACAAGCGGGGTCCTGCAAATCCAACCCCCACCCAGAAACCGGAAATCTGTTTCGGCGGATTATCCACCCACCCGGGCCGCTCGTTTTTAGCCGCGTATTGATGCCTAATCGGGAGGCTCCGGGAAGCTCGATACCGGGTACGGACAAAAACCGCCTGGTGTTCGATCCAAACATCCTGTTGGGGATCAAATTCCAGAACCTCCCGGTAATTTCGATACCCTTCCTCATCGTACTGTAAGGTTACTTGATGTTCGGATCGGTAATCAAAAAAGCCGGTTCCGATCTCCACCCGGTGTAAGACTTCCCCCCCCACCCTTTGGAAAAAAGCTACTCGCCGGGCAGCATCTTCCAGGGCTAAAGCAATCGCCTCCTGCTGGTTCATCCGTACCCCTGCCACACCGATAAAGATCAATTCATTCTGTTCTTCATTCACCGGTGAAAGGTTCCAAAAATCCCGTTCTCTGAGAGTTGAAACCTGAAGAGTATTCGGAGCATTAGCACAAGAAAACAAGAAGGCCGAACAAACGAGCACAACATACCATGGCATAAGGATATTCCTCAAAGGTATGGAGGATCCATCCTCCATACCCAACCTGCTCTACTGGGTTACCGCCTCAGGTTTCGTGCTAATCCGCTCTAATTGCTGATCCATCAGCTTGAGGGCTTCCATGGCTTTAAACTCCGCATACTTGGAAGCTTCATTCTCAATAATATTCGCAGCAGCTCTAGCCGCGTCAGCCTTACTATAGGATATGAGAACCCAGAAAGTCCCATCCTTGGCCTGCTCCCGCTTCACCGGTATCGCACCGCTTAGAGTGGTTTGGGTCAACTGCCGGCCAACGATTTCAGAAAACTCAAGGCTGGCTTGGCTATTTTCCGTACCTGCTGAACGGGCATAGTCGGTGATCATGGCCTGCACATTGGCATTGAGCTGGAAGGCCAGAGATTGCCGGGCCCGGGACTCTGCCATAGTGATAGACTGATTAACCGTAGACAGCTTTGCACTCCCGATCCCGAAGATCGCGTCCTCCTGCACCGGCGGATTCATGACGAAATCCGGTAGATCCGCTTGGGCTCTACCCTGTGGAGGAGACGAAGCACAGCCTGCTACGGTCAAGGCTGTCAAGGCCAAAACGAGGAAAAGAAAATGATGCCTGTTCATTTTTTTCATAAAGAACTCCTTGAAAACAACATTAAGGTCTTATACAAGAACCTTATATCAAAGGGTGTAGGTGAACGATTTACCCAATCACCCCTTTGATGCATTATAAATACCCCATAGTATGGATTTGTCAGGTAGCTTTGCCCATTCCTCATCATCAGGATGTATTGCTCCATTCGGTCCGGGATATGGGAATTCTTGCTAAAACGCAACCGACAGGTCAGTATCACAAACCCCTTCATTTACTCTATCTACCTAGCAATATAACACTTTAGCCGGTATTTGTCAGCTATTCTAACCAAGATCCCTTATTGAAGTCAATAAGCCGCATTGCCTCATAAAAAACCTTACCCTAATACTCTCTTCCGGGGGAGGGGCCGGAGGGCATCATGGGTTTTACGATAAAAAAAACACGGCGGATGGGATGGAAACTTGGAAGGGATCGCCTGGCTGCGGCGTATCTGGGTCTTCTCCTGGTAGTGCAGAGGAAAGCTCTGAGCCCCCGTATCCGGGAATCTTGGAGAGTGACCGCGTTCACCGCTGCGGAGAACGGGATGCCGGGGAGTTTTACTTCACCCTGGACGCCACCAATGTCGTTTCCGGGTGGGTCAACTCCCTCTACTCCTCAATAATAAAGCCCAAAATGCGTGCTGGAGGCCCTTCCCTCTTTATCCGATTCGACGGCGACTACCGCTCCGACGTTATCAGCCATATCCTCCTAGCCTGCGGCGATCTCTGTCCTCCCTCCTTCACCCCTTTTTATATACGCTAGCCCTGGGCGTGAGGCAACGCATAATCCGAAATGCCTCAAAGAGAAATGTTACCCAAGCTATTCCTTCTCCCTTATCGTCCCGCTTCTTTGCTGAAATAGCCGCTATCCGCATGTGGGGGTGGCGGGGGCTCTCGTCATTGCGGGGAGCGCAGTGAACCCGTCATTGCGAGGGGCGCAGCCCCGAAGCAATCCAGACAGGAAAGTCCCCGTTCAGACCCCCATGGCTACGGGTTAGAACCCCGGCGCTGGAAGTTCGGTTGCCGGTGCTGCGGGAGTGGATTGCTTCGCTTTGCTCGCAATGACAGGGCTAGGGTCTCCCGATCTCACCGTTTCCGTATCCTCCGCCTGTGGTTACTAAGAGGAACCGCCTAGCAGGAAGTACCTGCGAAAAAGAACCGTAAGGAGCCAGGGGACTATGCTCAGGAACGGGGTATTCCCCGGGAAGCAGGGGGTTTTGAATGGCTTTTGCATTAAGGAGTTTGAATATGCTCTCTATATGCTTCTCCATCCTCGTGTGCCGGTCGTTTTGAAAGGTAAAATCAAGTTCCCATCTGAAGAAGGGTAGGTTTTTTCAGATCAATTAGGATGTAACATGCTCATAGGGAGGGGTAAATGAAGTATATCAGGTACATTACATAAGGCCCCCAATATGGGACCTTATAGAACATGAACATTAAAGCAGTATGCTAAATGCCAAGCTGTGGTAGGCCTTCTGTTTTTGGTCAGGCTAAATCCTTAAAACAGACACTAACCTCCATGGACGATACTGGATTTGAACCAGTGACTTCTACCGTGTGAAGGTAGCACTCTCCCGCTGAGTTAATCGTCCAAACACAAAATAACCCTGTCAATAAAATACTATCCAGACTCTATTGATGTCAAGAGGACATCGGTGTTTAACCAGGGCTTCTGCATTTAGTTTTAAGAACAGATGAAGGGGGAGGGATCATAGTCCAAAGAAAGGAGTATGGACATAGCAAGACTGAAAGAAAAACTGGAAGGGATAGCAGACCCCCGGC